>CAYLUX010000048.1:10645-12972 GCA_964386935.1 uncultured Janibacter sp.
AAGAAGTCGACGGCGAAGAAGTCGACGCCCGCGAAGAAGAGCACCGCCAAGAAGTCGACGGCGAGCAAGTCGACGGCGAAGAAGTCGACGCCCGCGAAGAGCACGGCCAAGAAGTCGACTCCTGCCAAGAAGTCGACCGCGAGCAAGTCGACGGCGAAGAAGTCGACACCCGCGAAGAAGAGCACGGCCAAGAAGACCGCCGCGAAGAAGGCGACCAGCTCGAAGAGCTGAGGGGAACCCCCTTCGCCCTGACGACGGTGTCGGGCCCGGGCCACCTCGGCCGGGGCCCGACACCGTTGTCAGCGGATGGTCTCGTCCCGGCCGATGCCGACGATCCACATCCGGGTGATCTCGCCGGACTCCCGGGTGAGGCTGACCCGCTGTCCCGGTCGCAGGAAGCGCAGGCCGCTGGCCGCGAAGACGTCGGGGGAGACCTCGTGGGAGATCCCCTCGTCGGTGACGACGGTGGTCCCCGTGTCCGGGTCGTGGGAGAAGACGGTGGCCTGCACGGTGAGAAGGATAGTCGTGCCATAAGGTGAGCAGGATCACGGGATCCCGTGGATCGAGGCGGAGCTGGCGAAGGAGGTTGCCCATGGGGGCCGGTCGTCCTCCGATACCCCTCGTGTACCGCTTCGTCGCACTCGTCATGCGGCCGCTGCTGCGGCTCCTGCTGCGCTACGAGGTGCACGGCGCGGAGAACATCCCGCCCGAGGGCGGCTTCATCGCCGCGGTGAACCACAACTCCCACAGCGATCCCTTCCCGTGGGCACATGTGCTCTACGACCGGGGCATCCCGCCGGTCTTCCTCGCCAAGGACACCCTCTTCAAGGTCCCGGTGATCGCATGGGTCATGCGCTCGACGAACCAGGTGAAGGTGGAGCGGGAGCGGGCCTCCGCCGCGCAGTCGCTGCCCCAAGCGAGAGCCGCGCTCGCGCAGGGGCACTGCCTCGGGATCTACCCCGAGGGGTCCCTCACCCGGGACCCCGACGAGTGGCCGATGCGGGGCAAGACCGGTGCGGCGCGGCTGGCGCTGGAGTCGGGGTGCCCGGTCATCCCGGTCGCGCACTGGGGCGCTCAGGGACTGCTGCCGCCGTACGCCCGGGTGCCACGGATCTGGCGCCGGCACACGGTGCATATCCGGTTCGGCGAGCCCGTCGACCTGGCGGATCTGCGGGAGCAGCCGATGAGCTCCAAGGTCGTCGCCACCGCGACGGACCGGGTCATGCGGGCCATCACCGACGAGCTCGGGCAGATCCGCGGCCTGCGGGCCCCGGAGGAACGATTCGACCCGAAGGCGCACGGCATGACGCTGACGGGCAGGTACACGCGAGGAGACAAATCGTGAGCACAGCAGCAGTATTCGGAGCCGGGAGCTGGGGGACGGCCTTCGCCTCGATCCTCGCCGACGCGGGCAACGAGGTGCGCGTGTGGGGACGACGTCCCGAGCTCGTCGCGCAGCTGAATGCCGGCGTCAACGAGGACTACCTGCCCGGCTTCTCCCTGCCCTCCGGGATCTCCGCCTCCACCGACCCTGCCGAGGTCACCGACGGGGCAGAGATCATCGTGCTCTCGGTGCCGTCGCAGACCCTGCGGGCCAACCTCGCGGACTGGGGCCACCTGCTCGGTCGCGACGCGATCGTCATCTCCCTGATGAAGGGCATCGAGCTCGGCACGACCAAGCGGATGAGCGAGGTCATCGCCGAGGCGGGTGGGGTCGACCCGCAGCGCGTTGGCGTCGTCTCCGGACCCAACCTCGCCCGGGAGATCACCGACCGCCAGCCGGCCGCCACCGTCGTCGCGTGCCCCGATGCGGACGCGGCGGAGAAGGTCGCCGCCTCCTGCTCGACGAGCTACTTCCGGCCCTACACCTCCACCGACGTCGTCGGTGCCGAGATGGGCGGGGCGGTCAAGAACGTCATCGCCCTCGCGGTCGGCATGGCCCAGGGCCTGCAGCTCGGGGACAACACGAAGGCCTCGATCATCACCCGCGGTCTGGCCGAGATCACTCGGCTGTCGGTGGCGCTCGGCGCCGACCCGCGCACCCTCGCCGGGCTCGCCGGAGTCGGTGACCTCATCGCCACGTGCATGTCGCCGCTCTCGCGCAACCACTCCTTCGGGGTCAAGCTCGGTCAGGGGATGAGCGTCGAGCAGGTCATCGCCGAGACGAAGCAGACCGCCGAGGGCGTGAAGTCCTGCGCCTCGATCCTCGACCTCGCCCGCGCCCACGGCGTCGACGTCCCGATCACCGAGCAGGTCAACAATGCCGTCCACCACGGCGCCTCCGCCGAGGAGATCGTGCGCGAGCTGCTCTCCCGCGCGCGGAAGGC
>CAYLUX010000048.1:13072-17615 GCA_964386935.1 uncultured Janibacter sp.
GCCTCCAGGTCGCGCCAGAGGTCCTCGACGTCCTCGACGCCGACCGACATCCGCACGAGGCCCACCGGGACGACCTCCGGCTCGCCGGGCTGGCGGCGGCGGCGCTCGAGCTGGGACTCCACGCCGCCGAGGCTCGTCGAGTTCGACCAGAGCCGTGTGCCCGCCGCCAGTGCCTCGGCCTCCGCGGCGCCGTCGCTCTCACCGGCGACCTCGACAGAGACCACCGCGCCCCACCCCGGGTATCGCACCCGCGAGATGCGCGGGTGGCCCTCCAACCGGGTGGCCAGCTCGGCGGCGTTGGCGCAGGCCCGCTCCAGCCGCAGCGAGAGCGTGCGGAGCCCCCGCAGCGCCAGCCACGCCTCCATCGGCCCCGCGATGGCACCGCCGAGCGTGCGGTGGCGGGCCAGTCGCTGCCGCAGGGCCTCGCCCCCTTCGCCCGGACGGGTCACGGTGACACCGAGGATGACGTCGGAGTGCCCGGAGAGGTACTTGGTCGCGGAGTGGACGACGACGTCCGCGCCGTCGTCGAGGGGGCGCTGCAGCAGCGGCGTGGCGAAGGTGTTGTCCACCGCCACCAGCGCGCCCGCCTCGTGCCCCGCCCGGGTGAGCGCCGCGAGGTCGGCGACGTCCAGCAGGGGGTTGGTCGGGGACTCCAGCCACAGCAGGTCCGCGCCCTCCAGCGCCGTGGCGACCTGCACCTCGTCGGTGACGTCGACCCAGCGGGCGTGCATCCGTCCCTCCGCGTCGGCGTCGGTGAGGGCGGAGACGAGCCCGTTGTAGGCCGCTGCCGGGGCGACGACGACCCCGCCGACGGGCACGAGCGAGAGCACCGCGGTGATCGCGGCCATCCCGGAGGAGTAGAGCAGGCCGTCGCCGCCCTCGAGCTCGCCGACCGCCTGCTCGAAGGGGGTCCAGCTCGGGTTGTCGACCCGCGCGTAGTTCGCCGGCCCGTCCGCGACGTAGGTCGAGGTGAAGGTGACCGCCGGGTTGAGCGGCGCCCCGGGCGTGCGCTCCGGCCGGCCCAGCGCCACGACCTTCGTCCTGGGAGAGAGGTCCGAGTGGGGGGTCCGGGCGTGGTCTTCGGTCATGTGTCGAGATTAGAGGCTAGTGTTCGGAGACGATGAGCAGCCCCAAGAAGCGCAAGCCCCGCGTCGCCGTCGTCTTCGGTGGACGCTCCTCCGAGCACGCGGTCTCGTGCGCCACCGCGGCAGGCGTGCTGGGGGCCATCGACCGCGAGGCCTACGACGTCGTGCCCATCGGGATCACCCGTGAGGGCCAGTGGGTCCTTGTCGAGGACGACCCGACCCCGCTGCGGCTCACCGCCGGCAACACCCCGGAGGTCACCCACACCGGGACCGAGGTCGCGCTGCCGACGAGGGTGGGGGAGCGGCGCCTGACCACGCACCGCCCGGGCGAGGCGATGGACACCCTCGGCGAGGTGGACGTCGTCTTCCCGCTGCTGCACGGACCCTACGGGGAGGACGGCACGCTCCAGGGGATGCTCGAGCTCGCCGACACCCGCTATGTCGGCTCCGGGGTCCTGGCCTCCGCCGCCGGCATGGACAAGCACTACATGAAGGTCGTCTTCGCCGGCGCCGGCCTGCCCGTCGGGCCCTACACCGTCATCGGCGACGCGCAGTGGCGCCGGGACCGGGCCGCGGCGATGGACGCCGTCTCTGCGCTGACCTACCCGGTCTTCGTCAAGCCCTGCCGGGCCGGCTCCTCGATGGGCGTGACGAAGGTCGACCGTCCCGAGGACCTCGAGGCCGCCATCGAGGCCGCGCGCGAGCACGACCGCAAGGTCATCGTCGAGCAGGGGATCGAGGGGCGCGAGATCGAGTGCGCGGTCCTGCAGGGGCGCGGCCTGGAGCCGCCCCGGACCTCCCAGCCCGGCGAGATCGTCGTCGAGTCCGGGCACGGGCACGACTTCTACGACTTCGAAGCGAAGTACCTCGACGGCGACTCCGTGGTCCTCTCCTGCCCGGCCGACATCGGGCCGAGGGCGACCGAGGAGGTGCGCCGGCTCGCGGCCGCGGCCTTCGACTCGCTCGGCTGCGAGGGGCTGGCGCGCGTGGACTGCTTCGTCACCGAGGACGGCGCCGTCATGATCAACGAGATCAACACGATGCCCGGCTTCACCCCGACCTCGATGTACCCGCGGATGTGGGCCGAGAGCGGGATCGACTACCCGCAGCTGGTCGACGAGCTCATCCGGCTGGCGCTGGAGCGCGAGGTCGGTCTGCGCTGACCGGGCCTCAGCTGCAGGAGAGCTCGTTCTTCGGGAGCTCCTTGGCCGCCTCCTCGAAGGCGGGCAGCAGCAGCGGGGCCGGCCCGTACCCCTCCGGGACGATGACCTCCAGCGCGGGGTCGCGCCCGAAGGTGGTCATCCGGGTGCCGTCGCTCAGCTCCTCGGCGACCCAGTCCACGCCGCTGACGTCGATGCACTGCTGCTCCGTCGGGCCGAGTGCGGGCATCCCGCACCGGGCGATGATCGGCGGGTCGCCCCAGGCGCGCATCGCCGGGCCCTTCGGGTCGGTCTCGACCTGCCCCTCGCCGGAGAGCGTCTCGGGCCAGTGCTTCGCCACCCGGGTGCAGGCAGGGGCGGAGGCGAGCTCCGGCTCGGCCACGTCCACCGGTCCGCAACCGGTCAGCAGGAGGACGAAGGGGGCCACCAGGGTGGTCGGCAGAGCTCGGCGGGTGAGGACGGACACGGCCGGGAGGCTACCGTGCCGTCCTGACCCCCTTCGTCCACCCGAGGAGACCCGATGGCGCAGCGGCTGCGCGACCTGTCCGAGGGGGAGCTGCTCGGGCAGCTCTTCCCGCTGCTGCCGACCGGGGGCGGCGTGGCCGAGGTGCTCCTCGGTCCGGGGGACGACGCGGCGGTGCTCGCGGCGCCGTCGGGCAGCGTGGTGCTGACGACCGACTCGATGGTCCGCGGCCGGGACTGGCGTGAGGACTGGTCCAGCGGAGGGGAGGTCGGGCGCAAGCTCGTCGTGCAGAATCTCGCGGACCTCGCGGCGATGGGTGCGGCCCCGACCGGGCTGCTGGTCGCGCTCGCCGCCGATCCGGAGACCCCGGTGGACCGGGTGCTCGGCATCGGTGCGGGGATCGCCGCCGGGGCGGAGGACGCGGGGGTGCCGGTGATCGGGGGCGACATCTCCTCGGCGGAGGCCGGCTCCGTGCTCGTCGCGGTCACCGCCGTCGGCGACATGCAGGGGCGCACACCGGTCCGACGCGACGGCGCGCGGCCGGGGGACACGGTCGCCGTGGCGGGATCGCTGGGCCGCTCCGGGGGAGGCCTGCAGCTGCTGCTCGAGGGACGCGGACGCACGGCGAGCGACCCGCCGCTGCCTGCGGACGCCGACGCCGGCGCCCTGGCGGTCGACGAGCTGTGCCGGGTCCACCGCACCGCGGGAGCGCCGCCGCTGGAGCAGGGGCCCGTGGCCGCCGGGGTCGGGGCCCGCGCGATGATCGACGTCTCGGACGGGCTGGTGCGCGACGTCGGTCGGTTGGCCACTGCGAGCGGCGTGGGCATCGAGCTCTCCGGTCAGGCACTGCGGGAGATCGCCGCCGGCCCGCTCGAGCTGGCGCTCGGGGAGGAGGACGCGCTCACCCAGGTCCTCTCCGGGGGCGAGGAGCACTCGCTCGTCGCGACCTTCGAGAGCGAGCCGCCCGAGGGCTGGCGGGCGATCGGCCGGGTGGTCGAGGGAGAGGGCGTGCGCGTGGACGGCGCGACCCCGACCGTGCTGGGCTGGGACCACTTCGCCCGGTGACGAACGTGGCGTGACACGAGAGAGCCGCCGCCCGTCAGGGGCGGCGGCTCTCTCGGGTGAGGTCAGCTGGTCAGCGGGTGACCTTGCCGGCCTTGAGGCACGAGGTGCAGACGTTGAGACGCTTCGGGGTCCCGCCCGCGTCGCCCACCTTGGCCCGAACGCGCTGGATGTTCGGGTTCCAGCGACGCTTGGTGCGGCGGTGCGAGTGCGAGATGGAGTGTCCGAAGGACGGTCCCTTGCCGCAGACGTCGCAGTTGGCAGCCACGGGTATCTCCTGGTGTTCGTCAGTAACGTGTGTGCGGCCCCGGGCAATCTCCACGAAGGGGGAGTGCGGGGCAACCGGTACAGCGTAGCGGAGGCGGGGGGAAGCGTCCAAAACGGGTGGACGGGCCCGGCCGTCATGACGGGACGGTACCGTGACGGCGTGCTGCACGTCCTCGATGCCGACTCCGTGCGCCGCTGGGTCGTCGTGACCCGGGCGGCCCTCGCCGCGCGCCGGGCGGAGATCGACGGGCTCAACGTCTTCCCCGTCCCCGACGGCGACACCGGCACCAACATGTACTTCACCCTCGACCAGGCCCTGGACTCGGTCCGGACCGAGCACGAGGCCGTGGGCGCGGCGGTCACCCTCGACGTCGAGGCCGCGGCGATGTCCCGCGCGGCGCTCATGGCGGCCCGCGGCAACTCGGGGGTCATCCTCAGCCAGCTGATCCGTGGCGTGAGCGAGGTCGTGACCCAGGAGGGGCTGACCGAGGTCGGCCCCGGGGCCG
>CAYLUX010000049.1:0-17372 GCA_964386935.1 uncultured Janibacter sp.
AGGACCGCTTCGGCGCCGAGATCCGCACCCACTACCCACGCGAGCTCGAGGCCGAGACGGCCGTGACCCGGCAGGAGGCGGACCTCGTCGCCGAGGTGCCCGACCACCTGCTGGAGATCCTCGCCCGCTTCACCCGCAACCTGCGCGAGTCCTCCTCGGTCGACCAGCGCAGCGGGGTGAGCGCCCGCTTCACCATCGCCGGCGCCGAGACGATCGCCGCCTCGGCCCTGCACCGCGCCGCGCGGCAGGACGAAGGGGAGGCCGTCGCCCGCGTCGTCGACCTCGAGACCGCCGTCGAGGTCCTCGGCGGCAAGATCGAGTTCGAGAGCGGCGAGGAGGGCCGCGAGCAGGAGGTGCTCACCCACCTGCTGCGCACCGCGGTCGCCGAGACCGTGCGGCACCTCGTGCGCGGCATCGACTTCGGTCCGCTCGTCGCCGCCATAGAGGAGGGCGCCGAGATTTCGACCGGTGAGCAGATGGGCGCACGCGACTTCCTGGAGGGACTCCCTTCGCTCGGTGAGGCCACCGTCTACGAGGACCTCTTCGAGCGGCTCTCCGCCACGTCCGAGGGCGAACGCGCCGCGGCTGCCGAGCTCGCGCTCGAGGGCCTCTACCTCGCCCGCAAGGTCGGGAAGGACTCCGCGGGAGGCGAAACCGTGTATGGCCACTAGCCGCAGCCGCTTCCGGCGTTACGACGGGGGCGACCCGCTCGCGCCACCCGTCGACATCGCCGAGGCGCTGGACTCGATCGGTGAGCGCGTCATGGGTGGCTCCTCGCCGGAGCGGGCCCTGCAGGAGCTGTTGCGCCGCGGCAGCAACGGCCGCCCCGGCCTGGACGTCCTCTCCCGGCAGATCCACGAGAAGCGCCGGGAGCTGCTGGCGCAGCACGACCTCGACGGGACGCTGCGCGAGGTCCGCGAGGTGCTCGACCGGGCCGTGCTCGAGGAGCGGGGCCAGCTGGCGCGCGACGTGGACCTCGACGACACCGATCGGGCCTTCTCCGAGATGCGCCTCGAGGGGCTGCCGGACTCGACGGCCGCCGCGGTCACCGAGCTGCAGGACTACCAGTGGCAGTCCCCGAAGGCCCGGCAGGACTACGAGCGGATCAAGGACCTGCTCGGCCGTGAGGTCCTCGAGCAGCGCTTCGCCGGCATGAAGCAGGCGCTCGAGGGCGCGACCGACGAGGACCGGGCTGCCGTGTCGGACATGGTCTCCGACCTCAACGAGCTGCTCGAGAAGCACCAGCGGGGTGAGGACACACCGCAGGACTTCGAGGACTTCATGGCGAAGCACGGGGACTTCTTCCCCGAGGGCCCCAAGGACGTCGACGAGCTCATCGACACCATGGCGCAGCGGGCCTCGGCCGCGCAGCGGATGCTCAACTCGATGACCCCCGAGCAGCGCGAGGAGCTCATGCAGCTGTCCGCGCAGGCCTTCGGCTCACCGGAGCTGATGGAGTCGCTGAGCCGTCTCGACGGCAACCTGCAGTCCCTGCGCCCGGGGGAGGACTGGAGCGGGTCGGAGCAGTTCGGCGGTGAGCAGGGACTCGGTCTCGGTGACGGCACCGGCGTCCTGCAGGACCTCGCCGCGCTGGACGAGCTCGCCGACCAGGTCTCCCAGTCCTACGGCGGCGCCCGGCTCGACGACATCGACCTCGACGAGCTCGCCCGCCAGCTCGGAGACGAGGCGGCCGTCGACGTCCGCGCCCTGCGCGAGCTCGAGCAGGCGCTGCGCAGCAGCGGGCAGGTCCGGCGCGACTCCCAGGGACAGCTGCGCCTGACGCCGAAGGCGATGCGTCAGCTCGGCCGCTCCCTCCTGCGCGACATCGCCCGGCGCATGTCCGGTCGTCAGGGGCAGCGCGACCTGCGTCAGGCCGGCGCCGCCGGCGAACGCTCCGGCACGACGCGGCAGTGGGAGTTCGGTGACACCGAGCCGTGGGACATCCCGCGCACCGTCCTCAACGGCATCCGCCGGCGTGCGGGCGAAGGGGGAGACCGCCTCATCACGACCGACGACATCGAGGTCAGCGAGACCGAGGCACGCACCCAGGCGGCGGTCGCCCTGCTCGTCGACACCTCCTTCTCGATGGCGATGGACGGGCGGTGGGTCCCCATGAAGCGCACCGCGCTGGCCCTGCACACCCTCATCAGCACCCGGTTCCGCGGGGACGACCTGCAGCTGATCGGCTTCGGCCGCCACGCGCAGGCCATGGAGATCGAGGAGCTCACCGAGCTGGACGCGTTCTGGGACAAGGGCACCAACCTCCACCACGCCCTGCTGCTCGCCCAGCGTCACTTCCGCAGGCACCCGAACGCCCAGCCGGTCCTGCTCATCGTCACCGACGGTGAGCCGACGGCCCACCTGGAGCCCCACGGCGAGACCTTCTTCGACTACCCGCCACACCCGCTGACGATCGCCCTCACCGTCCGCGAGCTCGACGCCCTGGCGCGGTTCGGGGCCCAGACCACCTTCTTCCGGCTGGGGGAGGACCCCGGCCTGGCGCGCTTCATCGACAGTCTCGCCCGCAGGGCCGGCGGCACGGTCGTCGCGCCGGAGCTGGACGACCTCGGCGCCGCGGTGCTCGGGTCCTACCTCGGCTCGCGGGCGCCGGGGCAGGCGCCCGCTGGCTACGACGACTGGTTCGGCGGCCGGGGGTACTGGTTCGACGGCTGAGGCCGCTCCGCCGACAAGGTCACAGTCGGATGTCATCGACCCGCATGCCGGCCCGGTGCATCCCTGTCCCGCTATGCTCCCTCCGATCCGACAACGACGTCTTCCGGAGGCCTATCCGTGCGCGCACGCCTCGTGGTGGCCTTCACGGCACTGCTGATGACCCTGCTGGTGGCCCCTGCCGCCTTCGCGACGCCCACCCGGGCCCCGGCCACGGTGACCGCTGCGGAGGGCGAGGCCATCCAGGGCACGCTGCTCGGCCCGGACCGTGAGCCCGTCGAGGGCGCCTCCCTCAGCGTCGCCGCCAAGGGCAAGGAGGTCGGCACCGCCAAGACCGACGCCGACGGCGCCTGGCGGGTCGAGGTCCCGAAGCCGGGGACCTACTCGGTCACCCTCGACGTGGGCACCATCCCGAAGGGGGTGCAGCCCCGGGACAAGGGGGGAGCGACCCTCTCGGACGTGCAGGTGAGCAGCGGACGCGCCTCGACCGTGATCTTCCCGCTCATCAAGGCGAGCGCGAAGCAACAGGACCCCGAGTCCGCGAGCGAGACCTCCTCGAGCTCCACGGAGGACTCGACCGCCGACACGGGCGCCGCCGACGCGCCGGTCCCGCCCGAGCAGGAGGGGTCGGGCTTCGCGGGCCGCTTCCTGCAGCTGGTCGTCGAGGGCATCAAGTACGGCACGATCATCGCCATCACCTCGGTGGGCCTCTCGCTCGTCTTCGGCACCACGGGACTGATCAACTTCGCCCACGGCGAGCTCGTCGCGCTCGGCGCGATCGCCGCCTACTTCTTCTCCTCGGGCCCCTTCGACCTGCCCCTCGTCCTCGCTGTCGTGATCGCGATCATCATCGGCGGCGCCTCCGGCGGGGTGCTCGAGCGAGGGCTGTGGCGCCCCCTTCGCAAGCGGGGGACGGGCCTGATCCAGATGTTCATCATCTCCATCGGGGTCTCCCTGCTGCTGCGTCACCTGCTGCTGGTGCTCTACGGGGGAGGCCGCCAGCAGTACGACCAATACGGGCTGCAGGGGGAGATGAGCCTGGGGCCGGTCTCGATCACCCCACGGGACCTGACGGTGACCATCATCGCGATCCTCGTCATCCTCGGCGTCGGCCTGATGCTGCAGCGCACCCGGATCGGCAAGGCGATGCGCGCCCTCAGCGACAACCGGGACCTCGCCGAGTCCTCCGGGATCAACGTGGACCGGGTGATCCTGCTCGTGTGGATCCTCGGCGGGGGACTGGCCGCGCTCGGCGGCGTCTTCTACGGGCTGACCACGGCGGTGTACTGGGACATGGGCTTCAACCTGCTGCTGCTGATGTTCGCCGGCGTCATCCTCGGCGGACTCGGCAGCGCCTTCGGGGCCGTGGTGGGCAGCCTCGTCGTCGGCCTGGTCGCACAGCTGTCCACGCTGTGGTTCCCCACCGAGCTGCAGAACGCGTGGGCGTTGCTCGCCCTGATCATCGTCCTGCTCGTCCGCCCCCAGGGGATCCTCGGCCGCGCACAGCGCGTGGGCTGATCGAGGGAGGCAAGGAGAGACATGGACTGGCCCAGCATCTTCGGCAATGCCGTCCAGGGCATGGTCGGCCCGGAGGCTGCCTACTTCGCCCTGGCCGCGGTCGGGCTCAACATCCACTTCGGGTACACCGGGCTGCTGAACTTCGGGCAGGTGGGCTTCATGCTCGTCGGGGCCTACGGGGTCGCGGTCTCGGTGGTGACCTTCGGCTGGTCCCTCTGGGTGGGCGTGCTCGTCGGCATCATCTGCGCGGTGCTCCTGGCGTTGATCCTCGGGCTGCCGACGCTGCGGTTGCGGGGCGACTACCTGGCCATCGCCACCATCGCCGCGGCGGAGGTGCTGCGCTACTTCTACCGGTCCAGCACGCTGGAGCCTCTCACGGGCGGCGTGTACGGGCTGCGCCAGTTCGCCGACGAGTTCTTCGAGCTCAACCCCTACGCCCCGGGGAGCTACGGGTGGGGACAGGTCACCTTCGACTACCGCTCGCTGTGGGTGATGACGGTCGGTTGGGGGCTCGTCGCGCTCAGCTGCCTCATGGTCCTGCTGCTGATGTCCAGCCCGTGGGGCCGGGTGCTCCGCTCGGTTCGCGAGGACGAGCTGGCCGCCCGCAGCCTGGGCAAGAGCGCCTACGGCTTCAAGCTCCAGAGCCTCGTCCTCGGTGGCGTGCTCGGCGCCGTCGCCGGCGTGCTCATGGCGGTCAGCGTCCAGTCGGTTCAGCCCGACAGCTACGACCCGAAGGTCACCTTCTACCTCTACACGATCGTCATCCTCGGCGGCGCCAGCCGCGTCCTGGGGCCGGTGCTGGGGTCGGTGATCTTCTGGTTCCTGCTGACCTTCCTCGACAGCTTCCTGCGCAGCGCCACCGCGTCCGGGCTGATCTCCCCGGAGGTCCTCGACAGCGGCGACGTCGGCGCGGCCCGCTTCATCGTCGTCGGTCTGGCCCTCGTGCTGCTCATGGTCTACCGACCGGCCGGGATCCTCGGCAACCAGAAGGAGCTGCGCCTTGACGTCAAGTGAGCAGGCACCGGCGAAGGGGGCGACCCGCCTCGCCGACGTGCGCCCGGAGCCGGGCGTGGCCAAGCCGGACCCGATCTTCGTCACCGACGACGTGGTGCGCACCTTCGGGGGTCTGAAGGCGGTGGACGTCGACCACCTGGAGATCGAGCGGGGCACGATCACCTCGCTCATCGGGCCCAACGGTGCCGGCAAGTCCACCTTCTTCAACGTCGTCTCCGGCTTCGACCACCCGGACTCGGGTCGGTGGAGCTTCCAGGGCACGGACATCACGAAGCTCCCGGCCCACCGGGTGGCCCGCACCGGCCTCGTGCGCACCTTCCAGCTGACGAAGGCGCTGACCCGGCTCACCGCCCACGAGAACCTCATGCTCGGGGCGACGGGGCAGCGTGGGGAGCGCTTCCTGCCGGCACTGGTCAAGCCGCTGTGGCGGCGGCAGGAGGCAGAGATCTCGGCCCGGGCCGATGAGCTGCTGGACCGCTTCAACCTGGCCCACATGCGTGACGAGTTCGCGGGGACGTTGTCCGGTGGCCAGCGCAAGCTCCTCGAGATGGCCCGGGCCCTCATGGTCGAGCCGACGTTGATCATGCTGGACGAGCCGATGGCGGGCGTGAACCCGGCACTGACCCAGTCGCTGCTGGGCCACATCCAGACGCTGCGGGACGAGGGCATGACGATCGTGCTCGTCGAGCACGACATGGACGTCGTCATGGGCATCAGCGACTGGATCGCCACCTTCGCCCAGGGCCGACTCATCGCCGAGGGGCGTCCCGACGACATCCGCCGCGACGAGGCGGTCATCGAGGCCTACCTCGGCGCCCATCGCAGCCTGCCCCCGCAGGAGGAGGAGACCGAGGATGACTGACACCGAGAGCACCCCGGTGCTGGCCGCCATCGACCTAGTGGCCGGGTACATCCCGGAGGTGGACATCCTCCGCGGCTGCACCGGGCACGTGGGCGAGGGCGAGCTCGTCGGCATCATCGGCCCGAACGGCGCCGGCAAGTCCACGCTCATCAAGGCGATGTTCGGTCTCGTGCCCGTGCGGTCCGGTCGGGTCATGCTGGGGGAGAAGGACATCACCGCCCTCCCCGCGCACGCCCTGGTCTCCGAGGGACTGGGTTACGTGCCGCAGAACGATAACGTCTTCCCCTCGCTCACCGTCGAGGAGAACCTCGAGATGGGCATCTACCTGCGGCCCAAGGAGTTCCGCGGCCGCTACGCCGCCGTCAGCGACCTCTTCCCGCTGGTCTCCGACCGCCGCTCGCAGAAGTGCGGCTCCCTCTCCGGCGGTGAGCGACAGGTCGTGGCCATGGCCCGCGCCCTGATGACCGACCCGGCGGTCCTCTTCCTCGACGAGCCCTCCGCGGGCCTCTCACCGATGATGCAGGACACCGTCTTCGACTCCGTCCGCACCATCAACCAGGCCGGGGTGTCCATCCTCATGGTCGAGCAGAACGCCTCCAAGTGCCTGGAGATCGCCCACCGCGGCTACGTCCTCGACCAGGGCCAGAACGCCTACACCGGCACCGGCGAGGAACTGCTGAACGACCCCAAGGTCATCGAGCTCTACCTCGGCACGCTCGCCAAGATCTGAGCAGACCCAGGGCTGGAGTCGGCTGCGCGAGAAGGGAGGAGGCGGGGGCGCCGCCCTTGGGCTACGGCCGCGGGCGGCCTACGCCCTGAGTCGGGCGGACCCCCGTCTCCTCCTTCTCGCGTGGTCCCCTCTACTCCTGGGCCTTGACCTGCTCCGTGGAGATCGAGTTGAGGTCACCCTTCTTGTTGAAGCCGTAGACCTCGATCGAGGCCGCTCCGGGCTCGCCGTCGTCGACGAAGTCCAGCGGGCCGCTCTTGCCCTGGTAGTTGATGTCCTCGCCGTCCTTGATCAGGCCCTTGCACTCCTTGAAGGTGGAGCACTCGGTGCCCTCACGCGTGATGCCGACGACCTCCTCCTTGAAGTCCGTCGGGTCGGTGCTGCCGGCCTGCTCGGCGGCCAGGGCGATGATGTTCACGCAGTCGAAGACCTGCGGCGCGAACTGGGTCTCCTTCAGCTTCGGCGCGAAGCCCTTGAGCTCCTTGACGAAGGCCTTGTTCGCGGCCGAGGCGGGCGCGGTGCCCTTCATGCCGTCCAGGACGCTCGGGTCCTTGGGGGAGACCAGCTCCGGCAGCTCCTCACTGCGCAGGCCGTCCGCGCCGTAGATCCCGACCTTGTCCGTGGTGAGGCCGGACTCGACGAGGCCGGAGAGGACCTGCTTGCCCTCCTCGAAGGCGACGACGACGACGGCGTCGGGGTCGCTGGAGACCGTCTTCTGCACGACCGCGTCGAAGTTGGTGGCCTTGGGGTCGTACAGCTCCTGGGTGGCGACGGTGGCGCCGGAGCTCTCCAGCGCGTCCGCGGTCGCCTTGGCCAGGCCCTTGCCGTAGTCATCGGCCCGGGCGACGATCGCGACGTTGCTGTAGCCGTCCGCGATGATCGTGTCCGCCAGGACCGGGCCCTGCATCGCGTCCGAGGGGGCCGTGCGGAAGTAGTAGCCGTCGTCCTTGTAGCCGGTGAAGGTCGGTGCGGTGTTCGACCCCGAGCACTGGACGACCTGGGAGCCGGTGATCTTGTCGATGATGGCCAAGGACATGCCCGAGGCCGCTGCCCCGATGATGGCGTCCACGTCCTCACCAAGCACCCGCTCGGCGGACTGGGAGGCCACGGCCGCGGTGTCGGCCTCGTCACCGCTCACCACGGGAGGCAGCTTCTTCCCGAGGACCCCACCGGCGTCGTTGATCTCGCTCATGGCGTACTTCGTGGACTGCATCTGCGGGGGCCCGAGGAAGGCCAGCTGCCCGGTCTCCGGCAGGACGTACCCGAGCTTCAGCGGCTCCTTGGACCCGCCGTCGCCCCCTTCGCCGTCGCTGCCGCCACCACCACATGCCGAGAGGGCCAGCATCCCGGCCATCGTGAGGCCGAGCGCCTTCGTGCGCATGCCGCTTCGCATATCGTCTCCTTTGACGTAGCGCCCGGCACCGGGACCCGGCCGGGTGCCCTGGGAGAGCGCGGAGCGCGCGAATGATCCGGTGAACCTAGCAGTCGGCGGGTCCCGACGGATCCCGGCGGGAGCAGCCGTGACCCGCTTGAGACCTTGGCCGGCCCGCGATGCGTCGACCGACTCCCGGACACGGCATGGTGGGTTGGGGCGGGAGCGGGCGGACATGTCAGTATGAAGGGCCCACGCACGAGACCGGACAAGGAAGGGTGGATGGCCTACTTCAACCCGCCTCCGGACTGGACGGTGCCGGAGGGATGGACCCCACCCAAGGGTTGGCGACCGGACAGGGACCTGCCCGAGGCGCCTCTCGGCTGGGACTTCTGGGTCGACGAGAAGGGCAATGCGACCACCGGCCCGCCCGGTTACTACAAGGGCCTGAACCTGCGGGCCCTCTGGTTCGGCGTGGTCGTCGGCGCCATCGCCCTGGCGCTCATCGGCGTCCTCGTCGGCTACGGCGTGGCGAAGCCGCAGGGAGGGCTGCTGCCGCCCCAGGCGGACACGAGCACCGAGACGAGCACCGACACCACCACGAAGACGGCCTCGCCCGAGACGAGCACGGACACCAGCACCGCCACGGCCACCGAGACGCAGACGGCGACGGAGACGGAGACCGTCGGCGGTCAGGACAGCACGGTGACGGTGCCGGGCAATGCACGGACGGTGACAAACGAGGTCACCCGGACCGTGACGGAGACCGGCGGGGGTGGTCAGACCACGGTGACCACGACTGCGCCGGCGGAGACCATCACGCAGACCATCACCGAGACCGGCCCGCCGGAGACGAGCACCGTCACCGTCACGCGCGGTGGTGGCGGGGGCAACGGGAACGGCAACGGCAACTGATCGCCGGCTGCGCGTCAGGGGACGACGTACTCGCTGTCCCTCGCATCGGTGACGGCCATCATCCCCGGCGCGTGGCCGATGGCGAAGGGGGGCCGTGAGGCCATCACGGCCGCCTGCGGAGTGACCCCGCAGGCCCAGAAGACCGGTACCTCCCCGGGCCGGACCGTGACCGGGTCGCCGAAGTCCGGTGCCGCCAGGTCCTCGATGCCCAGGGCTGCAGGGTCGCCGACGTGGACCGGCGCCCCGTGCACCGCCGGGTAGCGGGAGGTCACCCGCACCGCCGTGGCGACCTGCTCGGCGGGGACCGGACGCATGGAGACCACGAGCGGTCCCGAGAGAGCGCCGGCGCTGCGGCAGGGCCGGTTGGTGCGGTACATCGGCACGTTGCTGCCGGCCTCGATGTGCCGGACGGGCACTCCGGCCTCGAGCAGCGGCCCCTCGAAGGTGAAGCTGCAGCCGATGAGGAAGGCGACGAGGTCCTCGCGCCACAGCTCGCGCACATCGTCCAGCTCGGCCGTGAGCTGCCCGTCCTCGTAGACGCGGTACCCGGGCAGGTCGGTGCGCAGGTCCCCGTCGAAGATCCCCGTGGCGACCTCGCCCGGCTCGCCGACGTCCAGCACGGGGCAGGACTTCGGGTTGCGCTGGGCGAAGAGCAGCACGTCGTAGGCCTGATCGCTCGGCACCGCGATGAGGTTGGCCTGGGTCCAACCGGAGCACCACCCCGACGTCGGGGCCCCCAGGCCGGCACGGAAGTGCGCCCGTGCCTCGCCGGGTGTCAGCAGATCGGGTCGATTCGGCAGTGCGGTCATGGCGCTCAGCTCCCTTCCCGGGACGTGAAGTGGATCTGCTGCCCGGGCCGTGCCTGGGCAGCGAGCGGGATGTCCTGGGAGAGGACGACCGCGATGACGGGGTAGCCCCCCGTGACCGGGTGGTCGGCGAGGAAGAGCGTCGGTCGCCCGGACGGCGGCACCTGCAGGGACCCGAGGGTCATGCCCTCGCTCGGCAACTCTCCGTGCCGGCTGCGCCGGAGCACGGGTCCCGACAGCCGCATGCCGACCCGGTCACTCTCCGAGGTGACCTCCCACGGCTCCGTCAGGAGGGCGCGCAACGAGTCCGGGTCGAACCAGTCCTCCCGTGGCCCGGGCCGCACCCGCAACCGCACCGGGCCGGATGTCGGGGGCGCCACGGGCGCCGCGTCCACGAGTGGGACTCCCGCCGGGGGCCGGCCGACGGCAAGCTGCCGGCCGGGGGAGAGGGGCTCGGGTCCCAGGCCGGAGAGGGTGTCGGTGGAGCGCGATCCCAGCACCCGCTCCACGCGGACGCCACCTCGCACGGCCAGGTAGCTGCGCAGACCACTCGGGGGGATCCCCAGACGGATCCGGGCACCGTCCGGCACCCAGCACACCGAGGCGTGGCCGACCGGCGTCCCCTCGATGGTCATCGCCGCCGGAGCGCCGGTGACGGCCACGAACATGCCGCCGTGGGCCCGGACCTCCAGCCCGCCGAGGGTGACCTCGAGCGCGGCCGCGCCGTCGTCGTTGCCGAGCAGGCGGTTGGCCAGGCGCAGCGAGACGGCGTCCGCGGCGCCGGAGAGCCCGACGCCGAGGGCGGCCAGACCGGACCGTCCCAGGTCCTGCACCGTGGCGAGGGGACCGGCGGCGAGCACCTCGAGAGACCGCTCCGAGGTCATGTCGCCTCCACGAAACGCACCCGGGCGCCGGGCACCAGCAGCGCCGGTGGGTCACGGTCCAGGTCCCAGACCCGCGCAGAGGTGCGCCCGATGAGCTGCCAGCCGCCGGGGGACTCCCGGGGGTAGACACCGGTGAACTCACCCGCCAGGCCGATCGACCCGGTCGGCACCCTGGTGCGGGGGGACTCCCTTCGCGGCACGTGCAGCCGATCGTCCTCGCTCACGAGGTAGCCGAAGCCCGGCGCGAAGCCACAGAAGGCCACCGTCCACTCCCGGGCGGTGTGCGCCTCGACGACGCCGCGCTCACCGAGCCCGGTGAGCCGGCCCACCTCGGCCAGGTCCTCGCCGTCGTAGACCACCGGCAGCTCCACCTCCTGTCCGGAGGCCCGGCTGGCACGGCCGAGGGAGGTCTCCTGCAGCACGCGGCCCACCGCCGTCTGGTCGGTGACCTGCGGGTCGATCCGCAGCAGCAGCGTGCGCCCGGCCGGCACCATGTCGAGGACGCCGTCGGGCGGGTCGTCGACGAGCGCCGCGTAGAGCGCGAGGACCGCGTCGAGATCGCTGAGCTCGACGAGCAGCCCGGTGTCACCGCACGGCATCGTCCTCATCGCGCACCCATTCCCCGCTCGGGGGCGAAGGGGGTGATCCGCACCTCGGCCTGCTCCAGGGCACCGCGGACGTGCCGAGCGATCTCGACCGCGCCGGGGCTGTCCCCGTGGACGCACAGTGACTGCGCGGGCGCGGGGACGGTGCTGCCGTCGACGGCCTCGACGACACCCTCGGTGGCTATCCGCACGCAGCGCTCGGCGATGAGCTGCGGGTCGTGCAGCACGGCGCCGGGCTCGCGCCGGGAGACGAGCGTGCCCTCGGGGGTGTATGCCCGGTCCGCGAAGGCCTCCCGGACCGTGGTCAGCCCGGCCTCCTCGGCCTGCCGCAGCCACGCCGACCCCGGCAGCCCGAGGACGGGCAGCGTGGGGTCGTAGGCGAGGACGGCCGCCACGACCGCCGCGGCCTGCTCCTCGTGGTGCACGATCGTGTTGTAGAGGGCGCCATGGGGCTTGACGTACCGCACGCTCGTGCCGCTGGCGCGGGCCAGTCCCTCGAGCGCCCCGATCTGGTAGATGATGTCCGCGGTCAGCTCCTCGGGCACCATGTCGATGAAGCGGCGCCCGAATCCGGCGAGGTCGTTGTAGCCGACCTGGGCGCCGACCGCGACACCGTTCGCGGCCGCACCCTCGCACGAGCGGCGCAGCACCAAGGCGTCGCCGGCGTGGAAGCCGCAGGCGACGTTGGCGCTCGTCACCACCCCGAGCATCGCCTCGTCGTCACCGAGCGTCCAGCGTCCGTAGCTCTCGCCGAGGTCCGCGTTGAGGTCGATGGTCATGGCCTGTCCCTCCTGGGGTCGCTGGGTCACTGCTGCCACAGGTCCGTGATGCCGGCGAGGGACTCCCACCCGAGGTACAGCGAGAGCACCCAGATGGCCAGTCCTACCACTCCCAGCCACACCGGGTAGCGGTAACCACCGAGCAGGTCCCGTCGGCGCAGCGCCACCCAGACGATGATGCCGAGCCCGACCGGCAGGATCAGTCCGTTGAGAGCGCCGGCGAGGATGAGCAGGGTGACCGGCGTCTGCTCGACGGCGACATAGATGACCGTGGAGACGAGGACGAAGCCGACGACGAGCCAGTTGCGGTAGCGGGTCAGCCAGGGGGTGAAGGTCGCGAGGAAGGAGACCGAGGTGTACGAGGCCCCGATGACGCTCGTGATGCTCGCGGCCCACAGGATGACACCGAAGATCACGACGCCGACGTGGCCGAGCGCGTGCTCGAAGGCCGAGGCGGTGGGGTGGTCCTTGGCCAGCTCGAAGCCGCCCGCGACGACCCCCAGGATCGCCAGGAAGAGCACGACGCGCATGATGCCGGCGACGACGACGGCCGTCACCGAGCCGCGGCTGATCGACTCGACCTCCTCGGGACCGGTGATCCCGGAGTCGACGAGCCGGTGGGCTCCCGCATAGGTGATGTAGCCGCCGACGCTGCCGCCGATCAGGGTGACGATGATGAGGAAGTCGACCTTCTCGGGCAGGACGGTCTGGGTGAGGGCGTCACCGACCGGCGGGTTCGAGGTGATCGCGACCCAGGAGACCATGACGATCATCGCGACGCCGAGGACGACGACGATCCGGTCCATGGCCACGCCGGCCCACTTGCTGAGGAAGATGGCCACGGCGATGAGCGCCGAGACCGCACCGCCGACCTTGGCGTCGACACCGAGCATCGCGTTGGCGCCGAGCGCGGTCCCGCCGATGTTCCCGATGTTGAAGACGAGCCCGCCGAAGACGACGAGTGCCGCCAGTACGTACCCCAGTCCAGGGAGGACCTTGTTCGCCAGGTCCTGCGCGCGCAGCCCCGTGATGCCGATGACGCGCCACACGTTGAGCTGGACGCCGATGTCGACGACGACCGAGATGAGGATCGCGAAGGCCATCGCCGCGCCGAGCTGGTTGGTGAAGACCGTCGTCTGGGTGATGAAGCCGGGGCCGATGGCGCTCGTGGCCATGAGGAAGACCGCCCCGAGGAGGGCTCCCTTCCCCTTGCCGGCGATCCTCGACTGGGCCGCCGGGGTCGGTGTGGACGTGGCGTCCGGGGCCGGTTCCTGGTCCATGGGCTCTCCCTCGTGTCCTCGCCCACCGCGTCGTGGACGACCTCAAACACAGTAGGGATTGTTCAACAATCCCGCAATACCCCCATCCGGTTAGACTGTCACCCGGACAGCACGTGTCGCCGAGGACGGGGTGCAGGGATGGCAGCGGAGTGGCTCGAGTCGTTGGCCCGCGAGCGGGCGTCGTTGGGGCGCACCAGTGTCGCCGAACGGGTGGCCGCCACCCTGCGGGACCGGATCATCGAGGGGGAGCTGCGACCGGGCACGCGCCTGTCCGAGGAGAGCATCGGCCGGGCGCTGGGCGTCTCGCGCAACACCCTTCGGGAGGCCTTCCACCTGCTCGGTCACGAGCGCCTCGTCGTCCACGAGTTCAACCGCGGGGTCTTCGTCCGCTCCGTGGAGGTCGAGGACATCCGTGACCTCTACCGCTTCCGCCGTCTCCTCGAGGGCGCGGCGATCAGGGCGGTCGCGGGCAGCACGCCGGATCTGCAGGGCCTGCGCGATGCGACCGCGGAGGGGGAGCGGGCCATGGCCGAGCGGGCGTGGCCGGCCCTCGGCTCGGCGAACATGCACTTCCACCGCGAGCTCGGTGCACTCGCGGGCAGCCGGCGGCTGGACGAGACCATGGAGCAGGTGCTGGCCGAGATGCGCCTGGTCTTCAGCGTGATGGCCGATCCGCACGCCTTCCACGCGCCCTACCTCGAGGAGAACCAGAACCTGCTCCGGCTGCTGGAGGAGGAGCGCTACGACGAGGCCCAGGCCGCGCTCGGCCACTACCTCGACATCGCCGAGGCCCAGCTGCTGCGGGCGATGGAGTCCCTCGCCGGGTGAGAGCCGACCGCCGGCTGGCGGGAGGCCGCGGCCTCAGGCGGTGCTGGCGGACCCCGCCTGACGGGCCTTCGCGCGCCAGGAGCAGACGAAGCCGCCGATGATCGCGGCGACGAAGGAACCGAGGAGCACCCCGATCTTCACGTGCTCGTCCGCGACGCTCTGCGGGCCGAAGGCGAGCTCTCCGACGAGCAGCGAGACGGTGAAGCCGACACCGGCCACGAAGCCCATGCCGAGCATGTCCCCCCAGCCGAGTGTCTCGTCGAGCTGGAAGGCGGGCAGCCGGTCCAGCACGAAAGCGGTGCCGACGATGCCGATCGGCTTGCCCACGACGAGCCCGGCGATGATGCCCAGCGTGATCGGGTCGGTCAACGCCTTCCCGAGGCCCGCGAGGCCACCCACGACGACCCCTGCGGAGAAGAAGGCGAAGACGGGGACGGCGACGAGGGTGGAGAAGATGCCCCACTGGTCGGCCAGATGGGCGACGATCCCCGCCCAGGCCGGCTCACCGTCATCGAGGGTCACCCGCACGTGCGCGCTCGCGGTGGCGACGACGGGCGGCATGAAGCCGAGCAGGACACCGGCGATGGTGGCGTGGATGCCCGCGGCGTGCACGAGCCACCAGGTGACCATGGCGAGCGGGAGGAGCAGCCACCAGGACGTGATCCCGCGGCGGGTGAGGAGCGCGAAGAGGGCGAGCGGCACGATCGCCAGCAGCAGGTAGACCAGCTGCAGGTGCTCGGTGTAGAAGACCGCGATGATCGTGATCGCGATGAGGTCGTCGACGATCGCCAGCGTGAGCAGGAAGATCCGCAGCGCCGGCGGCAGTCCGCGCCCGACGATCGCGAGCACGGCGACGGCGAAGGCGATGTCGGTCGCGGTCGGGATCGCCCAGCCGCGCAGCGCCTCGGACTGGCCGGACAGCGTGACGATGAGGGTGAAGATGACGGCTGGCACCGCCACGCCCCCGAAGGCGGCGGCGATCGGCACGGCCGCCTTCTTGGGGTTGCGCAGCTTCCCGGCGACGAACTCCTCCTTCAACTCGAGGCCGACGACGAAGAAGAAGATGGCGAGCAGACCGTCGGAGGCCCACTGGCCGACCGTCAGGTGGAGGTGCAGCGCCGGGATGGCCAGCTCCGTGTCCCGCACCGAGGTGTAGAGCCCGGAGAGCGGGGTGTTGGCCACGACGAGGGAGACCACCGCGGCCCCGACGAGCAGCAGGCCGCCGAAGGCGTCACTCTTGGCGGATTCACGGACACCCCGCCAGATCTGGTGGGGAGCCGGACGAACGCGTTTGGGGTCGGACACGCCAGCCACTGTATGGCCTGCCCCACACCAGCACCACGAAGGGGGCGTGCCCCGGCCACGTGGATGGCCGGGGCACGCCCCCTTCGGGCAGGTGCCGGGTGGTCAGCGCCCGCAGGCGTCCAGCGCCCTGGACTCGAGCTCGATGACGTCGGTGCCGTAGTCCTCCGGCTCCGACTCGGGGATGTCGGTGCCGTGCAGCGAGGCGCCGGCCGTCTCCTTCATGAAGAGCAGCGCCGCCATGCCGAAGAGGCAGCCGAACATCAGGTAGACCGCGGGGAACTCCAGGAAGCCCGTGGCCGAGACGACCTTCTCGTTCAGCGGCGCCGCCGTCCCACCGAAGATCGCGGTGAAGACGTTGTAGGTCACGGCGAAGCCGGCGAAGCGCACCTGGGTGGGGAACATCGCGGGGAAGGTCGCCGAGATCGTCGACAGCTGCGGGATGTACAGCAGACCCAGCACGGCGAAGCCGATGATCGCGCCGGTGAAGCTGGTCCCGATGAGGTAGTACATCGGCACCGACATGATGAACAGGCCGATCATCGAGGTCCACCACATCTTGCGGCGCCCGATGACGTCGGAGAGGTGGCCGCAGAAGGGCAGCAGCGCCATCATCGCGACCTCGCCGATGACGATGACGAGCAGCGCGGGGGTCTCGTCCATCTCGATCTTCGTCTCGAGATAGGTCGGCATGTACACCAGCAGCGTGTAGTTGATGATGTTCAGCGGGATGACGAGACCGGCCATGGTCAGGATCGGGCGCCAGTAGGTCTGGATGAGCTCCTTCAGGTCCGCCCAGGCGGAGGCCTCTGCCTCGCCCTCGTTGTCGATCTCCTGGTAGACGGGGGTCTCGTCCATCCGCGAGCGCAGGTAGAGGCCGATCGCGCCGAGCGGCCCGGCGACGAAGAACGGGATGCGCCAGCCCCAGTCGGTCATGGCCTGCTCGCCGATACCGAGCTCGAGGACCAGGACGACGACGGTACCGAGGGCGTAACCGGCAAGGGTGCCGAACTCGAGGAAGCTTCCGTAGAGACCTCGGCGCTTGTCCGGGGCGTACTCGGCCATGAAGGTCGCGGCTCCGCCGTACTCACCACCGGTGGAGAAGCCCTGGATGAGGCGCAGCAGGATCAGCAGGGCGGGCGCCCAGAGGCCGACCTGCTCGTGCGTGGGGAGCAGCCCGATGCAGAAGGTCGATCCGGACATGATGAGGATCGTCAGGGCCAGGACGCCCTTGCGGCCCAGCTTGTCGCCGAGCGGGCCCCAGAAGAAGCCACCGAAGGGCCTCGCGACGAAGGAGACCGCCAGCGTGGCCAGCGTCAGCAGGGTTGCGTACTCACCGGGGAAGAAGTGGGTCCCGATGTACCCGGCGACGACCGCGTAGGCCCCGTAGTCGTACCACTCGGTGGCATTTCCCAGGGACGAGGCGGCGACCGCCTGCTTGATGGTCTTGCGGTCCGGGAGATCCGCGAAGGGGATCTCACCGGTCGGGTACGGCTGGGCTTCGTCGAAGTCGTCCTTCGGTTCGGACGTGCTCATGTCCCCTCCTGGGAAGTCGGTGACGAGTCGGGTCACGCCTGAGCCACGGTACGTCCGGCCCACCGCCTGCGCACCCGGAAACGCCGGGTGAACTCTGGGACCGGCTCGTGCCGCCTCGCGTGGTGCCGGGCAGCACGAAGGGGGTGGGCCGCGGCCCACCCCCTTCGTCTGGTCAGCGGATCCTCAGCGGATCAGTCGTCCTCGGTGAGCAGCGGGTAGACGCCGTTCTCGTCGTGGACCTCGCGGCCGGTCACCGGCGGGTTGAAGACGCACG
>CAYLUX010000050.1:0-17296 GCA_964386935.1 uncultured Janibacter sp.
CGGGCAGGTGCGGGTGGCGGTGCGCGCGAGCGCGGTGAACTTCGCCGACACCCTGATGTGCCGGGGCGAGTACCAGGTGCGGCCGGAGCCCCCCTTCGTGCCCGGGCTGGAGGTCTGCGGCGACGTGCTCGAGGTCGGCGAGGGCGTGACCCACGTGGCCGTCGGTGACCGGGTGCTCGGCGGGACCGCGGTGCCCCACGGCGGCTTCGCGACGGAGTGCCTCATGGAGGCGAGCAAGACCTTCCCGGCACCGGCCGGGCTCGACGACGCAGCGAGCGCCGCGCTGATGATCAGCTACCAGACCGGGTGGTTCGCCCTGCACCGCCGGGCCGGGCTGCGCGAAGGGGAGACCCTCCTCGTCCACGCCGCCTCCGGTGGCGTCGGGTCGGCCGCCGTCCAGCTGGGGAAGGCGGCGGGCGCGCGAGTCATCGGCGTCGTCGGCGGGCAGGACAAGGTGGCCGTCGCCGAGCGCATGGGCTGCGACGTCGTCATCGACCGCAAGTCCGAGGACATCATCACCCGGGTCAAGGAGGTCACCGACGGCCACGGTGCCGACGTCGTCTACGAGCAGGTGGGCGGCTCGGCCTACACCGCGAGCACGAAGTGCATCGCCTTCGAGGGGCGCATCGTGGTCGTCGGCTTCGCGAGCGGCACCATCCCCGAGCCGCGGCTGAACCACGCGATGGTCAAGAACTACTCGATCCTCGGGCTGCACTGGGGGCTCTACGAGCAGCACGACCCGCAGGCGGTGCGGGACTGCCACGACGAGCTCGTGCGCCTCGCGGACGCGGGCAGGATCGAGCCGCTCGTGGCGGAGCGGTTCGGCTTCGAGCAGGTGCCGGTGGCCCTGACCCGCATCGCCGGGGGGTCGAGCACCGGGCGGATCGTCGTCGAGGCCTGAGCCCCGCGTCAGGGCCGGACCGGCGCCTCAGCTCCGCGGGAAGGCGCGCCGGGAGGCGAGGGCCTCCTCCAGCTCGGACTGCATGTCGACGATCGCGCGCCGCACCCCCTGCTGCAGGTCGCCCTCGAGGCAGGCCCGGGAGAGGGCGAGGGTCTCCTCGCTGACGAAGCGGGAGGGGTAGGTCATCGTCGCGACCCGGGCGAGCGCGTCCTCCCCGAGCCACTCGGTCATCGGCGGGATGTCGGTGAAGTACCGCTCGACGTAGGGCGTGACGAGGGAGCGGTCCTGCGGTCCCCAGAAGCCGGCCGCGATCGCGACGAGCTCGTGGTTGCTCCGCTCCCGGTTCGTCGTGAGGTCTGCCCAGGCGGCGGCCTTGGCCTCGGGGGCGGGGATCGCGGCGCGGGCGGTGAGGGCTCCGAGCTGCCCGGACATCGTGTTGTCCTCGGCGCGCGCCTCCTCGATCTCGGCCTCGCCGATGAGCCCGCGACGGCTCAGCTGCCCCAGGAGGATCCAGCGGAAGTCGGCGTCCCCCTCGAGGCCCGCGGGGAGGCCCTCCCCCTTCGCCCAGGGCCGGAGGCGGCCCTCGACGTCGTCGGTGGTGCGTGCGACGAGGCGGGCGGCGTGCAGCGCCCGTGAGGAGCCGGGCTCGGCCTCGGCGAGCACCCGCTCACCGACTGCGGCCATGCGCGCGGTCGCCTCGGCCTGCTCCTCCTGCGGGAGCAGCACCCGGATCACCCGGGCGGTCAGGTGCATGCCGGCGCGGGCGAAGATCGAGTCGTTGGTCTCGGTGACGAGCGCCGCCTCACCGAGGTCGACGAGCAGCCGCGGGTCAACCCGGCACAGCGCCGCGCCGTCCCGGAGACCGACCCAGAGGACCGCGCGGGCGCGTTCGTCGGTCATCCGCGGCAGCTGGGCGCGCAGCGACTCCAGCGAGGTCTCGTCCAGCAGCGGCGTGGCCCAGGTCAGGTCGGCGGCATTCGGCAGGATCAGGGAGGCGCCGAGGTCCAGTCCCTCGACGGTGGTGCGCTCCCCCGCGACCTGCACGGCCACGCGGGAGGTCTCGGCGCCCCCTTCGTAGGTCGCCACGTCCATGGCGTGGGGCCGGTCGGCGGGGTGGCACTCGGGCACGGTCCGCACGAGGGTGCCGGTCTCCCGCTCGAGGGCGAGGGCGTCGACGCCGGCGGTCTCCAGCCAGGCCCTGCTCCACGTGGCCAGCTCCCGCCCGCTCGCCCGCTCCATCGCGGCGAGGAAGTCCGCGAGCGTGCCGTTGCCGTAGGAGTGCGCGGTCAGGTAGTCGTGGATCCCCGCGAGGAAGGCGTCGTCGCCGATGAACTCGATGAGCTGGCGGATGACGGCGGCCCCCTTCGCGTAGGAGATGCCGTCGAAGTTGGCCAGGGCGGACTTCGCGTCCGGTGCCGGGGAGCCGGCGACCGGGTGGGTGGAGGGCTTGCGCTCGGCGCTGTAGCCCCAGGACTTGCGGGCCATCGTCGAGTCGACCCAGGCCTCGGTGTACTCGGTGGCACCGACGAGGCAGCGGTGGGCCATGTACTCGGCGAAGGACTCGTTGAGCCACAGGTCGTCCCACCACTTCGGGCTCACGAGGTCCCCGAACCACATGTGCGAGAGCTCGTGGCTGATCGTGTTGGCGCGGGTGAGCAGCTCGTCGCGCCCGACCGATCCGCGGAAGAGGTAGGAGTCGCGGATGACAACGCACCCGGGGTTCTCCATCGCGCCGGCGTTGAACTCGGGGACGAAGACCTGGTCGTAGTCGCCGAAGGGGTAGCGGATGTCGAAGATCGAGTGGAAGTAGTCGAAGCTGGCCTTGGTCACCGCCAGCATCTCGGGGGCGTGCGTCCGCAGCTGCTCCGCCAGCGACGCCCGCGCCCAGAGCCCGAGCCGGACCCCGTCGTGCTCGTCGTGGACCCCGACGTACGGCCCGGCGCACAGCGCCACGAAGTAGGTCGAGAGCGGCTTGGTCTCGGCGAGGTGCCACACTCCGCCGTCCTCGATCCGCCCGGTGCCGTTGCCGATGACCTGCCAGTCCGAGGGCGCCTTGACCGAGACGGCGTAGGGGGCCTTGAGGTCCGGCTGGTCGAAGCAGGCGAAGACGGCCGGCGCCGCGTCGAGGAAGAGGTGGCTGAAGACGTAGTCCTGCCCGTCCGCGGGGTCGCTCGCGCGGTGCAGCCCGGTGCCGTCGTGGCTGTAGGCCATCGTCGCCGTCACCTCGAGGACGTGCTCGCCGGCGGTGACCGCGAGCGGCAGGCGCCGGTCGGCGAGGGCGGCCACGTCCAGGTCGGCGCCGTCCAGACGTGCCCGGTGCAGCGTCACCGGGTCGACGTCGACGAAGGTGTCACCGTCGGCGGAGGCCGCCAGGTGGATGCGGGTGACGGAGCCGAAGTGCTCCGCCCCGGTGTCGAGGTCGAGCTCGACCTCCATCCGGGTGACGGTCAGCAGGTCGGCGCGGGTGATGGCTTCGGCACGGGTCAGGGAGGGCACCCGTGCATCCTGTCACCTGTCGCCCACATCGCGGACAAAGTGTTCCTCCGGTCGCGACGAGGCGCTCCCGAGTGTCTACTACCGGGTAATCACGACACCGCCGTCGAGACCGGGAGTCCCCCCCATGACCGATGCCCACCCCAGCGAGTCGGCCCCCACCGGCCCGAGCCGCCGTTCGCTGATCGGATACGTGCTGGCCGGTGCCACGCTGGCCACCGCCGCCGACATGTCCCTGGGCAGCGAGCCCGCCCGGGCCGCCGTCCCGACACCACCGCAGATTCCCGAGGTGATGGACCTCAACGACCTGCTGACCCTGGCGGCCGAACCCACCGCCAACCTCATCACCGTCACGATCGGCAAGGACGGTCGCGCCTCCTTCGCGCTGCCGCGTGCCGAGGTGGGGCAGGGCATCGTCACCTCCAGCGCGATGCTCATCGCCGAGGAGCTGGACCTGCCCGTGGACAAGGTCGACGTCACCCTGGCCAAGGCCCGTCCTGAGCTGGTCTTCAACCAGCTGACCGGCGGGTCGAACACCACGATCTCGACCTACACCCCCATCCGCGTCGCGGCTGCGCTGGCCAAGCAGCGTCTGCTCGAGGCCGCCGCGACCGTCCTCGGTGACACCGTCGACGCGCTGAAGGCCAAGGGCGGCCTGATCACCGACAGCACCGGCAAGAGCATCAGCTACGGCGAGCTGTCGGTGAAGGCCGCGGTCGCCGAGACGGTCCGGGCCGAGGTCACGCTGAAGAAGCGTTCCGAGCACACCGTCATCGGTACCCCACAGGGCCGCACGGATGCCCGCGCCGCGGTGACCGGGGCGAAGGTCTTCGCGATGGACCTGGACGTGCCCCACGCCCTTCCGACGATGGTCGCCCGCCCGCCCACGCACAACGGCTCCCCCGTGCGACTGCGCAACCAGGCCGCGATCGAGGGGATGCCGGGGGTCACCGACGTGGCCAAGATCCCCACGGGGATCGCCGTGCGCGCCAAGACCTTCGGTCAGTGCATCGACGCCATCATCAAGATGGACGTGGAGTGGGAAGGGGGGCGGCTGGCCGGCGAGGACGACGCCTCGATCCTGGCGAACCTCAAGAAGGCCGAGCTGCCGATGGCGGCACCGAAAGTGCCGTTGCTGGCCAAGCAGGTGGACGCCGAGTTCACCTTCCGCTTCCGCAGCAACTCCTCGCTCGAGCCCAACTGCGCGATCGCCGACGTCCGGTCGGACTCGGCGAAGATCTGGGGATCGCTGAAGTCCCCCGTCATCGCCCAGGAGGCGATCGCCACCGAGCTCGGTCTACCGGTCTCGAGGGTGAGCGTCGAGGTCACCCAAGGTGGAGGGTCCTTCGGACGCAAGCTCTTCTACGACGCGGCCCTGGAGGCATCACGGATCTCCAAGGCGATGGGCAAGCCGGTCAAGCTGATGTGGCACCGGGCGGACGAGCCACGTCAGGGGCGGCTGCACCCCATGTGCACCTCACGGATCCGTGCCACCCACCTGGCGGGCGAGGTGCTCTCCTTCGAGCAGCGTCACACCAGCGTCAAGACCGACTTCGGTCACGGCCTGGGCGAGATCATCACCAGCCTGGCGGCGAAGCTGCCCGTCGGCGACCTCACCTTCTCGGAGACCATCTTCACCCTCACCCAGGAGATCCCGTACAACTTCGGCGTCGTCACCCAGCTGCTCACCGAGACGGACAACCGCTTCAACACCGGCAGCATGCGCAACATCTACTCCCCCGACGTGCGCGTGGCCAACGAGCTGGTCGTCGACGAGCTCGCGCGACGGATGCACAAGGACCCGGTCGCCTTCCGCCGCTCCTTCCTGCGCAACAAGCGCGCCAAGGCTGCCCTGGACCGGGTCGCCGAGGTGGGCGAGTGGGGCCGGGACCTCCCCGAGGGGATCACCCAGGGTGTCGCGATCCACAAGGAGTACAAGGGCGTCACCGCGTGCCTCGTCGAGCTGGACACGAGGCCGGAGACGGTCGACCGGGACATCCGTGCCGGCGTGGGCGGGCCGCGGGTCACCAAGGCCGTCTTCGCCGTCGACGCGGGCCTGGTCATCAACCCGACCGGGCTGGAGGCGCAGATGATGGGCGGCGTCATGGACGGCATCGCCCTCGCCCTGACCTCCAGCTGCCACTTCGAGGAGGGCCACTTCCTCGAGGCGAGCTGGGACAACTACTTCTACACCCGGCAGTGGAACTCCCCACCGGAGCTGCAGGTGGAGGTCATGCCCTCCGACGAGGGCCAGCCCGGAGGCGCCGGCGAGGCCGGGGTCGCGGCCAGCTTCGCGGCCGTCGCCTGCGCGTATGCCCGGGCCACCGGGAAGATGCCCACCGAGTTCCCGATCAACCACGCCGACCCGGTCGCCTTCGAACCGAAGCCATTCGTGCCCTCGGTCCCGCAGTCGCCGACCAACGGCCTGAACTTCACCTACTGAGGAGCGCTCTTTCATGACCAGTCACACCTTCGTCCTCAACGGCGAGAAGGTCACCGTCGACGTCGAGCCGGGCGTGCGCCTGCTGTGGGTCCTGCGGGACGTCCTGGGAGTCACCGGACCGAAGTACGGGTGCGGCATCAACGTCTGCAAGGCCTGCACGTCGCACCTGAACGGCAAGGCGGTCAACCCCTGCTCGGTGCCCGTGGACAAGATCTCCGAGGACGACGAGATCACCACGATCGAGGGGCTGGCCGACACCGTGGACGCCGACCTGCACCCGATGCAGGAGGCGTGGATCGAGCACGACGTGGCGCAGTGCGGATACTGCCAGCCCGGCCAGATCATGGCGGCGGTCGCGCTCGTGCACAAGGTCCGCCGGGAGGGCCGCGCGATCAGCGAGGACGACCTGGACGGCATCCGCAACATCTGTCGCTGCGGCACCTACACCCGCATCCGGGAGGCGATCCGCTCCGGCGAGCAGGCCATGTGACCGGTGCCTCCGCAGGGGCCGTGGCTCCTGCGGGGTGGGTCAGCGGAGCTGCTGCGGCCCCTGGGCCATCCCCTGCAGCCGGGCGATGCGCTGGTCCATCGGCGGGTGGGTGGAGAAGAGCTTGGAGACGTCCTTCGCGCTGAAGGGGTTGGCGATCATCATGTGCGAGGCGTTCTGCAGCTGCTGGGTCGGCTGCAGCGGGGCCCGCTGGACGCCGTTCTGCAACTTGTCGAGGGCGGATGCCAGGGCCAGCGGGTCACCGGTCAGGGTCGCCCCGTCCTCGTCGGCGTCGTACTCGCGGGTGCGGCTGATCGCCATCTGGATGACCATCGCGGCGACGGGCGCGAGCAGCGCGACGGCGATCGCCGCGATCGGGTTGCGGTCCCGGTCGCCGCCGAACCACATGGCCATCATCGCCAGCGAGGAGATGATGCCGGCGATCGCGCCCGCGATCGAGCTGGTGAGGATGTCGCGGTTGTAGACGTGCATCAGCTCGTGCCCGAGCACCCCGCGCAGCTCCCGCTCGTCGAGCAGCGCGAGGATCCCCTCGGTGCAGCAGACGGCGGCGTGGTCGGGGTTGCGGCCCGTGGCGAAGGCATTGGGCGCCTGCGTCGGGCTGACGTAGAGCTTCGGCATCGGCTGGCCGGCCCGCTGGCTCAGCTCGGCGACGATGCGGTGGATCTGCGGGAACTGCTGCGGGTCGGCCGGGTAGGCACGCATCGCCCGGATCGCCAGCTTGTCGGAGTTCCAGTAGGAGTAGGCGGTCGTCGCGACACCGATGAGCGCGAAGATCCAGATGAACTGCCCGCCACCGATGAGGTAGCCGACGATCAGCAGCAGCGCGAAGATGCCGCCGAGCAGGCCAGCGGTCTTCAGACCGTTGAAGTGCTTGTGCATGTACCCGTCAACGCCTTGGCGGGCCGTTACGTTCCCGCGCCGAGCACGACCACGGGTACGAGGGTGACCGCGACGAGGACGACCGCGACGACCACCGCGACGAGGATCCCGGCGCGGCCGGCGGGCTCGACCTCCCGCGGGGACCGGGCCGGCGTGATGACCAGGGCCAGCCAGCGCAGGTAGACCGCGATGCCCAGGACCGCGGCGGCGACCGCGGGCAGGGCGACCCACCAGATGCCGCCGGAGGCGAGGGGTGCCAGGACTGCGATCTTCGCCAGCAGCCCGGCGACGCCCGGGGGCAGCCCGGCCAGCGTGAGCAGCCCGATGCCGAGGACGGTGGCGTGAGCGGGCCGGCGGCGCAGCAGCCCGCGATCGTCCTCGAGGCTGCGACGCCCGTCGGGCGCGAGCGAGACGACCACGGCCAGGACGGCGGCGGTGGCGAGCACGTACACGGCGAGGTAGCCGACGGCCGCGGCGACGTCACCGCCGGCGAGCGCGGCCACGACCCACCCGGCCTGGGTGACGCCGGACCACGCCATGAGGCGAAGGGGGTCCCCCGCGGTGAGCGCGAGCACCGCACCGACGAGCATGGACAGCACCGCCAGGACCCCGAGGAGCGGGGTGAGCAGCTCGGTCACGTCGATCGCGGCACGCACGACGGCGACCAGCCCGCCGAGGGCGGCGACGCTGGAGACGGTGGCGAGCAGCAGGGCGACGATCGCACCGGAGCGCGGGTACGTGGCCGGCGCCCAGGCGTGGAAGGGCACGAGCGAGAGCTTGAAGGCCACACCGGCGACGAGCAGTGTCGCGCCGAGGGCGATGACGGCGGCGTTCGCGGGGTCCTGGGCGGGGGCGGCCGCGGCGGCCCCGTCCAGGCGGATGGTGCCGGTCCCGATGGTCCACAGGCCGGCGCCGACGACGGCGATCGCGAAGGAGGTCACCGAGGTCGTGATCAGGTGCATCGCGCCGCTGTCGCGCAGGTGGCCGCGCAGCACGGCGAGCGCGACGATCGGGAGCGTGGCCAGCTCGATCCCGACGAGCCAGGTGCCCAGGTCCTGGGCGGCCGTGACGACGGCGGCACCGGCGACGGTGGACAGCAGGAGCGCGGCGTCGACGCCCGGTCCGGCGTCGTGCCGGCCGGGACCGTCCGTGTCGTCGGCAGGTGGTGCCGCACCGGCGCGGCCCACGAGGCACCAGAGCACGGCCAGTCCGGCCGCCGCGGCGAGACCCTGGAGCAGGGTCGCCGCGCCGTCGAGGCGCAGCAGGCAGTCGGTGACGCCGCCGGGTGATCCGGCGACGGTGAGGGCCGGGTCCTTCGGCAGGCAGACGGTCGCCAGTCCCCCTTCGCCCCGGGACCGCAGCCGCAGGACCACGGAGGCGGCGAGGGCGATGACGAGGGCGAGCGGGCCGAGCAGGACCGCGGGCCAGCGGCGGCGGGGCCACAGCGCGTCGAGTGCGAGCACGAGCACCGCGCCGATCGCGGGCGCGAGCACGGGTGCGGCGACGAGCAGGTCGATCCGGGGTGCCTCGGCGAGCGAGGTCAGCGTGGTCATCGGCCCACCACCGCCGTCAGGGCCGGGTCGGTCACGGCCAGCAGCAGGCCGGGCGCGACGCCGAGGATCAGGATCGCGAGCGCGAGCACGGCCCCGGGCAGCAGCTCGGTGGCGGTGAGCTCGGAGGTCAGCCCGTCCCGCTCGTCGGAGTCGCGTCCCTCGGCCACGCCGGCCTCGTGGCCCTCACCGACCCAGACCAGCCTTGCCACGCGAAGGGAGTACCCGGCGGCGAGCGCACCACCCACGGCGGCGGCAGCGGCACAGCCGACGAAGAGCAGGTGCGGTCGGTCCCCGGCCGGGTCGAGCGCGGCGACGACGGTGGTGAACTCGCCCCAGAAGGCGGCCAGCCCCGGCAGGCCGAGGCCGGCGGCGAGGCCGACCATGAGCAGCACACCGGTGCGCGGCGCGTGGTCGCGCAGCGCCCGCCGCGGGCGGGTCAGGTCGTCCCCGTGCCACCGGTGCTTCAGCCCGCCGACGACGAGGAAGAGCAGCGCGGAGATCACCCCGTGGGCGATGTTGCCGTAGACGGCGGCCGCGACGCCCGTGGCGGTGCCGGTGGCCAGGGCGAGCACGACGAAGCCCATGTGGGCGATGGAGGAGAAGGCGATGAGGCGCTTCAGCTCCCGCTCGACGAGGCAGACGAGGCCACCCCAGATGATGCCGACGGCGCCGCAGACGCCGAGGACCGGCGCGATCCGCGCGAAGCCGTCCGGGACGGTCGCGAGCGGCAGCCGGATGATGCCGTAGGTCCCCATCTTCAGCAGCACGGCGGCCAGCAGCATCGACCCGGCGGTGGGAGCGGTGGTGTGCGCCATCGGGAGCCAGGAGTGCAGCGGCCAGACGGGGACCTTCACCGCCAGGCCGACGGTGAGCAGCACCGCGATGACGACCTGGGTGGGCAGGTCGAGGCCCTCACCCGCGGCCCGCCCGAGCTCGCCGAGGTCGGCGGTGCCGGCGCGGGCGACGAGGAGGAGCACGCCGAGCAGCATGAGGGTCGACCCGAAGCCCGTGTAGAGCACGAAGCGGGCGCCCGCGGCCCGGCGGCGCGCCTGGTCGCTGCGGTCGCCGAAACGGCCGATGAGCACCCACATCGGGACGAGCACGACCTCGAAGGCGACGACGAAGAGCACCGCGTCGCGGGCGGCGAAGGTCGCCACGGCACCGGCGAGCGTCAGCAGCAGGCAGCCCATGAAGGTCGCCCCCTCCGGCCGCCGGCGTCCTCCGCCGAGCGCGGTGGTGCAGGCGGCCACGGTGACCAGACCCGACAGCACGGCGAGGGGGCCGCTGATGCCGTCGAGGGCGAGGTGCAGGCGCAGCCCGAGCGCCGGCAGCCACGGGAGGTCGACGACGGCGCCGTCCCACCACGCGATCGCGGTGAGGGCGAGGGTCGCGAGCGCGACGAGCAGGCCGGTCCGGGCCGCGGCGCGCCGGGACAGCTCGGAGCCCCCGACGAGCAGTGCGAGCCCGACGAGCAGCGGAAGTGCGCAGGCGAGACCGATCACGTGGCCACCCCCACGACGAGCACGGTGATGCCGGCGGCGCCGAGCAGGCCGAGACCGACCAGGGTCAGGCCGATGACGGGCCGGGCCCGCCGGTGGGTGCGCTCACCGAGGGCGCTGCCACCGAGCGCCGCCCGGGTCAGCCCGCCCACGTAGGAGTCGAGCACGTCCCGGTCCAGGTGGGCGACCCCACGGGCGAGCGCGAGCACGGGGCGCACGAGCACCACGCGGTAGACGGTGTCCACGCCCAGCCCGGCGCCCACGCGGGCGCCGACCCGGGGCAGCCCCCGTGGCCCGAGGCGGGTGTGCAGCAGCCAGCCGAGGCCGATGCCGAGCAGCACGGCCAGGACGAGCCCGCCGAAGAGCGGCAGCGGCACGTGAGCGGCCTCCGGGAGCCACCTGAGCGCGAGGCCGCCGAGGATGCTCAGCAGGCCGAGCACGACGAGCACGCCCGCGACCGCGGTCGGCAGGACGGCGTGCTGGCGGCCGTCCTCCTCGTCCCCGGTGGTGGTGATGAGCAGGGCGCGGGAGGCGTAGGCGGCGGAGAGCACGGCCGTGACGAGCAGCGCAACGAGGACGAGCCGGGAGAGGACGGTCTGGCCGTCGGACGCGGCCGCGACCACGTCCTCCTTGCTCATCCCGCCGAGCAGCATGGGGACCCCCGCGAGCGAGGCGAGGCCGGCGGCCCACGCGCCGAGCGCGACCGGGTGCTGACGGGCGGCACCGACGAGGTCGGCGATGCGGGTCGAGCCGCGGGTGAGCCCGAGCCAGCCGATGACGAGGAAGAGCAGCGCCTTGAAGATCGCGTGCCCGTAGAGGTGGCCGAGCGCGCCACCGAGCGCGCCGGTGCCGGCCACGGCGATCGGGGCGAGCATGACCCCGACCTGGCTGATCGTGGACCAGGCGAGCAGCCGCTTCAGGTCCGGCTCGAGGAGGGCGCACAGCGCGGCGAGCACCATCGTCACCGAGACGACCACCCCGAGCAGGAGGCGGGCGGGGCGGCCGCCGTCCTCGGCGAGCAGCGGCAGCACCCGGGCGAGGACGATGGTCCCGGCGGCGACCATCGTCGCGGCGTGGATGAGTGCGGACGCGGGTGTGGGGCCCTCCATCGCGTCGAGCAGCCAGTTGTGGAAGGGCAGCTGGGCCGCCTTGCCGAGGACACCGATGACGAGGAGCACGAGCGCCGCCGTGAGGGCGAGGTCGTGCAGTCCGCTCGCGCCGTCGCTGCCCCAGTGCTCCAGGACCGCGGACCGAGAGCTGCTGCGGGCACCGGCGACGAGCACGGCCATGCCGAGCAGGAAGCCGATGTCGGCGATGCGGGTGACCATGAAGGAGGTGTGCGCCGCCCGTCGCGGTCCGGGCCGACCGGACCAGTGCCCGATGAGCAGGTAGGAGCACCAGCCCATGACCTCCCAGCCGACGATCGTCAGGAAGAGGTCGGAGGAGAGGACGAGCAGGGTCATCGCCGCGCTGAAGAGGGCGACGGTCGTGTGGAAGCTGCCCCGGCGGGCGTCCTCGGCGAGGAACCAGGCGGAGTAGACCTGCACCGCGGCGACGACGAGCGCGACGACCAGCACGAGGAAGACCGTGGTGCGCGAGAGCGAGAGCGCCAGCGGCAGGTCGAGACCGCCCATGACCCGACCGGGGCCGACGGCGAGGTCCTCGGCGAAGGGGGAGGCCCCCTTCGCCGTCCGCGGCAGCGCCGCGATCGCCAGGCCGAGCGACCCGAGGGAGGAGAGCACCGCGAGGAGCGCGGCGGGGGTCCCCCAGCGGGAGACGAGGAAGAGCACCGCGGCCGTGAGGGCGGGCAGCGCGACGAGGGCCCAGGCCATCATCCGGCGTCCTGCCCGAGGTCGATGCGCCCACGCCTGCGGTAGGCGGCGACGATGACGGCGAGGGCCACGACCACCTCGGCCGCGGCGATCGTGATGACGAAGAGGGTGAGCACCTGCCCGGTCCACGACCGGTCCTCGCCCAGCGCTCCGGCGGTGACGAGCAGCAGCCCGCCGCCGCCGAGCACCAGCTCGGCCCCGATGAGCATGAGCACCGCGTTGCGGCGGGCGAGGATGCCGTACACGCCCAGCCCCACGAGGATGCTGGCGAGCAGGTACGGCCCGGCGGCGTGGATCATGCGCCCTCCTCCACGTCCGGGGGTGCGGCACGGTCCGCGCTGCGGCTGCCGAGGCCGGCGGCCGCGAGGGCGCCGACGAGCGAGGCGAGCAGCAGCAGCGAGAGCAGCTCGAAGGGCCACACCCAGGTCGAGAAGATCTGCCGGGCCAGCTCGGCGCTGCCACCGGGGCGCACCTCCGTCCGGCTGGCGGTCGGCAGGAGGACGACCGCGAGCAGGGCGGCCGTACCGGCGCCGACGAGCGCCGAGAGCAGCCGGTGCCCGCGCGAGGTGGAGTGCTCGCTGCGCGGGCCGATCGGTGCCCTCGTCAGCATGAGCGCGATGATGACGAGCACGACGACGGCACCGACGTAGACCAGCACCTGCACGAGGGCGACCAGCTCGGCCCCGAGGACGAGGTAGCAGCCGGCGAGCCCGAGCAGGGCGACCACGAGCCAGAGTGCGGAGTGCACCACCTGACGGGTGGTCACGGCCAGGGCAGCAGCGGCCGCGGTGATGACGCCGGTGGCGGCGAAGGCGATGTCGAGACCGGTCACGCCCCGCCCTCCCGGGGGGCGGCGGGTCCGCCGCGGGCGGGCTTGTCGAGGGCGGTGACCTCGGGCGGGTCCGCGGCGGCGGGGTCGAGCTCCGGCGGTGCGGGGACCTCGTCGGCCCACTGCCCGAGGCGCTCCTTCTCGTGGATCATGTCGCGGATGTCGGTCTCCGCGTACTCGAACTGCGGGCTCCAGAAGAGGGCGTCGAAGGGGCAGACCTCGACGCAGATCCCGCAGTACATGCACAGCGAGAAGTCGATCGCGAAGCGGTCGAGCACGTTGCGCTGCCGCGCCCGTCCCCCCTCCGTGCTCGGCGGGACCTCTTCCTTGTGGGAGTCGATGTAGATGCACCAGTCCGGGCACTCCCGGGCGCAGAGCATGCAGGAGGTGCAGTTCTGCTCGATGAGGGCGACGACCCCGCGGGAGCGGGCCGGCAGGTCCGGCGCGACGTCCGGGTACTCCCGGGTGTGCGACGGGGTCATCAGCTGCTTGGCGGTGCTCGCGAGCCCCTTGACGAGGCCCGGCACGACGCCCGGCTCGCTCGGCCGGTGCTGCTCGTGTCCTTCGTGCTGCTGGTCGGTCATGACGTCATCACCACTCCCACGGCGGTCAGGGCGAGCTGGGCAAGGGCGAGGGGGACCAGGACCACCCAGGCGAGGCGCTGCAGCTGGTCCTCGCGCACCCGCGGCCAGGCGACCCGCAGCCAGATGATGAGGAGCACGACGAGCAGGCCCTTCAGGAGGGTCCACAGCCAGCCGAGCATCCCGGCGGCCGGGCCCTGCCAGCCGCCGAGCCACAGCACCGCGAAGAGCAGTCCCATGACGACCATGCCCGCGTACTCGGCGAGCATGAAGAAGGCGAAGCGCAGCCCGGTGTACTCCGTCAGCGGTCCCATGACGAGCTCGCTGTCGGCGATCGGTGCGTCGAAGGGGACCCGCTGCAGCTCCGCCGTCGCGGCCACGAGGAAGACGATCGCGCCGGGCAGCTGCCACAGCAGCCACCACGGGGTCCACTCCTGCACGACGGTGACGAGGGAGAGGGTCCCGGCGGCCATCGCCACCGAGGCGACGGAGAGCACGAGCGGCAGCTCGTAGGCGATGAGCTGGGCGGCGGCGCGCATCCCGCCGACGAGGGCGTACTTGTTCGCGCTGGCCCAGCCGGCCATGAGGGTGCCGAGCACCCCGACGGAGGTCACGCCGAGCACGAGCAGGATGCTGCCGGGCACGTCGGCGGCGACGAGGCCGGGGTGGATCGGCAGCAGCGCGATCGCGAGCAGGTACGGGACGAGGGCGATCGCCGGCGCGAGGCGGAAGACGCCCCGGTCGGCCGCGGCGGGGGTGACGTCCTCCTTCTGGACGAACTTCACCCCGTCGGCGAGCAGCTGGGCCCAGCCGTGGTAACCGCCGGCGTACATCGGGCCGAGCCGCCCCTGCATGTGCGCCATGACCTTGTGCTCGGTCTGCCCCGCGACCAGTGGCAGGACGAGCACGGCGAGCAGCGCGGCCGCAGAGCGGACCGCGATCTCGAGGAGGCTCATGCGTCCTCCCCTGCCGAGCCGGGCGCCGTGGCCCGGCGGGGCCCCCACTCCGGGCCGGGCACGCCGGGCGCGGTCATCCGCCGACGCTTCGAGGTCCGCTTGCTCTCCCGACCCTCGCCGGGGTCCTTGCCGCCGGGCCAGGGCTTGGTGGCGCGGGAGGCGAGCACGAAGGACTTGCGCAGCGGGTGCCCCTCGAAGCCCTCGGGCAGCAGCAGCGGGCGCATCCCCAGGCCGCTGCCGTCGTCGAAGCCAGAGACCTCCAGCCCGAACATCTCGTGGGTCTCCCGCTCGTGCCACGCGGCCCCGGCGAAGACGCCGGTGAGGCTCGGCAGGACGGCCCCCTCGGGAACCCGGGTGCGCAGCAGCAGCTCACGCTGGTCGCGCTCCGGCGTGGGTCGCGGGTCGAGCAGGTGGCAGACCACGTCGAACCCCGGCGCTTCCTCGCGGTCGGTCTCGTCGACGGCGCTCAGCCAGTCGAAGAAGGTCAGGCCCTCCCCCTTCGCCTCGGTGGCGGCCTCGACCCACTCACCCGGGGACACGGTGCGGTGCTGCAGGGGCATCTCAGGCCCCCTTCGCCGGGCGCCGCAGCAGGCCCCGGCGCACCTCGCCGGCCCCCGCGGACCGGTGACCGGCGTACTTGGCACGCAACGACTTCGTGGAGAGCGACTCGGCGGCGATCTTCTCCTGGAGGGTGAGGATGCCGTGCAGCAGCGCCTCCGGCCGCGGCGGGCACCCGGGCACGTAGACGTCGACGGGCAGCAGCTGGTCCACGCCCTTGGTCACCGAGTAGGAGTCCCAGTAGGGGCCGCCGGAGTTGGAGCAGGCGCCGAAGGAGATGACGTACTTCGGCTCCGGCATCTGGTCGTAGAGCCGGCGCACCGAGGGCGCCATCTTGTCGGTGACGGTCCCGGAGACGACCATGAGGTCGGCCTGCCGCGGACCCGGCGCGAAGGGGATGACCCCGAGCCGGATGAAGTCGTGCCGGGCCATCGAGGCGGCGATGAACTCGATCGCGCAGCAGGCCAGCCCGAAGTTGAAGACCCACAGGCTGTAGCGCCGCCCCCAGTTGAGCACGACCTTCATGGGCCGCGGCGCGAAGGCGCCGACGGCTCCCACGCGCGGCATCGGCAGGTCGGTCGTCATCCCGGACACCTTAGGTCAGGTCCACCGAAGCAGCCCGCGGCGCAACGCGTGCACGAGACCGACGAGGACGACGCCGACGAAGATCGCGACCTCGACCAGGCTCGCGGCGCCGAGGTCGCTGCGCAGCACCAGCGCCCACGGGAAGAGGTAGACCACGTCGACGGCGAAGATCACGTAGAGGAAGGCATAGGCGAGGTAGCGCACCCGGGTCTGCGCCCAGTCCTGCCCGACCGGGTCGATGCCGGACTCGTAGGTGGCCAGCTTCGTGGGGGTCGGGGCCCGGGGCGCCAGCAGCCGCCGCGCCGTGTGGCCCGCGACCACGAGGAGCACGCCGAGCAGCAGCGCCCCCGCGATCACCAGGTATCCGTCCACGCGGACACCCTAATGGCGCCGCCCTCCCCGATTCGGGAGGCGCCATTAGCCGTGCGGGCTGCTACCGGGCCCCCTACGCTCGGTGGACCGCCGGGCAACGGGGCCCGGCCCGATCCTCGGAGAACCCATGCGACAAACAGCCGCACGAGCCACCGCAGCCGCCGCCACAGCAGCGCTGGCTCTGACCGCCCTCGCCAGCACACCCGCGCAGGCGAAGAACCCCAACAACTCGAAGAAGATGACCGAGGCGGTCACCGTCGAGAACGTCCACGACCACCTCGAGGCGCTCCAGTCCATCGCGGACGCCAACGACGGCAACCGAGCCGCCGGCACCTCCGGCTACGAGGCGAGCGCCGACTACGTCGAGCAGACCCTGCACGACGCCGGGTACGAGACCGAGCGCCAGTACTTCCCCTTCGTCTACGAGGAGGTGCAGGAGACCGGCCTCAGCGAGGTCTCGCCCGACGAGCGGGAGGTCGAGAACGTGCCGATGTCCTACAGCCAGCCCACTCCGGCAGGCGGGATCACCGGCGACCTGGCCGCCCCGGCCACCGCGAACGGCTGCACCGTCGGCGACTACGCCGGCGCCGACCTGACCGGCGAGATCGCCCTCGTCAGTCGCGGTGACTGCTCCTTCGGCGACAAGGCCACCGCCGCCGGCGAGGCCGGCGCCGAGGCCGTCATCATCTACAACAACGAGGCCGGGCCGCTCAACGGCACGCTCGGCGGGGTCGTGGAGGGCAGCGCCCCGGCGACGGGGATCACCCGGGCCGAGGGGCAGGCGCTGCTCGAGAAGATGCAGGCCGGTCCGGTGACCATGCACTTCGTCCTGGAGAAGACGATGGAGGAGCGCGAGACCTTCAACGTCATCGCCGAGACCGACACCGGTCGTGATGACAACGTCGTCATGCTCGGGGCCCACCTGGACAGCGTCGTCGACGGCGCGGGCATCAACGACAACGGCTCGGGCACCGCGGCGATCCTCGAGACCGCCGTGCAGCTCGGCAAGGTGAACAAGCTCAACAACACGGTCCGCTTCGCCTTCTGGGGCGCCGAGGAGCACGGCCTGCTCGGCTCGAACCACTACGTGGCCGACCTGCAGGAGAACGACCCGACCGAGCTCGACAACATCGCGACCTACCTCAACTTCGACATGGTCGGCTCGCCCAACCACGTCATCGGGGTCTACGACGCCGACGAGTCGACCTACGAGGCCCCGGTCGAGGTGCCCGAGGGCTCGGCGGCCACCGAGGAGGTGCTCACCGACTACTTCGACTCCGGGGACCAGCCGTGGGTCGACACCGAGT
>CAYLUX010000051.1:0-13167 GCA_964386935.1 uncultured Janibacter sp.
GTCCCGTCCCTCGGGCAGTCACGCCGCCCCGGACGTGTCCGCGTGCAGGTCGTGCTGCGCGACGGGCGGACGATCCGCGCCCGCCGACCACCCGAGCGGATCGGCTCGGTCCTGCGCGCCCCGAGCGATCCGGCGGTCTACGTCCCCACCCTCGCCGACCTGCTGCGCCGACACCTGGGGCCGCGCTTCGAGGGCTGCGAGCTCCGCTGGACCCGCTCGACCCTCAGCGGTTGACCGCCCCGCCACGAGACTCCATGATCCGCGGACTGATCTCGGCGAGCAGGTCGCTGATCTGCAGCAGTGGCCGCACCACCTCGTGGTGCGGCGGGGGCGGCTCGTCGGGCATCCGGGCCTGCAGCCGATCGCTGATCCGGTCCCAGCCCTCGCCGCTCGGCACCCGGTCGCTGTCCCCCTTCTCCGTCAGGCCGCGGGCGGTCTCCGCGAGGGAGCGGGCGACCTCGGCCAGTGCTGGCTCGTCGGTGACGGGTGAGCGGCGCAGCCCGACGGTCAGCGCCCGGACGTTGTCCGCGATCGCGCCGTAGCGGGTCAACCGGTAGCGCAGGTGCCGCCCGGCACTGCCCCACATCGCCGGCCGGGAGAAGGGGGTGGCCACGAGCATCAGCTGGCGGACCCCGTCGTCGAGCTGTCGGGTCAGCACCTCCAGCTCCGGGGGCCGCTCCTCCCCCTTCGTCTCGTCCCCGTCGGTGGGGACAGGAGGTGGCTCCGTGCCGTCGATCCGGGCTGCCGCGGTCTCCATCGCGAGCGCGAGGGTCTCCAGCACCTCGTCGCGGGCAGCGCGCACGGTGTCGCGGGTGGACAGCGGCAGGAAGGCCAGCGCCACGACGATGCCGACGACGGCACCGATGGCGGTCTCCTCCAGCCGCAGCACGAGCACGTGGTCGGAGTAGCGACCCAGCACGGTGTAGAGCTGGCCGACCATGATCGTGATGAAGAAGATCATCATCGCGTAGGAGACCCGCAGCAGGTAGAAGCCGTAGAAGAGACTGACGACGATCACCGTGAGGATCAGCGCCGGGTCGCCCGCGGTCAGGTGGGCGAGGACCATCGCGACGACGAGCCCGAGCAGCGTGCCCAGCAGCCGGTAGAGCGCCTTGCGGACCGACTCCGCCCGGGTCGCGGTGCCGGTGAAGGTGACGAAGACGGCGATGAGTGCCCAGTAGTACCGCCCTGGGGAGAGCAGCGACCCGGCGACCACGGCGAGCGAGGCCGCGACCGCGACCTGGAGTGACTGGCGGGTGTTCATCGACATCCGCGCCAACAGCCAGCGCGGCCCCCTCGGCGTGACCTCTCGTGCGAGGCGGGCTGCGCTCGGCAGGTTGCCCATCATCAGCTCCACGGCGGAGTGGAAGTCCATGGACTCCTCCCCGTCATCGACCTCGCCGTCCGCCTCGTCCCGGTCGGGGTCCCGCTCCACCACCGCGACGAACTCCCCCACCGCCTCGGTGAGCCGGTAGATCGGCCACCACACCTCGGCCTCAAGGCCGGGGCTCTCCGCGACGCGCACGCGCAGCTCCTCGACCGCGCGCCGCGCACCCGCCGGGTCCCGTCGCGCGACCCCCGCGGCGACGGCGGCGGCCCGGGCGGCCAGCGTCGGCGCGCTCGTCGCGATCGCCTCCACGGACCCGGCCAGGGAGTCCAGCGCGAGCTGGGTGTCCAGGGCGTGGTTGCGCAGCCGCTCCCCCGCCCGCGCGTTGGGCAGCGTCGCCTGCTGTCCCGACACCGCCTCGATCATCAGGGCGGCCTCGGTGAGCCGGCGCTGGTGCGCGTGCAGCCGGGCCTGCCACCGCCGCAGCTCGCGCTCGTCGGTGCACGTCGACGGCAGCGAGGTCGGCGCAGACCGCGGCGACGGTGCGCACCCGGGCGTGGAAGGCCCGCAGCGTGCGCCGGAGGGTGCGGGCCGGGTTGTCCCGCAGGACCGTCACCGACAGGAGCAGCACCCAGGCAGTGCCGATCACCAGGGCCAGCAGCATGATCGGCAGCATGACCGGGGTCGCCCCCAGCAGCGTGGAGATCATGTAGCCGATCCACGCCATGAAGCCGTAGAAGAAGAACGGGATCCCGAAGCGGCGCACGAAGACCGCCGAGAAGGAGACCAGCACGAACACCGCGAGCGTGAGCCGTGTGTCGACGACGTGCGCGAGCGTCCCGAGGGTCAGACCGATCCCGAAGGCCACCGGGAAGAAGACGGCGGTGCGCACCTTCACCCAGGCCCCCGGTCCGACCCCGGAGAGGACCATCGAGCCCATCATCGCGACGATGCCGCCGAGCATCATCAGCAGCAGCGAGGCCTTACCGCCCAGCCCGAGCAGCCGAGCCGCGAGCACCTCCACCCCGAGGGCGGTGACCATGCTGAGGGCCCCGCCGACCGCCATCCGCAACCGCGAGAGTCCCGGGTCGGAGGCGACCAGCCGGTCCCAGATCTCTCGCAGCCACACCGGCACGGCTCAGCCCCCGCTGCGCTGCTCCGAGGGCTCGTCGTCCTCGTCGTCATCGTCACGGTCGACCCGGCACCACCGCTGCACGAGCATGCCGGCCACCGCGATGAGGGCGGCGCCGAGAGCCGCGAAGCCGAGCTTCAGCGCCATCATCCCCCGGCCCGCGAAGCCGATGTCCGGCACGAGCACCAGCGCCAGCCCGAGGTAGATGCCCCCGGTGATCGCGCCGGTAAGAGCGCTCGCCTGGGCCAGCCCGAGCAGGCGTGCCGCGACGAGCGGCTCCACGTGCCCACGGCCGCGCCGCATCCGCCACATCGGCCGTCCGGCGTAGACGAGCACCGCGGCCATGGCGACGAGCAGCACCCCGACGAGCCACCCGACCTGGACGGGGGCGTGCCCCGAGTTGAGCCACCAGCGACCGGCGGACCAGCTGAGCACCGCGATCGCGGCGGCGGTGACGAGGACGGTGGTCAGCCGCAGCCCGTGCCTCAGCACCCCAGCTCCTCCAGGTCGCTCGTGTCGACACCCGCCAGCAGCTCGGTGACCGGGGTCGGGGTGCCGTCGACGCGCAGCAGGGCCCCGGGCGCGACCCGCGACCACGGGTGCAGCACGAAGGCCCGCTCGTGGGCCCGCGGGTGCGGCAGCAGCAGCGACTCCTCGCTCGAGGTGACGTCGCGCTCCCGGGCCGGGTCGCCGTACTGGATGAGGTCCAGGTCGAGAGTGCGAGCGCCCCACCGCACGTCGCGGACCCGGCCGCGCCTGGCCTCCACGGCGTGCAGGGCGGCGAGCAGCTCCTCCGGGCCGAGGGCGGTGGTGCCGACGACCACGGTGTTGGTGTAGCGCGGCTGGTCCGGAGGCCCGACCGGGTCGGTCGTGACGAAGGGGGCCCGCCGCACCCCGTCGACCACCCCGGCGAGCTCCGCGATCGCCGCCTCGAGGGTGGCGACCGGGTCCCCGAGGTTGGCCCCGAGCGCGATGACGACGTCCTCGGCACGGGTGCGGGTGAGGGTGACCGCGACGTCCCCGAAGAGCACGCCCACGGGCGCCTCGGGCTTGTGGACGGTGACCTCGACGGCCCGCACGCCCGGGCGGGCGAGCGCGTCGCCGGCGATCTGCTCGGCGAGGGCTTCGATGAGGTCCAGCGAGGGCCCCTCGATCCGGGCCACGACGTCGGCCCCGACCTCGGCGTAGTTCACGGTGCGGGTGAGGTCGTCACTGGTCCCCGCCGGCGCGAGGTCGAGTGTCAGCTCGACGTCGACGACGAACTCCTGCCCGTCGCGCTTCTCCTCGGCAAGCACCCCGTGGAACCCCCGCGCCCGCACCCCCGCGAGCCTGATCCGATCACTCATGGCCGGTCCCCACCTCACCGAGCGCCGCCGCCACGTCCAAGGCATCCACAGTCGACGTCACGTCGTGCACCCGCACGCACCACACCCCGGCGGCGGCTGCGTGCACGCTCGTCACGGCGGTGGCCGTGTCCCGCTCGTTCGCGGGTCGCTCCTGCCCCTCGGCTCGTCCGACCTTGCCGAGGAAGCCCTTCCGAGAGGTCCCGAGCAGCACCGGCAGCCCGAGGTCGACGATGCGCCCGAGGTCCCGGAGCAGCTCCCAGTTGTGCTCGGCGGTCTTGGCGAAGCCGATGCCGGGGTCCAGCACGAGCTGGTCGCGGGTGGCGCCCGCCTCGAGCAGGGCGGCGACGCGCCCTTCGAGCTCCGCCGCGACCTCGCCGGCGACGTCGTCGTACTGCGCCGGCCCGTACATGTCGGTGGAGTGCCCGCGCCAGTGCATGACGACGAAGGGGGCACCGCTGGAGGCGACGAGCTCGGCCATCGCGGGGTCGGCGAGGCCCCCGCTGACGTCGTTGATGATCGCGGCGCCGGCCTCCAGCGCCGCGGCGGCGACGGAGGCGCGCATCGTGTCCACGGAGACGACCGCGCCCTCGGCGGCCAGAGCCTCCACGACGGGCACGACGCGGCGCAGCTCCTCGGCCTCGTCGGGGCGCGAGGCGCCGGGGCGGGTGGACTCACCGCCGACGTCGACGATCTCGGCGCCGGCGGCGATCAGCTCGCGGCCGTGGGCGACGGCGGCGTCGTGGTCGAACCACTGGCCGCCGTCGCTGAAGGAGTCGGGCGTGACGTTGACGACGCCCATGACGACGGGGCCGGGGTGGGTGCGCTCCGCGGTGAGTCGGTCGATGAGGGGGTGGCTCACCGCGCTGCCCCCGTCAGCAGGGCCATCGCCTCCGCGCGTGTGGTCGCGTCGCGCAGCTGACCGCGGACGGTGGAGGTGATGGTGCGTGCCCCGGGCTTGCGCACCCCACGCATCGACATGCACAGGTGCTCGGCCTCGATGACGACGATGACGCCGGCGACGTCGAGGTGCTCCACGAGCGCGTCGGCGATCTGGCGGGTGAGCCGCTCCTGGACCTGCGGGCGCCGGGCGTAGAGCTCGACGAGCCGGGCGACCTTGGACAGGCCGGTCACGCGGCCGGAGGTCCCGGGCAGGTAGCCGACGTGGGCCACCCCGTGGAAGGGCACGAGGTGGTGCTCGCACGTGGAATACAGCTCGATGTCGCGCACGATGACGAGCTCGTCGTGGTCCAGCGCGAAGGTGGTCTCCAGCAGCTGCGCCGGGTCGGCGTGCAGGCCCTTGAAGATCTCGGCGTAGGAGCGGGCCACGCGGGCCGGGGTCTCGAGCAGGCCGTCCCGGTCGGGGTCCTCCCCCACCGCGAGCAGGATCTCCCGGACCGCGGCCTCGATCCGCGGCAGGTCCGCGTCCATGGGCAGGCCGTCGACCCCCTCGGCGTCCAGGGCCACGGGGTCAGTTCCGCCCGTCGGGGTCGTCGGGGAGGGTGGCCCCCTCCTCGGCGGCCCGGTCGATGGCGTCACTGACCCGGTCGTCGCCCTCGGCCGCAGCCGTCTCGCGCTCGCGCATCGCCTTCTTCTCGGCGGGCGTGAGCACCGGCGGGATGTCGGAGAGCTGTCGGTGCTCGCTGCTCAGCCACGTCGGACGCTGCGGCCGCTTCTGGACGTCGGAGAAGACCTCCTCGAGCTCCTTGGCGTTGAGGGTCTCGTGCTCGAGCAGCTCCAGGACCAGCCGGTCCAGGACGTGCCGGTTGTCGTTGAGCGCGTGCCAGGCCTCGTCGTGGGCGGCCTCGATGAAGCGGCGCACCTCCTCGTCGACGACCTTGGCCAGGTCCTCGGAGTAGTCCCGCTGGTGGCCCATGTCGCGCCCGAGGAAGGGCTCGCCCTGGGTCTGGCCGAGCTTGACCGCGCCGATGCGCTCGCTCATGCCGTACTCGGTGACCATCTTGCGGGCCATGCCCGTGGCCTTCTCGATGTCGTTGGCCGCCCCGGTCGAGGGGTCGTGGAAGATGATCTCCTCCGCGACCCGGCCGCCGAGGGCGTAGGCGAGCTGGTCGAGGATCTCGTTGCGCGTCGTGGAGTACTTGTCGTCCAGCGGCAGGACCATCGTGTAGCCGAGGGCCCGCCCGCGCGGGAGGATCGTCACCTTGGTCACCGGGTCGGTGTGGTTCAGCGCCGCGGCGACGAGGGCGTGGCCCCCTTCGTGGTAGGCGGTGATCTTGCGCTCCTGGGCGCTCATGATCCGGCTGCGCTTCTGCGGGCCGGCGATGACCCGGTCGATCGCCTCGTCGAGCGAGCGGTCGTCGATGAACTGCTGGTCGCTGCGCGCGGCGAGCAGGGCCGCCTCGTTGAGGACGTTGGCCAGGTCGGCACCGGTCATGCCCGGGGTGCGCCGGGCCACGGCGAGCAGGTCGACGCCCGGGGCCATCGGCTTGCCGGCGGCGTGCACCTGGAGGATGTGGTGGCGCCCGATCATGTCGGGGTTCTCGACGCCGATCTGGCGGTCGAAGCGGCCCGGGCGCAGCAGCGCCGGGTCGAGGATGTCGGGGCGGTTGGTCGCCGCGATGAGGATGACGTTGGTCTTGACGTCGAAGCCGTCCATCTCCACGAGGAGCTGGTTCAGCGTCTGCTCGCGCTCGTCGTGGCCACCACCGAGGCCGGCGCCGCGGTGACGACCGACGGCGTCGATCTCGTCGACGAAGACGATCGCGGGCGCGTTGGTCTTGGCCTGCTCGAAGAGGTCACGCACGCGGGAGGCACCGACACCGACGAACATCTCGACGAAGTCCGAGCCGGAGATCGAGTAGAAGGGCACGCCCGCCTCGCCGGCGACGGCGCGGGCCAGCAGGGTCTTACCGGTACCGGGCTGGCCGTAGAGCAGGACGCCCTTGGGGATCTTCGCGCCGACGGCGAGGAACTTGCTCGGCTCCCGGAGGAACTCGACGATCTCGTGCAGCTCCTCGACCGCCTCGTCGCTGCCCGCCACGTCGGCGAAGGTGACCTTCGGGGTGTCCTTCGTCGCCAGCTTGGCCTTGGACTTGCCGAACTGCATGACCTTCGAGCCGCCCTGGGCCTGGCTGAGCATGAACCAGAAGAGCCCGACGAGCAGCAGCAGCGGCAGCAGCGAGAGGAGGATGTTGCCCCACACGCTCGGCCGCTCGACCGTGTCGTTCTGCACGCCGCTGACGTGCTTGTCGGCGAGGGCGACGAAGTGGTCCGCGCGGGCGTCGATGAACTCGGTCTGGACCTTGTTCGCCTTCTCGACGGTCTCGCCGTCGGAGTAGGTCTCACCCTTCTTCAGGTCCAGCTGGAGGACGTTGTCCGTGGTGAAGTGGGCGTCCTCCACCTTGCCGCTGGAGATGAGCTTCTCGGCGGCGGACGTGTCGATCCGTTCGTACCCGTCGTTGCCCTGGGTCATGAACATCACGACGAAGACGGTGATGAGCAGCAGCGCCCAGAAGGCAGGGGCACGGAAGAACTTCTTGGCGTTCATACGGGTACGGGGTTCCCCGGACTTCCTGACTCGACGATGTGGCGGGCCGCCGGCGTGGCCGCGGCGAACAGGACGAAACTACCTGAACCGCGACACACATCGGCTATCAGGCCAACGAGTACCTGTTTCCCGGTGTTCCCGATCAGCTGTAGACGTGCGGGGCGAGGGTGGCCACGTCCCGCAGGTTGCGGTACCCCTCGGCGAAGTCGAGCCCGTAGCCGATGACGAACTCGTTGGGGATGTCGAAGCCGACCCACCGGGTGTCGATCTCCACCTTCGCCGCCTCGGGCTTGCGCAGCAGGGTGAGGATCTCCACCGACGCCGGGGACCGGGAGAGCAGGTTGGCCCGGATCCAGGAGAGGGTCAGGCCGGAGTCGATGATGTCCTCGACGATGAGCACGTGCTTGTCGGTGATGTCGGCGTCGAGGTCCTTGAGGATGCGCACGACACCCGAGGACTTGGTGCCGGAGCCGTAGGAGCTGACCGCCATCCAGTCCATCGGCGCCGATCCGGGCAGGTGGCGCATGAAGTCGGCCATGACCATGACCGCGCCCTTGAGCACTCCGACGAGCAGCAGGTCCTTGCCCTCGTAGTGCTCCCAGACCTCCTTCGCCAGCTCGGCGAGGCGGGTCTGGATCTGCTCCTCGGTGATGAGGACCTCGACGAGGTCTTCCTTGCTGTCGCTGGCGTCCACGGTTCTCCTTTGTCGCTCTGGCCCGTCGTCATTGTCCCGTAGTCGTGGCCGCGATGGTCACCCGGCCGCCCGACCGCTGCACGCGCACCCCGGGCAGGTCCAGCGGGCCCTGGCCGTGCCACTCGGTGACCAGGGCGTCGCAGGCGGCCACGTGGGTGGCCGTGAGGGAGCCGGCGGGCGCCCCCGCGGTGAGCAGCAGCCGGCGCCAGACCCGGGAGCGAAGGGCGGGTGCCAGCCCCTCGAGGTCGGTCACCGCGACGCTCTCCCCGTCCTCACCCTGCTCGGTCTCGGGCACCGAGGACTCGGCGAGCCGGTCCAGCAGGTCGGCGTCCTCGCGCAGCAGGTCGGCCGAGCGCACGAGGGCCTGGCCGATGCCCGGGCCCAGCCGCTCCTCGAGGTCGGCGAGGGCGCGGCGGGCCCGCACCCGGGCGAAGCTCTCGTCGGCATTCATCGGGTCCTCCCACGGCACGAGGCCCCAGGCCTTCGTCGCGGCCTCCGTGGTGGCACGCGGCAGGTGCAGCAGCGGCCGGGCGAAGGGGGTCCCCTCCCTCGTCACCACCGCCGGCATCCCCGCGAGGGACCGGGCGCCGGAGCCGCGCACGAGGCCGAGGAGGACCTGCTCGGCCTGGTCGTCACGGGTGTGGCCGAGCAGCACGATGTGCGGCCGCTCCCCCGCCAGCTGCGCGGCGGTGTCGGCGAGCGCGGCGTAGCGGGCGTCGCGGGCGGCGGCCTCGAGGCCCTCCCCGGTCGCCGTGACGTCCGCGGGCACGACCGCGACCGGCTCCAGACCGAGCCCGACGCACTGCTGGCTCGCGAGCAGCGCCGTCTCGGCGGAGTCCTCCTGCAGGCCGTGGTCGACGGCGATCGCCCCGGCCTCGACACCTGCGGCCCCGGCCTCGGCGGCGAGCGCGGCCGCGAGCGCGAGGGAGTCGGTGCCGCCGCTCACCGCGGCGAGCACGAGGGAGCCCTCCGGCATCCCCTCGAGGACGGCACGGACCCCCCTTCGGCAGTCCGCCTGGGACGGGTGACCGGCCGCCATCAGCCGTGCACCCGGCGCACCCAGGTGTGCGGCTCGGTGATCTCTCGGGCGGTGGGGAGGGTGTCCGGGGAGGTCCACACCGCGTTGAAGCCCTCGACGCCGACGGCCTCCTGCACGGTGCGGACGAAGGCGGCGCCGTCGCGGTACTGGCGCATCTTCGCCTCGAGCCCGAGGAGGCGGCGCAGCAGCCGGTCGACCATCCCGGCGCCCTTGCGGCGCTGGTCGAAGCGGTCGCGGATGTCGGCGACGGTGGGGACGTGCTCGGGTCCGACGTCGTCCATGACGACGTCGGCGTGGCCCTCGAGCAGCGACATCACGGCAGTCACCTGGGCCATCTGCTCGCGCTGCTCGGGGGTGATGACGAGCTCGGCGATGCCCTGGCCCTCCCCGCTGAAGACCCGCGGGAGCTGCCGGGAGGCCTGGGCGATCCGCTCGCGCAGCGCCTGTCCGTCCGGCACCAGCTCGGTGGCGAGGGTGCGGGCCCGCTCCACCATGTGCTCGCGCAGCCACGGCACGGCGGTGAACTGCACCCGGTGGGTCTCCTCGTGCAGGCACACCCAGAGACGGAAGTCCCGGGGTACCGCCTTGATCCGGCGCTCGGTCGAGACGATGTTGGGCGCGACGAGCAGCAGGGCCGGAGTGCCGCCGGGCGCGATGTCGTACTGCCCGAGCACCTTGGTCGCCATGAAGGCGAGCATGCTGCCGGCCTCGGTCGCGGTGACCTTGCCGCCGACGCTCGCCGCGGGGCCCCAGACGGGCTTGTCCCGCAGCTGCGTCATCCGCTCCATCGCCGGCTCGAGCATGGCCGACATCGAGTCGGCGTTGACGTCGATCCACGTCGGGCGGTCCACGACGAGCGGCGCCGGGGCCTCGCCGGGCGCGCGCAGCTGCGAGGTGGCGGCCACCGGCTCGACCGCGGCGGCGGCCAGCTCGTGGATGTGGGCGACGACCTCGGCGGCCTCCTCCGGGGAGACGTCCGGTCCGGGCGGGGCGAGCCGCGCGCCGATGCGCTTGGCGAAGTCCCAGTCGACGTAGTCGGTCACTGCGTGGTTTCCCTCCCGGTCAGCGGCAACCGCAGGCGGTGATGCCCGCGATCATCTGGTCCAGCGCTCCCCGGGCCCCGAGGGTCCCGGAGGTCTCGGGGACCTTGTCGGCGTTGATGACGTAGGTGAGCAGCCGCCCGTCGCGGGTGGTCGTCGTCCCGGCGAGCGCCGAGGTGCCGGTCAGTGTGCCGGTCTTGGCGCGGGCGATGCCGGCGGCCGAGCGGCTCTGCGGGGTCTGGAAGCGGTCGTACATCGTCCCGTTGAGGCCGGCGATCGGCAGGTCCGCCAGCACCCGGGTCAGGGAGGGCGCGGAGCCGGTGATGCCCATCTGCACGACGTCGGAGATGACCCGCACCGGGATGCGCTGCCCGGAGCTGAGGCCGGAGCTGTCCTTCATCTTCACGCCGCTCATGTCCACGCCCGCGTCGGTCAGGGTGGAGTGGACCCACCCGACGACGTCCTTGAAGCTCGTGCCCGCGCCGTCGGCCACGGCCGCCTGGCGGGCGACGTTCTCGGTGAGGGCGTTGTCGCTGTCCTCGAGGGCCACGGCGAGCACGTCACCGATGGGCGCGGACTCGACCGAGCCGAGGGTCTGGGCGCCCTTCGGGGCGGGCCTGGTCCAGGTCTTCTCGGCGGCGTCGACCTTGACCTTGACCCCGGCCTTGTTCAGCTGCTTGCCGAAGGTCTGGAGCACCTTGCGCTCCGGGACCCGCGGCGAGGGCACGCCCGGCTGGGGCCGGTCGCCGGCCAGGCCGATCATCGACACGCCCTGGGTGTACCCGGCGTCGACGTCGCCCATGTCCCACGTCGGGGCGTAGCGCGGGCCCTTGGCGTAGGTGTTGTCGAGGCGCAGCGTGACCTTGCCCTGCTGCCCGGAGTCCTTCAGGGAGGCGGCGACCTGGTCGGCCAGGTCGGCGAGGCCGGCCCTCCCTTCGACGGCCGTGGGGTCACCCTCGCCGGGGGCGAGCATCGTGTCGCCGCCCGCGACGAGGACGATCTCGCCCTTCTTCTCACCGGAGACGACCTTCGTCTTCATCGTGCGGCTGAGGTCGTTGCCGTCGGCGATCGCGGTGGCGGTGAGGAGCTTCTCGGTGGAGGCCGGGGTCTGGGGGCGGTTCTCGTGGTCGGCGTAGAGGACGTCCCCGGTCAGGGCGTCCCGGACCATGACCGCGACGCGGGGGCCGAGCGGCTGTGCGACCTTCTTGCCGCCGAGCGCCCGGGCCAGGCCCTTCTCCGTCGGGACCGGCGCATCCTTGGAGGCGGCCTTGAGCACCGGCTTCACGTGCGGGGTCTCCGGCTCGGCGTCGGCCGGCCGGTCGTCGATCGTGAGGACGCCCGGAACCTTGTCGTAGGCGTCGGCCACGCCGTACCCAAGGAGCACTGCGACGACCGTGGTCAACGAGATGAGAATTCGGCGCACGCGGCGGGCCCCTTCAGGTGCTGATCGGGAAGTGGTGGGACACTGACCACGAGACTAGATCACCCTCACCTGATCACTGCACCTAGACGAAGGGGTACCACCAGTGGAGTTCGACGTCACCATCGAGATCCCGAAGGGCCAGCGCAACAAGTACGAGGTCGACCACGAGACGGGCCGGATCCGCTTGGACCGCATGCTCTTCACGTCGATGGCCTACCCGAGCGACTACGGCTACGTCGAGGACTCCCTCGGTGAGGACGAGGACCCCTTGGACGCGCTCGTGCTGCTCGACGAGCCGACCTGGCCCGGCTGCCTCGTGCGGGCACGGCCGATCGGGATGTTCCACATGCGCGACGAGGCCGGCGGCGACGACAAGGTCCTGTGCGTCCCCGCCGGTGACCCCCGCAAGGAGGGCATCAAGGACCTCGAGGACATCAGCGAGTTCTGGCGCCTGGAGATCCAGCACTTCTTCGAGACCTACAAGGACCTCGAGCCGGGCAAGTCCGTCGAGGGAGCCCACTGGGTCGGGCGCGAGGAGGCCGAGAAGGTCGTCCTGGAGGCCCTCGCCCGCGCCAAGGAGGCCGGCATGACCACCGCCCGGTGGAACATGCCCTCCGGCCACACCCACGTCCCGCAGCCGGACGTCACCCCCTCCCCGGACGTCTCCCACTCCGAGGAGGACATCGAGCAGGCCACCGCCCGCGCCCGCGAGGAGCTGGCCACGAAGGAGAAGCCGCTCAGCGACGAGGAGACGTCCGCCTCCTGAGCCCACGCCGACCCTGCCGCATCATCCAGGCATGGTTGGCCCGCAACAGCCACGGCACGAGGGTCGCCGCCCGCTCCAAGCGGGGGGCGACCCTCACGTGTTGCTCGAAGCGGGCCTCGGCCCCCTTCGCTCTGGCCACCACCCGCCACTCGGCGTACCCGTGCAGGTCCCCGGAGAGGCGCACCCGCAGGTGACCGGCGCCGTGGTCCTCGACCTCGCGGGTGAGCACGAGGTCCAGCCGCAGCGGCAGCAGGCTGCGCACGACCCCGCGGCCGGAGTGCTCGTCGATGCGGGTGACCGAGCGCACCTGCGGCCACCACGTCGGGTACCGCTCGATGTCGGCCAGTGCCGCGACCACCGTGTCGACATCCGCGGGCAGGTGCCAGGTGTCCGTGAAGGTGAAGTCCACGCGCCCAGCCTCCCACCCGCCGTCACCCGGCATTGACTGTTCATTCAGTCAGGAGCACACTCACTGAATGAACAGTCAGCGGACATGGGGAGCCGACATGGCAGCGGACGCGAGCGAGGGGATGGTTCGCATCCGGGATGCCGCCATCGAGCTCTTCGGAGAGCGTGGGGTGGCCGGGACGAGCCTGAAGTCGATCGCGGAGCACGCAGGGGTGTCGCAGGGGCTGGTGATCCACCACTTCGGGTCCAAGGCCGGGCTGCACCGGGCCTGCGACGAGCACGTCGTCGCGCTGATCCGGGTCGGCAAGGAGCAGGTCGTCGCCAAGGGGCCCGGGATGAACCCCCTCTCGGGCCTCAATCTCTTCGAGGAGGGCCGACCGCTCCTGCGCTACCTCGTGCGCACCCTCAGCGAGGGCGGCGAGCACATCGACCGACTCGTCGACGACATGGTCGCCGACGCCGAGGCCTACATGGCCGAAGGCGAGCG
>CAYLUX010000051.1:13267-16984 GCA_964386935.1 uncultured Janibacter sp.
GTCGAGCTGCACAAGCGCCTGGCCTACGTGCCCGGCGACGTCGAGCTGTGGCCGACGATGACCGGTGGCGAGGCGATCGACCTCTTCGCCCGCCTCCGCGGCCACGTCGACCACGCCCGGCGCGACGAGCTGTGCGAGCGCTTCGACCTCGACCCGTCCAAGAAGGCGCGCACCTACTCCAAGGGCAACCGGCAGAAGGTCGCCCTGATCTCGGCGCTCGTCTCGGACGTCGACCTGCTGCTCCTCGACGAACCGACCGCCGGTCTCGACCCGCTCATGGAGGTCGTCTTCCAGCAGGCGATCGCCGAGGCGAAGGGGGCCGGCCGCACCGTGCTCCTCTCCAGCCACATCCTCGCCCAGGTCGAGGCCCTCGCCGACCGCATCTCGATCGTCCGGCGCGGCCGGGTGGTCGAGTCCGGCAGCCTCGCCGACCTGCGGCACATGACCCGCACGACCTTCGAGGTGCAGACCGAGCGGCCGGCGGAGGAGCTGGCCTCGCTCCCCGGAGTGAGCGACCTGACACGGGAGGACGGACGTGTGCACTTCCAGGTCGACGGTGACCGGGTGCAGCCGGTCGTGCAGGCCCTCGCCGGCCTCGGGGTCCACGCCCTCACCGCCCACCCGCCGACCCTCGAGCAGTTGCTGATGCGCCACTACGGGGAGGACGTCACCGACGAGGAGCTGGGGGTCGAGGAGGTGGGCGCACGATGACCACGGCAACAGCCCCGACCCACCACGCGAAACCACGCACCCCCCACACCCTGACCGGCACCGGAACACTGGTGCGCTTCGGCCTGCGGCGCGACCGGGTCAAGCTGCCCGCCTGGATCGCCGGCCTGGGCATCTTCGTCATCTACATCGGCACCGCCCTGCCGGTCCTGGCTCCCACCAAGAGCGACCTGGCGGCGCTGGTGCCGATCTTCACCCAGCCCGTCGGTCGGATGTTCACCGGACCGGCCTTCGGCATGGAGGCACCGACGTACGAGCGGTTCTTCGCCGCCGGGTACGCCCCCTACCTCTTCCTGCTCGCCGCCCTGATGAACATCTTCCTCGTGACCAGGCACACCCGGCTCGAGGAGGAGACCGGGCGTGCCGAGCTGATCCGCGCCAACGTGGCCGGGCGCTACTCCCTCCTCACGGCAGCCATCATCATCGCGATCGTCACCGACGCACTCGCCTTCCTCGTCGTCACCGGTCTCGCGATCGCCAACGGCTTCGCGGTCACCGGCTCGGTCCTGGTCGGCCTCGGCACCGCACTGACGGGTCTCGCCTTCGCCGGCGTCACCGCGGTCACCGCCCAGCTGAGCGAGTTCTCGCGCCCTGCCGCAGGCATGGCCGGTGCAGTGCTCGGCGCCGCCTTCGGGTTGCGGGCCGTCGGGGACATGGCCGCGACCGGTGGGAGCGCCGCCTCGTGGCTCTCGCCGCTGGGGTGGGCGACGCAGACGGCACCGTACGTGCACGACCGGTGGAGCCCCCTTCTCCTCCTCGTCGCGCTGGCGGTCGCGGGGACCGCCGTCGGCTACGCCCTGCTCGGTCGGCGGGACTTCGGCGCCAGCCTTGTCGCGGTGCGCCCCGGTCGGCCACACGCCCGTCCTCGCCTCGGCACTCCCTCCGGGCTGGCCTTGCGCCTGCAGCGCGGCGGCCTCCTGGGTTGGGGCGCGGGCGTCCTCGCGCTCGGCATCGTCGACGGAGCCTTCACGCAGGCCATGATCGATGCCGGCGACGACATGCCGCCGGCCCTCGCCGAGATGTTCAGCACCGACGCACTGCTCGAGGGGTACGCCTCCTTCCTCGGCGCCTTCGTCACCGTCCTCGTCGCCGCCTACGCCGTCTCTGGGATACGGACGTTGCAGGTCGAGGAGAGCAGCGGCCGGGCCGACACCGTCCTGGCGACCCCCGTCGGACGCGCTGCGTGGCTGGGGGCACACCTGGCAGCCGTCACCGGCGGAGTCCTCGTCATCACCCTGGTCACCGGCCTGTGCACCGGCCTCGTTGCCGCGGCGGTCACCGGGGATGCCTCGATCATCGGACAGATCACCGGCGCCCACCTCGCTCTGATCCCCGCCTCACTCGTCGTGTCGGGCCTCGGCGCCGCTCTCTACGGATGGGCCCCGCGGTTGACGGCACCGGTGTGCTGGGCGCTCGTCGTGTGGATGGGCATCGTGGAGTTCTTCGGCGAGCTGCTCGACCTGCCCGCGGCTCTCACCGCTCTCTCGCCGCTCCACCAGCTCGCGGGACCGCCGGTCGAGGACTTCACGGTGACTCCCTTCGTCCTCGCCCTGCTCTTCGCCGCGTCCCTCGCGGTGATCGGTCTGGCCGGCTACCGCCGCAGGCAGATCGCCGTCGTGTGAGCGGAGCCTCTAGCCTGCTCACGTGAGGTACTACTCCCGGGACGGACTGACCTTCGACGTCGACGACAGCGGTCCGGCCGATGCGCCGGCGGTGGTGCTGCTGCACGGCTGGCCCCAGGACCGCACCAGCTGGGACAAGGTGACCCCCGGGCTGGTCGACTCCGGGCTCCGCGTGCTCGCCCCCGACCTGCGTGGCTACTCCCCCGGGGCGCGGCCCCCGCACCACCACGACTACGTGATGGAGGAGCTCGTCGCGGACGTGGTCGCGCTGCTGGACGCCGCCGGTCTGGAGAGCGCGCACGTCGTCGGGCACGACTGGGGCGGCGCCCTGGCGTGGTCCATCGCCTCGAGTCACCCGGAGCGCGTCGACTCCCTCACCGTGCTGTCCACCCCGAGCCCGTCGGGGATGGCCCACGGCGCCCGGCACGGGGACCAGCTGCGCCGCAGCCTGTACATGGTCTTCTTCGCGCTTCCCCTCCTGCCGGTGCTCTTCTTCCGGCTCTTCGCCCAGCAGGTGCTGGAGAAGATCGGCATGCCCCGCGAGCGTGCCGCCCACGACGCTGCCCGGCTCAAGCGCCCGGGCGCCGGCGAAGGGCCCTTCAACTGGTACCGGGCGGCCCTCTCCCCCACCCTCATCTGGCGCCGCAGCCGGGCGAAGGGGGGTCCCCGCCGCGCCCGCCCGGTCCTGCCCACCGCCTACCTCTGGGGGACGAAGGACCCGGCCTTCTCGGAGGTGTCGACGCGCCACACCGTCGAGCGGCTGCGCGAGCGGGCCGGCGCGGGCGCCGACGAACTCGTGGACGCCCGCTCCTACGAGACCGGGCACTGGCTGCCGGAGACCCATGCGGACGAGATCGTCGACGCCGTCCTGGGGCGGGTGCGCGTGGCCGGCACCGACGCCGCTCGTCCGCTCGCTGGCTGACCCGTCGTGCGGACCTCAACCCTCGGGCGCCGCGCCGCACTCGGCGGCGTGCTCGCCATCTCTCTCACGGCATGCTCCCGCCGAAGCGACGTCCCCACCGTGACCACCGCCCTGCAGGAGGCGGTCGAGAGCGTGCCCGAGTACCGCGACGGCACGGTCGGGTACCAGGACTCCTTCTCGGCCGGGACCACCATCAACGGGGTCCTCGCCGTCGCCGGGCAGGACCGTGCTGCTCTGGTGGACGGGCTCACCGTCCTCCTCGAAACAGTGATCCGCACCTACGCGGAGCAGCCGGGCGTGCGCGAAGCCTTCGTCCGCATCAGGGTCCACCCCGAGGGGCATGCCGGCCCCGTCGTCACGTCCGAGGACGTGGTCGAACCGGCCGAGGGCGCGAACGTGACCACCGATGATCTGATCAACCACTTCGGGATCTGAGGCCCGCCC
>CAYLUX010000052.1:0-16877 GCA_964386935.1 uncultured Janibacter sp.
GCACGGGAGCGGGAAGGGCTCTCGTACGTGAAGTGGGCGGAGCGGCTCACCGCCTACTACGGGCTCCTCGAGAGCCTCCTCACCCCCGACCTCATCGTCGTCGGCGGGGCGGTGAGCGCATCGGCCGACCGGTTCCTCCCGCACGTGCGCACCCGCGCCCCGATCGTCCCGGCAACGCTCGGCAACGACGCGGGGGTCATCGGCGCCGCTCTGGCAGGCCGACGGGTCGCCGACCAACCCGTGGTGATGCCCGCGGCCGGATGACGATGGGGTCCTCAGTCGGGCCGGGCTCGTCGGTGACCTTCACGGCTTCATCCTGATGCCGGGAACGGTCCGATCGACGGTGTAGGCGTGTGCTGCGGTGATGTGCCGCTCCTGACGACCATGTCATCTGGCGGGCGGCGTCGGGCCGAGAACTGACCGATCACACTCAGTGAAGACGTCAAGGACGACGAAGCCCGATTGAGCGAGGCGAACCGTATGCAACCTCGCGGCGTGCCTCAAGCCAGCGGGAACCGTGTGATCACCTTGTCGGCCAATACTTTCGTCCGCGCCTCGATGTCGTCAGCCGTCCACGACTCCCGTGCCGCCAACTCGGCGTTGAGCGAGAGACCATTCTTGTAACCGATGTATCGACCCTTGGAGTCCTGTCGGTCGCGCTTCTCGATGAAGGACTTGTTGCCGAGGTTGCTGTTGTAGGCCGTGACGGTGAGGTTGCCGAGTCGGTGTCGGTGCTCTTCCTGTACCTGGGCGGCGACTTCCTTGCCTCCGAGCATCTCCTGCCACGCGGCTGGCAGGTTCTCTCCCTGCGGGAGGATGTGCTCGATCGTCCACACGAAATGGTTCTTCTCCTGACGCCACAGGTCGACCTTCGTCTCCTTGGTCATGGCGTCCTCGGCCAGGGTAGTCAGCACGAACCGGGCCACGTCGGTGTTCTCCTCGTAGATGCGACCGAGAAGGCGAGCCCGGAACTCCTCGTCGGAGGCTGAGACGGCGTTCAGCTTCTCGCCGACGAGCGTGAGCACGTCGTCGCCGCGGGCGTCACCGACGGCGTCGATGGTCGTCATGAAGAGCTTCGCCAGCGCGTACGTGGGCGGGTAGCCCGTCAGGTTGCGTCGGACGAAGAAGCTTGTGAGGCGGTCAGCAACGGCTTCGACCTGTCCGTCGCTCAGCTCCAGTTCTTCCTGCTTCGTCATGAGCCACATCAGCAGGACATAGGACGGCGCGCCCTGGGCGCGCATGAGCCGCTGGAAGGCCCGGTCGAGGGATGTCGGCTGGTCGAGCTCCACGACGCAGTTGATGCGGCCGTAGATCTTGCTCGCCTCGACGAGTGCGTCGACGACCTTCTTGAGGTCCTGCTCGAGGAGCTTCTCGTAGATGCGGATCAGGTTGGACTTGGTGGCGACGGAGGCGTTGGGGACGTCGGGGAGCTCCGTCTTGAAGGCGTTGTAGTAGTGCCTGAGGAAGCGCTCCTGGGTGGAGTAGCTGTCGCCAAGGCTCGTCAGCATGTCGTTCCAGTGTTTGAACGCCTGGTCGACGTTCATGATCTGCTTCTTCTCGGACTCGGCCAGCAGGTGGTTCTTGATCAGATCCACGGGCGAGAGCGGCATGCCGCGGTTGTTGAGGGACTCGAAGAGGACGAACGCGTCGGCGTGACTGGCGACCTCAATCTTCACGATGACCGCCTGCAGTGCAGCCTCGTGGACCCGGAGCGCTGCCTCCGTCTCGGTCAGCTCCTCCGTCTCGGCGAGCTTCAGGATGGCGGAGCGGAAGTAGCGGTAGCACTTGGCGATCCGGCGGCTGGGGTAGTACGGCTTCCACTCGCCCTCAACGGGCAGCCCGGCGTCTTCGAGCGTCTTGAGGTAGTCGAAGAGGTTGTGCCCTTGCTTCTGCGGGGTGACCCGTGGCTGCTGGTCAGCCTTGCGCACGAGCTGGCGACCGAGGTTCGTGACGTCCGTTCGGGTGTCGTCGTCGAGCTCGTCGATGTGCTCCTTGAGCACCGAGTAGACGGCCGCGAGCAGCAGGGTCAAGGTCGTGAGTCGCTGCTGGCCGTCGACGACGTGGAGGATGTTGCCCTCGAGGGTGTCCGTGGTCTGGTCCAGGGTGATGATCGTGCCCAGGAAGTGGGCGCCGTCGGCCTCGATCAGATCCTCGAACAGGTCCTCCCACTGGGCCTTATACCAGGAGTACTCGCGCTGGTACGGCGGGATCCGGTACAGCACGTTGCCCTCGTGGCTGAACAGCGTGTGCACCGGGTACTGGTTCGCTGACTTGATCAAGTGACACCTCCGACTTGCCGATGATGCCCAAGACTGTCAGACCCCGATGACCTCCGTCTCGTCCGGGACGGCGCACCTGCCGCCACGAGCCCTGGTCGATCGCACTGTCCCGCACGCTCACCCTTCAAGGCCGTTGCTCTGAGTGGCTGCCGCAGCCATGATGGAAGCACACTTCGGAGACGAGGGCTCATGGCCATCACGGTGACACCAGATCAGGTCGATAACGCTCGCTTGCTCACCCAACCGAGCCGGGAGCCGGCTACGTCGCCGCGGTAGCGGTATCGTCGAGGCAACACGAAGGCCCCGACACCGTGTGGTGTCGGGGCCTTTCGCTGAACTTGCGGTGACTCCAGCGGTGACATCGGTCCGACTTGGACCGATCTCACCACCACGGTGACCGCGTATTCGCTGGTAAACCAACCAAATCGGTCGGGCTGACAGGATTTGAACCTGCGACCCCTTGACCCCCAGTCAAGTGCGCTACCAAACTGCGCCACAGCCCGTGGCTGCTCCGTGAGGAGCGAACGTCACCTTATCCCACGCTCCCGGCACTCGCCGAATCGGTCCCCCGGCGCGCGGTTCTCCCTTCGACGCCGGTCTCCGAGGCCACCGGACTGGCAGGATCGGACCGATGGATCCGACACTGGCGCAGGGCTGGACGCCCTCCCTGACCCACGACCTGTGGGTGGCGCTCGGTGTGCTCACCGCGGGCGTGCTGCTCGCGCTCGAGAAGCGGCGCCGCGGCATCCACGACGACCGGGTCTGGGTGCTCGTGGCCCTTGCGATCGCCTTCGGCGCCGTGGGTGCGCGCCTCGGCACCTGGCTGCAGCACGTGCACCTGAGCGGGAACGACCCGGCCCTGGTGCACTGGGCGTACGGCAACCGCAGCATCCTCGGCGGGTTGGCCCTGGCCTACGGCGCCGTCCTCGTCGGCAAACGGTTGCTCCGGATGCGGTGGCGCACCGGCGCCCTCTTCGCCCCCGCGGTCGCCGGCGGGATGGCCGTCGGACGGATCGGCTGTCTGCTGACCGAGCTGCCCGGCACCCCGACCCATCTGCCGTGGGCGGTCACCGTGGCCTCCGCGAGTGACGCCGCCGCGTGGGGTGTCCGGCAAGGAGCCACGCTGCACCCCTCCTTCGGCTACGAGATCGCCTTCCACCTGATCGCGCTCGTCGCGCTCTGGTACTGGCGGGACCGGCTGGAGGACCCCGCGGACCTCTTCACCCTCTACATCGCCGCCTACGCCCTCTTCCGCTTCCTCGTGGAGTTCGTCCGGGGCAACGAGGTGGTGTGGCTCGACCTGACACGCCCGCAGATCTTCCTCGCTGTCACCCTCCCGCTGCTGATCTGGCGTAGCGTCCACATCGTGCGCAGCCAACCGTCAGGGAGGGCCGGATGAGCGAGGCACCGTGGCAGCAGCAACCACCCGTCCGCAGGGGGCTCAGCTCCGGCTGGGGGATGCTCATCGGCGGGGTCGTGGGTTTCCTCGGCCCGGTCCTCATCTACGCCTTCGTCCAGATGATGGTGGCGCTGGACGTGGGCGTCTCCTTCGGGGGCATCGCCGCCCTCCTCATCGCGGTCATGCCTCTCCCCCTGCTGGTCCTGGGGTTGGTCCTGGTGTTCATCGACCGGGTCCGCGGATGGGGTGTGGCCGCCCTCGTGGCCGCCGGTGTCTGGCTCGTCACCAGTGCCGGTGTGTGCGTCGTCGCGCTCGTCAGCCTGTCCTCCGCATGACCACGAGAGGAGTGTCCATGAGGACACCACAACCGGACGCCGGACCCGGCAGACCGCTGCGCGGGGACCGGATCCACCGCTACGTCAACGCCTTCTGCCCCACGTGCCACCACGAGCACCCCGAGACCGAGCTGGCGGACGTGCGGCGCCTCAGCGGCTGGCTCGCCGAGCGCGACGGCCGCATCTGGCTCGAGCGCGGGTGCCCCGAGCACGGCCTCGTGCGCACCCTCTACGACGAGGACCCCACGATCCTCTCCTACCTCGAGCAGTGGACGGCGCCGACCAAGTCGCACGTCGCCGACGTCACGGGCAACTTCGCCCCGGTCCCCTCGGCCTACCTCGACGGCCTGCCGGAGATGCAGAGCCAGCACACCTGCATCCTGCTCGAGGACATCACCGAGCACTGCAACCTGCGCTGCCCCACGTGCTTCGCCGGCTCGGCCCCCGCCCTGACCGGGGTCGCCTCCGTCGAGGAGGTCCTGGCGAACGTCGATGCCCGCCTCGCCCGCGAGGACGGGCGTCTCGACGTCCTCATGCTCTCGGGCGGCGAGCCCACGCTCCACCCCGAGCTGCCGCGCCTGATCGAGGAGCTCGTGGCGCGCCCGATCGTGCGCATCCTCATCAACAGCAACGGGCTGAAGATCGCCGGTGACGACGAGCTCCTGGACCTGCTGCGCCGGCACCGGCAGCGCGTGGAGGTCTACCTCCAGTACGACGGCTCCTCCGCGGAGTCCTCGATGCACCACCGCGGCGGCGACCTGCGCGAGCACAAGAACCGGGCCATCGACCGGCTGAGCCGGGCAGGTGTCTTCACGACGCTGACGATGACCGCAACCCTCGGCGTCAACGACGACGAGATCGGCCACGTCATCAACCGGTCGCTGGCGACCCCCTTCGTCTGCGGGGTCTCGATCCAGCCGGTCTTCGGCTCGGGGCGCGGCGGCGGCATCGACCCGGAGGACCGACTCACCCACACCGGCGTCCTCGCCCGGATGGGCCCGCAGACCGACGGCGTCGTCACCTGGGAGGACCTCACGGCGCTGCCGTGCAGCCACCCGCACTGCGCCTCGGTGGGCTACCTGCTCAAGGACGACTCGGACACGTGGCGCTCCCTCACCGCGATCGTCGGCCACGAGCGCCTCAAGGACTGGCTCGACCTGGCACCGGACAGCTTCGCGAACCGGATCACCGACCAGGAGCTGCCCACGCAGATGCGCACCGTCGTCAAGGAGGCCGTCCTCGGGCTGCTCAGCGAGCAGACCTCCCTCTCCCACCCGCAGGTCGCCGACCTGTGGAAGGCGGTCTGCCAGACCTGCGACATGGGCATGTCCACGCTGACGACGCTGGTGACCTCCCGGCTGCCCGGTCAGCAGGAGCGGCTGCGCCGCCTCATGGGTGAGCGGGTCAAGCGCGTCAGCGTCAAGCCCTTCATGGACATCGAGACGATGATCGAGGAGCGGCTGGCGCAGTGCTGCGTGCACGTCGGCACCGCCGGGACGAAGGGGGAGCAGTGTGCCCCCTTCTGCGCGGTCCAGGCGTGGGCGCCGCTCTCGCGGCAGAAGATCAGCTCGCGGGCACGGGCCGCTGCCGGCCCGGTGCCGCTACCGACCCCTGCGCTCAGCGGCGGCGCCGGCGCTCCCGGACCCGCACGCTGATCTCGATCGGCGAGCCCTCGAAGCCGAACTCCTCCCGGAAGCGACGCTCGAGGAATCGCCGGTAGCCGGCCTCGATGAAGCCCGAGGCGAAGATGACGAAGCGCGGCGGCCTCGTCGAGGCCTGGGTCGCGAAGAGGATGCGCGGCTGCTTGCCACCCCGCACGGGGTGCGGGTGCCCGGAGGCGATCTCGCCGAGCACGGAGTTCAGCCGTGAGGTCGGCACGCGGGTGTCCCAGGAGTCCAGGGCCGTGTCGAGCGCGGGGACGAGCTTGTCGACGTGCCGGCCGGTGAGTGCCGAGACGTTGACCCGCGGTGCCCACGCCACCTGCTGCAGGTCCCGCTCGATCTCGCGCTCGAGGTAGAAACGGCGCTCCTCGTCGAGCAGGTCCCACTTGTTGTACGCGATCACGAGGGAGCGGCCGGACTCGACGACCTGGCTGATGATGCGCAGGTCCTGCTCGGCGATCGGCTCGTGGGTGTCGATGAGCACGACCGCGACCTCGGCCTTCTCCAGCGCGCTGCGGGTGCGCAGCGAGGCGTAGAAGTCCGCGCCCTTGCTCTGGTTCACCCGCCGACGGATACCGGCGGTGTCGACGAAGCGCCACTGCCGGCCACCGAGCTCGATGAGCTCGTCGACCGGGTCGCGCGTCGTGCCGGCGACGTCGTCGACGACGACCCTGTCCTCGCCGGCGAGGCGGTTCAGCAGGCTGGACTTGCCGACATTCGGTCGCCCGAGCAGGGCGACGCGGCGCGGGCCGTCCTCCGGCAGTGCGCCACCCGTCGCGGAGACCTCGGGCAGGACCTCGAGGAGGGCGTCCAGGGCGTCGCCGCTCCCCCGCCCGTGCAGGGCGGAGACCGGCCACGGCTGGCCGAGGCCGAGGTTCCACAGCACGGCGGCATCGGCCTCGAAGCGCTGGTCGTCGACCTTGTTCGCGATGAGCACGACCGGCTTGCCGGAGCGCCGCAGCAGCTTCACGACCGCCTCGTCGTCGTCGGTGGGGCCGACGATCGCGTCGACGACGAAGAGGACGACGTCGGCCATCCGGACCGCGACCTCGGCCTGCTCGGCGACGCGCAGGTGGATGCCCTCGGCGCCGATCTCCCAGCCGCCGGTGTCCAGGAGGGTGAAGTTTCGCCCGGCCCACTCCCCTTCGTAGGCGACCCGGTCACGGGTGACGCCGGGGGTGTCCTCGACGACGGCCTCGCGCCGCCGGAGGATGCGGTTCACGAGGCTGGACTTGCCGACATTCGGCCGGCCGACGACCGCGACGACCGGTAGCGGACCCGACGCGGTCTCGGCGGTCTCCTCCCGGAAACCGTCGATGATGGCCTGGTCCTCCGGCGTGAGCTCGAAGTCCTCCAGCCCGGCGCGCAGGACCCGCTCGACGTTGCTGTCGTCGGGGGTGCTCTCTTCGGGGGTGGTGTCCACGGCTCTCCTGGTGGGGGTCGGTCGTTCGATTGTCGCAGGCGCGGGCGGCAGGTCAGCGCACGCGTGCGGCGTCCACGACCGCCATGACTGCCTCGACGGACTGGTCGAAGTCCAGCTCGGAGGTGTCGACGACGGCGACCCCGTCCGCGGCGACGGTGAACTGCGAGACCGTCGAGTCGTCCCGGTCCCGGCGCAGGACCTGGTCGCGGGTGGCCTCGATGGCCGCTCCGTCGGCGGCACCGTGCACCTCGAGGGAGCGGCGGCGGAGCCGGGCCTCCTCGCTCGCGGTGAGCAGCACTCGCACCGGCGCCTCGGGGGCCACGACGGTCGTGATGTCGCGTCCCTCGGCGACGCAGGAGCCCCGGTCGGCGGCGACGGTGGCGATGATCTCGCGCTGCCGGCGCTGCAGCTCGGTGCGCACCGCCGGGACGGTGGCCACCCGGGAGACGAGGCCGGAGATCTCGCTGCTGCGGATCTCCCGGTCCACGTCGGTGCCGCCGACACGCACGAAGGGGGCCTGCGGGTCCACGCCCATCTCGAGCGGGAGCTCCACCGCGGTACCCGCCACGGCGTCGGCATCGTCCATGTCGATCCCCTGCTCGCGGCACCACCACGTCAGGGCGCGGTACATCGCGCCGGTGTCGAGGTAGCCGGCACCCACCCGGGTGGCGACGGCGCGGGAGACGCTGGACTTGCCGGATCCGGAGGGGCCGTCCACGGCGATGACGAAGGGAGTCTGTGGGCTGGTCACGAGGGGTCAGCCTAGTCCCGTCTCAGTCGTGGATCCGCCAGCCCCGGGCGCGCAGCTCCTCCGTCAGGGGTCCGGCGGCGCTCGGCAGCACCGCGACCTCGGCCAGGCCGAAGGGCAGTCCGATCCCGTGGTCGAGGCGCAGGTCCTCCATGTTGACCCCGATCTCGCCGATCTCGGTGAGCAGCCGGCCCACCTCACCGGGCCGGTCGTCGACGACGACGGAGACGACCTCGTAGGCACTCGTCGCGGCGCCGTGCTTGCCGGGGATGCGGGCGTGACCGGCGTTGCCGCGCGCGATGGCCCGCGCGAGGACGGCCCGGGCACCCGGGGCATCGGCGACGGACTGGTCTCGGCCGAGCTCGGTCAGGGCCTCGACAATCCCGGTCAGCTCCTCGCTGATCTCGGTCAGGACCGCGCCGACGGCGGCCGCGTTGCCGGAGAGGATCTGGGTCCACAGCCCGGGGTCGCTCGCAGCGATCCGGGTCACGTCCCGGACCCCGGGCCCCGACAGACCGAGGGCCTGCTCGCTCAGGTGCTCCAGCCGGGCGGCGACCAGGGAGGCAGCGACCTGCGGCACGTGGGAGACGGCAGCGACGGCGGCGTCGTGGTCGCTCGGGCTGAGCCGGCTCGTCGCCGCCCCGGTTGCCCGGGCCATCCGCTCGACGAGGTCCACGGCACCGGGATCGCTCCCCTCGTGGGGGCAGAGCACCCAGGCACGCCCCTCGAAGAGGTCTCCCCTGCCGCTGATCGCCCCGCTCCGCTCCCGCCCCGCCATGGGGTGGCTGCCGACGTAGCGCTCCAGCGGCCGTCCGGCGCGCACGAGGTCGGCGTGGATGACCTGCTTGACGGAGGTGACGTCGGTGACGACGGCGTCCGGCCAGCGCTCCAGTGCCTCGATGACGAGGCGCGGCGAGATGTCGGGGGGCGCGGCGACGACGACCACGCCCGGGGCCACCTCGCCGGTGATCCGCCCGGCGCCGAGGTCCCGCGCGAGGGCCACGGTGGTCTCGGACTGGTCCGCGAGGGAGACGTCGACGCCCACGCCGCGCAGGGCCAGCCCGATGCTCGTGCCGATGAGGCCGGTGCCGACGATGTGGACCTCCGGGAGGCTCGCACCCGCCTGCCGTGCGTCCGGGCTCGTGGTCACAGGCCGGCCGCCTTGTACAGCTTGCCGATCTCGTCGCGGGAGAGGCCGCGCCAGCGACCGGACTTGGTGCTCCCGAGCTCGATCGGGCCGACCTGGGTGCGCACGAGGCTCACGACGGGGTGCCCGACCTCCTCGAGCAGCCGGCGCACGATGTGCTTGCGGCCCTCGTGGAGGATCACCTCGACGATGGCCTTGCCGGGGCGGGAGTCCACGACGCGGAAGGAGTCGACGCTCGCCGGTCCGTCCTCGAGCTCGACGCCCTCGCGCAGCTGCTTGCCCAGCCCCTTCGGGATCGGGCCGGGCACCTCGGCGACGTAGGTCTTGAGCACCCCGTAGGCCGGGTGCTGCAGGCGGTGGGCGAGGTCGCCGTCGTTCGTCAGCAGCAGCAGTCCCTCGGTGTCGGCGTCCAAGCGCCCCACGTGGAAGAGCCGCTCGGGCCGGTCGACGACGTAGTCGCCGACGTTGATCCGCCCCAGGTCGTCGGACATCGTCGTGACGACCCCACGGGGCTTGTTGAAGGCGAGGTAGACCTTGGACTCGTCCAGCTGCACGCGTTCGCCGTCGACGTGCACCACCTGACGAAGGGGGTCGATCCGCACCCCCAGCTCGGTGACCACCTGCTCGTCGACCATCACCCGGCCCTCGGTGATGAGCTGCTCGCAGGCACGCCGAGAGCCCACGCCGGCGCCGGCGAGCACCTTCTGCAGGCGCACCCCGTCGGGCGTGTGGACGTCCACACGGGGACCGGACTTCTCCCGAGGGGCGAGACCGGGCTGGCCGGAACGGGTGCGCCCGGGGGTCCCGCGCTCGGGCTGTCCTCGCCGGGGGCGGCCGGCCCCCTTCGCCGGTTTACCTCCCCTGCGGGGCGGGCGACCACCGTTGCCGGGTGCTCTGTTGCGGGGCGGTGTCATTGGCGGGCCTCACTCACGATGTCGTCGAGGGCTGCTTCGTCGGGCAGGTAGGGGGCGAGCGGGGGCAGGTCGTCCAGGTGGTTCAGACCCATCCGTTCGAGGAAGTAGGGGGTGGTGCCGTACAGCGTCGCGCCGGACTCCTCGTCCTTGTCCACCTCGATGATCAGGCCACGGGTGAGCAGGGTGCGCACGACGCCGTCGACGTTCACACCGCGCACGGCGCCGACCCGTGCCCGGGAGATCGGCTGGCGGTAGGCGATGACGGCCAGGGTCTCCAGCGAGGCCGTCGTCAGGCGGGACTGCTGACCGTCGAGGATGAAGCGCTCGACGACGGCGGCGTGGGCGGGGTGGCTGTAGAAGCGCCAGCCTCCGCCGACGGCACGGACCGTGAAGCCGTGCGTCCCGTCCGAGTAGGCGGCCTCGAGGCTCCGCAGGTGCTCCCGGATCTCCTCGACGGGCAGCTCCAGGGCCGAGGCCAGCGCGGCGTCGGTCACCGGCTCCTCGACCACCATGAGGACGGCCTCGATGGCCGCTCGCGGACCACCCGGCAGCTCGCCCACGTCGAAGGCGACCTGGACGTCCTCCTCGGGCGGGGTCTGCTCACTCATCGCGCTCCTCCTCCGGGGTACCGGCGGGGTCCCCCTCGTCGAACTCGGCACCGACCCGGACGTCGCCGTCCTCGCTCCCCGTCCACCGCACGTCGATGTCGCCGAGTGCCTCCTCCTGGTCCAGGGCGACCTGCTGGTCACGGTAGAGCTCCAGCAGCGCCAGGAAGCGCGCGACGATGACGAGCGTGGAGTCGGCGTCCCGCACGAGCTCCCGGAATGACGTGGACCCGGTGCGGCGCAACCGCTCCACGACGAGGCCCGCCTGCTCGCGCACGCTCACGGTCGGGGCGTGCAGGTGCGAGACACCGACCTCCTCGGGCGCCTTGGGGGTGAGCGCCCGGGCGGCGACGACCGCCAGCTGCTCGGGCGAGACGTTCATGACCAGCTCCGGCAGCAGCGCTGCCAGACGCGGCTCGAGGCCGGCCTGCCGGGGGGTCATCAGACCGCTCGTGGCCATCGTCTCCTCGAAGTGGGCGGCGACGTCCTTGAAGGCCCGGTACTGGAGCAGCCGGGCGAAGAGCAGGTCGCGGGCCTCGATGAGCTCGAGGTCCTCCTCGTCGGTCTCCGAGGTGTTCGGGAGCAGCCGGGCGGCCTTGAGGTCCAGCAGCGTCGCGGCGACGAGGACGAACTCGCTCGTCTCGCCGAGGTCGAGCCCGGGCGCGCTGTCCCGCAACGCGCGCAGGTGGGCGATGAACTCGTCGGTGACCCTGGCGAGCGAGACCTCGGTGATGTCCAGCTGGTGCTTGCTGATGAGCCCGAGGAGCAGGTCGAAGGGTCCCTCGAAGTTGTCGAGGTGGACCGTGAAGGCCCGCTCCGGGCTCCTCTTGGTGATGACACCGCCGGGGACCGCGGCGTCAGCCTCCGTCACGGCCGTCAGGGCGCCCCGCCGCGCGAGATGAGCTCACGGGCGAGCTGCCGGTAGGCATTGGCGCCGGAGTGGCCGCTGGCGTACGTCGTGATCGGCTCTGCGGCCAGGGTGGCGTCCGGGAACTTCACGGTCCGGGAGATGACGGTGTGGAAGACCTGGTCGCCGAAGTGCTCCACGACCGAGCCCACGACCTCGCGGCTGTGCAGGGTGCGGCCGTCGAACATCGTCGAGAGGATCCCGTCGATGGTCAGGGCCGGGTTGAGCCGGTCGGTGATCTTGTTGATGGTCTCGACGAGCAGCGCGACGCCGCGCATCGCGAAGTACTCGGTCTCCAGCGGGATGATCACCCCGTGCGCGGCGGTCAGCGCGTTGACGGTGAGCAGGCCGAGGCTCGGCTGGCAGTCGATGAGGATGACGTCGTAGTCGTCGAGCACCGGGCGCAGCACGCGGGAGAGGATCTGCTCGCGGGCGACCTCGCCGACGAGCTGGACCTCGGCGGCGGAGAGGTCGATGTTCGCCGGCGCGACGTCGAGGCCGTCGATGGAGGTGCCCTGGATGATCTCGTTGATGTCGTGCCCGCGGGAGACGAGCAGGTCGTAGATCGTCGTGTCCAGGGTGTGGGTGGGCACGCCGAGGCCGACGGAGAGGGCGCCCTGCGGGTCGAAGTCGACGAGGAGCACCCGACGGCCGAACTCGGCGAGTGCGGCACCGAGGTTGATCGTGGTCGTCGTCTTGCCGACGCCACCCTTCTGGTTGCACATCGCGATGATCCGCGCCGGGCCGTGGCCGTCGAGGGGCTTCGGGTCCGGGAAGGTGGGCAGGGGTCGCCCGGTCGGGCCTCGCTGGGCCTCGGTGTGCTCGATGTCGAGCGGCGGCGTCACCTCGGATGCCACAGTCGGATCACTCCATCGCGTCTCGCGGTCGGTCAGCCTCACGCTGATCAGCGACGACGATATCAGCGGGCGCGGGGATGGCTCTGCGCGTAGACCTCCCGCAGCTGCTGGATGCCGACGGCAGTGTAGATCTGGGTGGTGGTCACCGACGCGTGACCGAGCAGCTCCTGCACGACGCGGACGTCGGCTCCCCCTTCGAGCAGGTGGGTCGCGAAGGAGTGGCGCAGCGTGTGCGGGGAGACGTGCTGGGTCAGGCCGGCCCGGCCTGCCGCGGCCTGCAGGACCGCCCAGGCGCTCTGCCGGGAGAGCCGGCGACCGCGGAGGTTGAGGAAGAGGGCGGGCCCCGCCCGGCCCTTGCCCGCCAGCTCGGGGCGGCCACGCACGAGCCAGGCCTGCACCGCCTCGACCGCGTAGGAGCCGACCGGCACGACACGCTCCTTGCCGCCCTTCCCGAGGAGCCGCACCGCGCCGACCTGCGGGTCCAGGTCGTCGACGTCCAGGCCTACTGCCTCCGAGATCCGTGCCCCGGTGCCGTAGAGCACCTCCAGCAGCGCCCGGTCGCGAAGGGGGCGTGCCCCCTCCCCCACCCCTGCGGCATCGAGCAGCCGGGTGACCTCGTCGAGCCCGATGGCCTTGGGCAGCCGGGACGTGGGGGTCGGTGGGGCGACCTCACGGGCGGGGTCGTCGGCGGTCTCGCCCTCCAGGGCGAGGAAGCGGTGCAGCCCACGCACGGCCGTCAGGGACCGGGCGGCCGAGCTCGTGGCGACGGGAGGATGGTCCGCGTCACCGGTCCGCAGAGCCGCGAGGAAGCCGGTGACATGGCTCTCGCGGACCTCATCGGGCGTGGTGACGCCCTGCGCGGCGAGGTAACTCAGGTAGCGCCGGCTGTCGCGGGTGTAGGCGCTCAGGGTGTGCTTCGAGACGCCGCGCTCGACGTCGAGGTGCGTCAGCCAGGTCCGCACCGCCCGCTCCATGGGAGTGGTGCGCGCCGCTTCCCTGGGCGGGGTCATCGCCTCGGGTGGTGCCGTGGACACCCCATTGTGTCCACGGGTGGTCGCGACCACATCCGGGAGTCTAGACGGGTGTCACACCCGACGGGCAGCTGCGCGGTGGTCATTCCCCGACCGCGACCACCGAGGGGCGCAGGTCCTCCTCCGGGCACTGCCAGGTGTCGGCCGCGGCATCGACCTGCTCGCCCGAACGGATGTCCTTGACCTGGTCGCCCTGCTCCCCCGCGCCGGGGAACCACACGTAAGGGATGCCGCGTCGGTCGGCGAAGCGGATCTGCTTGCCGAACTTCGCCGCCGTCGGCGCCACCTCGCAGGGGATGCCCCGGGCGCGCAGCGCCGTGGCTGCGGCGACCGAGGTGGGCCGGCTCTCCTCGTCGGCGACGGAGACGAGCACGGCCGAGGGGGTCTTCCGGCTCGCCGTCACGAGGCCCTGGCCGAGCAGCAGACCGAGCAGCCGGGAGAGGCCGAAGGAGATCCCGACACCGGGGTAGGTGTTCTTCCCGTCGCTGGCCAGCTCGTCGTAGCGGCCACCGGAGCAGAAGGAACCCCAGGACTCGTGGCCCACGAGCTGGGTCTCGTAGACCGTCCCGGTGTAGTAGTCGAGACCGCGGGCGATCCGCAGGTCCGCGACCATCGCGCCGGGCGCGGCGGAGCGGCCGGTCTCGATGACTGCCGACAGCGCGGCGAGGCCCTCCTCGAGCACCGGGTGCTCGATGCCGAGCGCGCGGACCCGCTCCACGAATGAGGTGTCCTCGGTGCGGATCGCGGCCAGGTCGAGGCAGGCCTGTGCCTGCTCGGGCGTCCGCCCGGCCCCGACGAGGAGAGCAGCGACCTTCTCCGGGCCGATCTTGTCCAGCTTGTCCACGATCCGCAGCGTGCCCGCGACGTCCTCGATCCCGAGGCCCCGGTAGAAGCCCTCGGGGATCTTGCGGTTGTTCACCTGGATGACCATCTGCGGGATCGGCAGCTTCGAGAAGATCTCGGCCATGACGAGCGGCATCTCGGCCTCGAAGTGGCCGGAGAGCTCGCCGACGTCGACGACGTCGATGTCGCACTGGGTGAACTCGCGATACCGCCCCTCCTGGGGGCGCTCACCCCGCCACACCTTCTGGATCTGGTGACGGCGGAAGGGGAAGTTCAGCTTCCCGGCGTTCTCCACGACGTACCGGGCGAAGGGGACCGTCAGGTCGAAGTGCAGGCCGAGGTCGCTCTCGGCCCCACCCCCTTCGTCCCCGGCGAGGCGGTGCACGCCGTAGATCTCCTTGTCGGCGTCCCCGCCCTTGCCGAGGAGGCGCTCGACCGGCTCGACGGCGCGGGTCTCGATCGAGGGGAAGCCGTGCAGCTCGAAGGTGGAGCGGATGACGTCGAGGAAGTACTGCTCGACGATCCGCTGCTGCGGGAGGTACTCGGGGAACCCCGAGATGGGGGTGATCTTCGTGCTTCGGGTGCTCATGCCAGTCCTTGCAGGTGAGGGTTGGTCGCTTTCTCGCGGCCCAGCGTCGTGGCGGGCCCGTGGCCCGGGAGGACGAGGCTGGTGTCGGGGCGCGGATGGACGACGTCGCGCAACGAGCGCTCCATGGCCGCCATCGAGCCACCCGGCAGGTCGGTCCGACCGATCGAGCCCGCGAAGAGGACGTCACCGGTGAGCAGCGTCCGGTCGACCTCGACGTCACCGGAGACCCCTTCGGGCACCCGGTCCAGGGCGAACATCACCGATCCCTCGGTGTGGCCCGGCGCGTGGACGACGTCGAGGTCGATGCCGGCGACGGTGACCCGCTCCTCGTCCATGATCTCCACGACCCGCTCCGGCTCGCGCCAGGTGGCCTTCTTGCCGAACTGCTGCTCCAGCATCCCGGTCAGCTGGTCCCCGAGCGAGGAGCTGCCGAGCGGGTCCTCCAGCCGGTAGCGGTCGTCGGAGTGGATGTAGGCCGCGAGCTCGCCACCGCAGACCGGAGTCACGGAGTAGACGTGGTCGATGTGCCCGTGCGTGAGGAGCACCGCGGCGGGCTTGAGCCGGTACTCGGTGAGCACCTGCCGCAAGGTCTCCTCGATCCCGATCCCGGGGTCGACGACGATGCACTCCTCGCCGGGGGCGTCGGCGAGTACGTAGCAGTTGGTACCGAAGGCCTGGGCCGGGAATGGGATCGTCAGCACGGCCCAACCCTACGTGCGCCCCCTCAGCCGGCGCGGGAATGGGTAACCTCACACATGTGAGTGACGACAACGACGCCCCGCGCCCCGCTGCGCCCTCGCCGGCAGCCCTGGCTCGCCTGGCCCCCACCCGCCCCAGCACGGTCCCGGCCCCGGAACCCCCGGCGGCCGTCAGCGACCACAGCGCGTCCGCGGCCTTCGGCCGTGTCGACGAGCAGGGACGTGTCTTCGTGCGCGAGGACGAGGGCGAACGCGAGGTCGGCTCCTACCCCGACGCCACGCCCGAGGAGGCGCTGCAGTACTTCGCCCGCAAGTACGACGAGCTGTACGCCTCCGCAGCGCTGCTGCACCAGCGCCTGGACTCCCCCGAGGTCTCCGCCAAGGAGATCGCCGACGGCCTGAAGTCGCTGCGCGCCCACTCCGAGCAGCCGAACGTCGTCGGCGACCTGCCCGCGCTCGCGAAGCTCGTCGGCGAGATCGACGAGGGTCTGGCGACGAAGCGCCAGGAGGAGCAGGCCCACCGGGCCGAGGCCAAGAAGCAGGCCACCCTCGAGCGGGAGGCGATCGTCGAGGAGGCCGAGAAGATCGCGGCCCAGCCCGTCGAGAAGGTCCAGTGGAAGCAGTCCACGACGCGGATGCGTGAGCTGCTCCAGGAGTGGAAGGCCCACCAGCGCGGCAAGGTCCGCCTCGACAAGGACGTCGAGAATGCGCTGTGGAAGCGCTTCTCCCGCTCCCGCAACGGTTTCGACAAGACCCGTCGGGCCCACTTCGCCCGCTTGGAGCAGGTCCGCGGCGAGGTCAAGCAGGTCAAGCTCGGGCTCGTAGAGGAGGCCGAGCGCCTCTCGACCTCCACGGACTGGAATGCCACCGCGGGCGCCTTCAAGCGCCTCATGAGCCAGTGGCGCGCCGCCGGTCGGGCCGGGCGCTCGGACGATGACAAGCTGTGGCAGCGCTTCCGCACCGCCCAGGACCACTTCTTCAACGCCAAGGACGAGCAGGCGGCGATCGAGGACGAGTCCTACCGCGGCAACCTCGAGGTCAAGGAGGGCCTGCTCGAGGAGGCCAAGGCGCTGCTGCCGGTCAAGGACCTGGAGCGCACCAAGGCCGCGCTCCGCGACATCCAGGAGCGATGGGAGGCGGCCGGCAAGGTGCCGCGCGCCGACATCGACCGCATGGAGAAGGGGATGCGCCGCGTCGAGCAGACGGTTCGCGACGCCGAGGAGAAGAAGTGGTCCGCGACCGACCCGGAGAAGTCCGACCGGGCCGCGTCCATGGTCACCCAGCTCCAGTCCCGCATCGCCGAGCTCGAGGAGGAGGCCGCCGCGGCCGAGGCGAAGGGGGACCAGTCCTCCGCGTCGAAGTTGCGCGAGCAGCAGCAGAGCCACCAGATGCTCCTCGACCAGGCCCGCAAGGGCCTCGACGAGTTCGGCGGCTGACCCGC
>CAYLUX010000053.1:0-16697 GCA_964386935.1 uncultured Janibacter sp.
AGCAGCTGACCCAGCTGCTCTCGGCCCACCCGCGCATCGCCGGCACCCTGCTCACGGCGCTGGCCAGGCGGCTGCGCCGCACCAACGAGAACCTTGCCGACCTCGTCTTCACCGACGTCCCGGGCCGTGTGGCCAAGGCACTGCTGGAGCTGGCGGACCGCTTCGGCCGGCCGGTCGAGGAGGGCACGATGGTCGCCCACGACCTCACGCAGGAGGAGCTCGCCCAGCTCGTCGGAGCCTCCCGGGAGACGGTCAACAAGGCGCTGGCGGACTTCGCCAGCCGCGGCTGGCTGCGTCTGGAGGCACGCGCCGTGCTGCTCACGGACGTGGAGCGCCTCCAGCGCCGCGCGCGCTGAGCCGCTGCTCAGCCGCGCCCGAGCCCCCTTCGCGCCTCAGACGCCCAGGTACTCCAGCTGGGCGAGCACGGACATCCGGGCTGCCGGCCACACCGACCGGTCGACGTCGGCGTACACGTGCGCCACGACCTCGTCCGCGGTGCGCTTGCCGTCCGCGACCGCGGCCCGCACCTGCTCCAGCCGCTCCCGGCGGTGCAACCGGTAGAAATCCACCATCGCGGCGGCGTCCGGGACCGTGGGGCCGTGCCCCGGCAGGATCGAGGTGACCTCGCCGTCGCCGGTCATCGCGCGGATGCGCTCGAGGGAGTCCAGGTAGGCGGCGAGCTCGCCGTCGGGGTGGGCCACGACCGTCGTCCCGCGCCCGAGCACGGTGTCGCCCGTGAGCAGGGCGTGGTCACCCGGCAGCGCGAAGGAGATCGAGTCGGCCGTGTGGCCCGGTGTCGTCACGACCCGCGCCTCGAGACCCTTGACGCGCAGCACGTCCCCGTCACCGAGGTCGTCGTGGCCGGTGCCGACCGCGCGCACCGGCGCACCGGTGAGGCGGGCGAGCCGCGGCGCACCCTCGCTGTGGTCGTGGTGGCCGTGGGTGAGCACGATCTGGGTGATCCGGGCATCGCGCTCGGCGACGTGGTCGACGATGCGCTGCTGGTGGGCGGCCTCGTCCTCACCTGGGTCGATGACGATCGCCTCGGTGCCGCCCGGGGGCAGGAGCACCCACGTGTTCGTCCCGTCGAGCGTCATCGGGCTCGGGTTGCCCTGCAGCAGGCAGTGGGCGTTGGGCGTGATCTGCCCGCCGGCCCAGGAGCCGAAGGGGGCCGAGGGCTCGGGAGCGACCGCCGGGCTCACGGCAACCGTGCCCGCATCGCCGGTCCGGCCTCGGTGACGACGAACTCCGGCATGACTGGCTCGATCGGCAGCTGCTGCTCGAGGGCCGCGCTGACCGTCTCCACACCGACGAGCTGCTCGAGGCAGACGATGGTGGGCGGCAGCAGCAGCACGTCGCCGGCCTCGGCCGCGTCGAGCACCTGCTGCGGGCGGGCCCACTCGGACAGGTCGGACTCGGTGTTGTCACCGTCGGGGTCCTGCCCCGCGGGGACGGCGGCGAGGAAGAAGCGGGTGTCGTAGCGGCGTGGCTCGATCTCGGGGGTGATCCAGTGGGCGTGGTAGCGCAGCAGGTCGCTGCGCAGCACGAGGCGACGCTCGAGCAGCACCTGGCCGAAGCCGATCTCCTTGGCCACGAGGCGACGCCGCAGCTCACGGGCGTCCTCCGGCTCCAGGTGGACCGCCTCCGTCTGGGCGTCGACGGGCGAGGCGAGCAGCACGCCCGTCTCCTCGAAGATCTCGCGCACTGCGGCGGCCACGAGCATGCGCGCCGCCGCCTCGTCGGTCTGCAGCAGCTCTGCCCACTCGCCGACCTCGGGGCCGGCCCAGGGCAGCTCGTCCTCGGCATCGCGCGGATCGGTCCCCCCGCCGGGGAAGACGTGCATCGAGGCCGCGAAGGCCATCTGCGCGACGCGGCGCATCATGAAGACCTCGAGCGGGCCGGTGTCGTCGCGCAGCAGCATGACGGTCGAGGCCAGCTTGGCCCGCGCCGGCTCGTCCGGGACCTGCGGGGCGCCGTCGTCGAGGCCGAGCGTGCGCTGGGTGTCCACGTCGAGGAGGAAGTCGCGCTGCGCCATCAGTCGGCCAGCCTCACCGTGACCTCGACCTCCACCGGGGAGCCGAGGGGGAGCACGGCGACCCCGACCGCGGAGCGGGCGTGCTTGCCGGCGTCGCCGAAGACCTCGCCGAGGAACTCGCTGGCGCCGTTGATGACGCCGGGCTGCCCGGTGAAGTCGGGTGCGCTGGAGACGAAACCGGTGACCTTCACGACCTGCTCGATGCGGTCCAGGTCCCCGATCTCGGCCTTGATGGCGGCGAGCGCGTTGATCGCGCAGGTGCGCGCCAGGTCCTTGGCCTGCTCCGGGGTGACCTCGGAGCCGACGTGGCCGGTGAGCGGCAGCGCACCGTCGGTCAGGGGGAGCTGCCCGGACGTGTGCACGTGGCGACCGTCGACGAGGGCGGGCACGTAGGCGCCGGCGGGAGCGGCGGGCTCGGCGAGGGTGACCGACAACTCGGCCAGGCGGTCGTCGATGCGTCCCATCAGGCGCCCTTCTGCCGCTTCATGTACGCCACGAGGTTGCTGCCGTCGGGTCCGGGGACCACCTGGACGAGCTCCCAGCCGTCCTCGCCCCACTGGTCGAGGATCTGCTTGGTCGCGTGGACGATGAGCGGAACGGTCGCGTACTCCCACTGGGTCATGTCGGCACCATACTCGTAGGCTGGTGACCGTGAGCGTCCCCTCTGCGTCGGCCGTGAGGCTGCACGTCGTCACGGGCAAGGGCGGCACCGGCAAGACGACCGTCGCCGCGGCAACCGCCCTGTCCCTCGCCATGCAGGGGCAGCAGGTCCTCCTCGCCGAGGTCGAGGGTCGCCAGGGCATCTCGCAGGTCCTCGACACCGCACCCCTCGGTCCGACGGAGCGGGCTCTCGTGCAGGACCCCTCGGGCGGCACCCTGCACGGTCTGGCCGTGGAGGCCGAGCCGGCACTGCTGGAGTACCTGCACAAGTTCTACAAGCTCGGTCGGGCCGGGTCGATCCTCGACAAGGTCGGCGCCATCGACTTCGCGACGACGATCGCACCGGGCGTGCGGGACGTCCTCCTCATCGGCAAGGTCTACGAGGCCGTCGGCCGCACGACGAGTGGTCGGCGCAGGCGACCGGTGTACGACTCGGTGGTCCTCGACGCTCCTCCGACCGGGAGGATCGGTCGCTTCCTCGCCGTCAACGAGGAGGTCTCGCAGGTCGCGCGCGTCGGTCCCATCCGCAACCAGGCCGACTCGATCACCCGCGTCCTGCAGAGCGCCATCACCCGGGTCCACCTCGTGACCCTCCTCGAGGAGATGCCGGTGCAGGAGACCCTCGACGCCATCGACGAGCTCGGGGATCTCTCCCTTCGCGTGGGGTCCGTCGTCGCCAACGCCGTCCGGCCACCACTCCTCACCGACGACCAGGCACGGGCCCTCACCAGCGGTGGCGACGCCGCCCGCGAGGAGCTCGTCGCCGCCCTGGGGCTGGTGGACATCACCACCGGCCCTGCCACCGTCGAGGGCCTGCTGCGCGAAGGGGAGGAACACGCCCTTCGCTCCGGTCTCCAGCAGGAGCAGCTGGGCCGGCTGGAGGATCTGACGGCTCCCCTGGTCACCCTCCCCCACCTGCCCGGCGGCGTCGAGGGCGGCGACCTCCGGCAGCTGGCGGAGGCCATCACCGAGCAGGGAGGCCTGTGATGGCAGCGATCAAGGGGCCGGTCTTCGACGCCGACACCGTGCTGACGGACCCGGAGCAGCGGATCGTCGTGTGCTGCGGCTCCGGCGGGGTCGGCAAGACCACCACCGCGGCGGCACTGGCGGTCCGGGCGGCCGAGCAGGGCCGCCGGGTCGTCGTGCTCACCATCGACCCGGCCCGTCGGCTGGCGCAGGCTCTCGGGCTGGAGGAGCTGGACAACACCCCGCGTCCGGTCGAGGGGGTCGACACCTCGGAGGGCGGCTCGCTCGAAGCCATGATGCTGGACATGAAGCGCACCTTCGACGAGGTCGTCGAGGCGCACTCCACCCCGGAGAAGGCCGCGCAGATCCTGGCCAACCCCTTCTACATCGCGGTCTCCAGCTCCTTCGCGGGCACCCAGGAGTACATGGCCATGGAGAAGCTCGGGCAGCTGCACGAGCAGATGGTGGGCGGCGAGCGCGACTGGGACCTGATCATCGTCGACACGCCCCCCTCCCGGTCCGCGCTGGACTTCCTGGACGCACCGCAGCGCCTCGGCTCCTTCCTCGACGGCCGCTTCATCCGGCTGATGACCGCGCCGGCGAAGGTCGGCGGCCGCGCCTCCCTCAGGGTCTTCAGCGCCGGCGTCGGCATGGCGAGCGCCGTGATGTCCAAGCTGCTGGGTGGGGACTTCCTGCGGGACGTGCAGACCTTCATCGCCGCGACCGACACGATGTTCGGAGGCTTCCGGCAGCGGGCCGACGCGACCTATGCCCTGCTCGCCCGCCCGGAGACGTCCTTCCTCGTCGTCGCCGCGCCGGAGCGCGACGCCCTGCGCGAGGCCGGCTACTTCATCGACCGGCTCACCTCCGACCGGATGCCGCCCGCCGGGATGGTGGTCAACCGGCTGCACGTGACGCGGGCGCGGAAGATCTCCGCCGATCGGGCCGAGGAGGGCGCGGACCACCTCGAGGCGAAGGGGGGCCATGACCTGGCCGCGGCCGTGCTGCGGGTGCACGCCGAGCTGGCGGAGACCGCCTCGCGGCAGCGCGCCGTCCTCACCCGCTTCCGCACCTCCCACCCGGGGGTCCCGCTGGCCACGGTGCCGGCGCAGCCGGTCGACGTGCACGACATCCAAGGCCTGCGCGACGTGGGGGCGGCACTGCACGGCTGAGGTGCACGGGATTCCCAGAAGGCTGTTTTACGCTTGGGCCCATGTCTGACTCCCGCAAGCCCCACCTGGTGCGCCTGCTCGGGGCCTTCGTCGCCGTGTCCGTCGGCCTGGGTCTGGTCGGGGCCGGTGTGATGATCCCCCTCGTCGGCGCCGGGGGCGGTGCGGCGAAGTCCACCGCCCAGGGCTTCCTGTCGATGGACGGCGAGTTCACCGCGAACCCGCTGTCCCAGCAGTCGAAGATCCTCTCCGCGGACGGCAAGGTGCTGGCCACCCCCTACGACAAGAACCGTGTCGTGGTGCCGCTGGACAAGATCTCGCCGGCGATGCAGAAGGCGCAGCTGGCCATCGAGGACAGCCGCTTCTACGAGCACGGGGGTCTGGACATCCGGGGCACGCTGCGCGCGCTCGTCACCAACGCCACCTCCGGCAACACCCAGGGTGGTTCCTCGATCACCCAGCAGTACGTGAAGCTGATGCTGCAGGAGAAGGCCCTGGACAGCGGCAACCGTGAGGGTGCGCAGGCCGCGGTCGCCCAGACCTACAGCCGCAAGCTGCAGGAGCTGAAGTACGCGCTCAACGTGGAGAAGACCCACACCAAGGACCAGATCCTCGCGAGCTACCTCAACCTCGCCTACTACGGCGACAACGCCTACGGCGTCGAGGCCGCCGCGCAGCACTTCTTCAGCAAGTCCGCGGACGACCTCGACCTGTCGGAGGCCGCGACGCTCGCCGGCGTCGTGCAGTCCCCCGGCCGTCTGAACATCCGGACCAACACCGACGAGGTGCAGACCCGCCGCGACGTGGTCCTGGACCGGATGCTCGACCTGGGCAGGATCACCGAGAAGCAGGCCGAGGAGGCGAAGTCCAAGAGCGTCAAGAGCCTCCTGGACATCACGAACGACGACGGCGGCGGGACCTGCTCGGACGCGGTCGACCCGTACTTCTGCAACTACGTCGTCTCCTACCTCCAGCAGATGCCCGAGCTCGGCCCGGACCCCGATGCCCGACTCCAGGCGGTCAACAGCGGCGGCCTGACGATCAAGACCACGCTGAACCGCGACTGGCAGAAGAAGCTCAAGGACGACCTGACCGACAAGGTCCCCTTCGGCACGGACAAGTTCGGCGCCTCCGGCGCGCTCGTCGAGCCCGGCACCGGCGACGTCAAGGCCATCGCGCAGACCTCGAAGTACAAGATCGGGATGGAGACGGCCAGCACGAAGTACTCGGAGCAGGCCTGGTCGGTGCCCGCGCAGTACGGCGGCACCAACGGCTTCGCGATCGGGTCGACGGCGAAGATGTACGCCCTCGTCGCGGCGCTCGAGCAGGGCATGCCGATGGAGGCCACGGTCGATGCCCCCACCGCGGGCGTCAGCAACCCCGCGATCTTCACCCGGAGCGACTTCGAGGCGGGCTGCACCACGGTCGAGCCGTGGGCGGTCTCCAATGACTACACGATCGGCGGAGAGATGACCCTCGGCGAGGCGACGAAGAAGTCGATCAACACCGCCTTCGCCCAGCTGGCCTCGGACATCGGCTCCTGCGAGATCCCGAAGGTCATGGCCAAGATGGGCCTGACCGACGGCTACGGTCTCCCCTACGGTCTGGCCTACTCGGGTGGGGAGAAGACCAAGGACACCTACGCGATCTCCAACCTCGTGCTCGGCTCGGACTCGACCACCCCGCTGCAGCTGGCCACCTCCTACGCCACGCTCGCCGCGGACGGCAAGTACTGCCCGCCGAACCCGATCAAGTCGATCACCACGGCCAACGGCACGAAGATGAAGCTCGACCCGCCGCCGTGCAAGCAGGTCATGGACAAGGGCGTGGCCCAGGGCGTGACCCAGCTGCTGACCGGGACCCTGGATCCCGGGGGTACCGCCGACGGCAATGCGCTGGCGAACGGTCGCCCCGCCGCGGGCAAGACGGGGACGACGGACAACCACCGGCAGTCCTGGTTCGCCGGTTACACGCCGCAGCTGAGCAGCGCGGTCTGGGTCGGGTCCCCGATCCGCCAGTACGACATGGACGGCATCACCCTCGGCGGGCACTACTACCGACAGGTCTTCGGCGCCACGATCGCTGCCCCGATCTGGCAGGAGATCATGGACGAGGCGTCCAAGGGCACGCCCAAGAAGAAGTTCACCAAGCCCCCGAAGAAGATCGTCAAGGGTGATGTCCGCGAGGTACCCGACGTGACCGGCGTGGGCCCGACCCAGGCGAAGAAGAAGCTCGAGGACGCCGGCTTCAAGGTCAAGGAGGGGGGCCAGGTCGACAGCGGCGTCAAGCCAGGCGCCGTCGCCTACACCAGCCCCCAGGGCGAGGTCGACAAGGGCGAGACGGTCACGATCTACATCTCGAACGGCAAGAGCGAGCCGTCCTCGACGCCCTCCACCGAACCGGGCGGCTCCTCCGGCGGCGGTTCCTCCTCCGGCGGCTGATCAGGAGGTCAGGCGGGCCTTGACCTTGCCGGCGACGAGGGCGCCGTCGGCCCGGCCCGCGATCTCCTGCTGGGCGACCTTCATGACCTGACCCATCTGGGCCATCGAGGTCGCGTCGGCCTGGTCGATGGCGCGCTCGATGATCGCGTCGACCTCGTCCTCGCCGAGCTGCTCGGGCAGGTAGCCCTCGAGGACGGCCATCTCGGCCTCCTCACGGGCGGCGGTCTCCTCGCGACCGGCGTCGCGGTACACCGCCGCAGACTCCTTGCGCTTCTTGGCCTCCTTGGTCAGGACCGTCATGGTCTCCCGGTCGCTGAGCACCTTGGCCTCCTTGCCGGCGACCTCCGCATTGCCGATGGCGCTGAGGGCCATGCGAAGGGTGGAGACACGCACCTCCTCCCTGGCGCGCATCGCCTCGTGCAGGTCGCGTTGGATGGTGGCCTTGAGCGAGTCGGTCATGACGTGATTGTCCCACCGGCCCACCGCCCGCCGCTTCGCTTTGGGAGGATGTGCCCGTGACCTCGACCCTGACCCGCGTCCTCGCGGGGACCATGGCCGGCGGGGCGGCGGCCCTCGGCTGGGCCGCCTTCGTCGAGCCCCGCCTCTTCGCCCTGCGCCGCTTCCGGTTCCCCGTGCTCGCCCCCGGCGCCCGCCCCCTTCGCGTGCTGCAGGTCAGCGACATCCACATGGTGCCCGGGCAGGAGGCGAAAACCGCCTGGATCCGCGGTCTGGCCGCACTCGAGCCGGACCTCGTGGTCAACACCGGGGACAACCTCAGCCACCTGGAGGCCGTGCCGTCCGCGCTGTCCGCGCTCGGGCCCCTGCTCGACCTGCCAGGGGTCTTCGTCATGGGCTCCAACGACTACTACGCCCCGGTGCTGAAGAACCCGGCCGTCTACCTGACGAAGGACCACGCCCGACCACGTGACCACCTCGGGCCGCTGCCGACCGAGCAGCTGCGCTCCGGCATGACCGACCGCGGCTGGGTCGACCTGTGCAATGCCCGGACCCGCCTCGAGGTCGGCGGCCAGCAGCTCGAGCTCGTGGGGGTGGACGACCCGCACATCGTGCGCGACGACTACGCCGCGGTCTCCGGGAGGGCTCCCGCGGACGTCGCCGCGACGCTCGGGGTGCTGCACGCTCCCTACCAGCGGGTGCTGGACGCGATGTCCGGCGACGGGGCCGACCTGCTCATCGCGGGCCACACCCACGGCGGCCAGCTGTGCCTGCCGGGCTTTGGTGCGCTGGTGACCAACTGCGACCTGGACCGCGGCCGGGCGAAGGGGGTCTCCCGCTGGTGGCCGGGCGCGGGCCTGGGCGGACCGCAGCCGGAGGAGGCCGCGTGGCTGCACGTCTCCGCGGGGCTGGGTGCGTCGCGCTTCGCCCCGGTGCGCTTCGCCTGCCGGCCGGAGGCCACCCTGATGACGCTCGTGCCCCGGGACGAGGCCGCTGTCAGCAGGTGAGCGGCAGTCGGGCGCGCTCTCTCGGACCCCGATTCTGTCTGCACGGGGAGGCTGGGTTATTCTTTCGTGTCGTCGCCTGCTGATGGCGGCGAACACCTCGGGGTGTGGCGCAGGTTGGTAGCGCGCGTCGTTCGGGACGACGAGGTCGCAGGTTCAAATCCTGTCACCCCGACCCTTGTCCGCAGGCGCGGCATCGTTTTCGCGGTGGCGCGCCTGCGGACTTTTTTGTCCAGGTTCGCGGGCTGCGTGGCCGCGCCCGCCTGCGGAGACGGCCCTCGCGGCGCCTGACCGGACCTGATTGTCTGGGCTCATGTCACCGCAGGACCAGCAGCCCTCCACCGCCCGCGCCGTCTCACCCGACTCCGGGGCCCACTGGGCGGCCGAGGGTGCGTGGCGGGTCGCGGACGGGGTGCACCGGATCCCGCTGCCGCTGCCGAACGACGGGCTGAAGTCGGTCAACGTCTACGCCCTCGAGACCGAGTCGGGGATCACCCTCATCGACGGTGGCTGGGCGATCCCGGCGGCCCGGGAGGTGCTGGACCGGTCGCTGCGGAGCATCGGGTACTCCTTCACCGACATCCGCGAGTTCCTCGTCACCCACAGCCACCGCGACCACTACACGATGGCCTCGGTCCTCGGGAAGGAGACCGGCGCCGGCATCTCCCTGGGCCTCGGTGACCGCGAGGCGGTGGCCGCGGCCCGGCGCCACGACCCCCACCAGTTCGTGGCGCTGCTGCGCCGGATCGGGGCCGACGACGTCGCCGAGCACTGGGGACGCGAGAGCGGCGAGGAATTCGACCCGGATGACTGGAGGGACCCGGACGTGTGGCTGGACGGCACCCTCGACCTGCCCGTGGGCGAGCGCCTGCTCAACGCGATCCCGACCCCCGGCCACACGGACGGGCACTACGTCTTCGCCGACCGGAGCGAGGAGCTGCTCTTCTCCGGGGACCACGTGCTGCCGACGATCACTCCCTCGATCGGCTTCACCCTCCCCCGGCCCGGCAACCCGCTGGGCGACTTCCTCACCTCCCTCGCCACGGTCCGCGAGCTCCCGGACATGCGGGTGCTCCCGGCCCACGGACCCGTGGCCTCCTCGACCCACGAGCGGGTCGACGCGCTGCTGGCCCACCACGACGAGCGGCTCCAGACCACCCTCGCGGCGGTGCCCGAGGGCGGTGGCACTCCCCGGGAGGTCGCCGGTGACCTGCGCTGGACCCGGCACGAGACCCCCTTCGAGCGGTTGGATCCCTTCAACCAGGGCCTCGCGGCGCTGGAGACCCAGGCGCACCTCATCGTCCTGGCTGCCCGCGGCGACCTCGTGGCGAGCGCCCGGGACGGGGTGGAGACCTACGCCCGGCCGATGCCTAGGCTGGAGTCATGAGTGCTCGACCCTGCTTCCACCTGGCCATCCCCGTCGACGACATCGGCCGTGCCCGCGAGTTCTACGGCGGGGTCCTCGGGCTGAGCGAGGGCCGCTCCGACACGCTCTGGGTGGACTGGAACTTCTACGGCCACCAGGTGGTCACGCACCAGACCGAGGGCGGCTCCCCCGGGCCGGCCGGCCACAACCCGGTCGACGAGCACCAGGTCCCGGTGCCGCACTTCGGGTGCGTCCTCTCCCACGAGGACTTCCACGACCTCGCGGGCCGGATGCGTGCCGCCGGCGCGGAGTTCGTCATCGAGCCCTACCTGCGCTTCGAGGGCGAGCCCGGCGAGCAGTGGACGATGTTCTTCCTGGACCCGGCAGGCAACGCGCTGGAGTTCAAGGCCTTCGCCGACGAGTCCCAGATCTTCGCGAAGTAGGAGAGCGCCGATGCACGAGGACCCCTGTCCCTGCGGCTCCGGCCGCACCATCGAGGAGTGCTGCGGCCCCCTGCTGAGCACCGAGCGGCTGGCGCAGACCGCCGAGGAACTCATGCGCAGCCGCTACACCGCCCACGTCTACGGCAACGCCGAGCACCTGTGGCGCACCTGGGACGCCCGCACGAGGCCCGCCGAGGTCCACCCGGGCGCGACCCGCTGGACCGGCCTGCAGGTCATGGAGGTCGTGGCCGGTGGCCCGGAGGATGACACCGGCATCGTGGACTACGTCGCCACGCACGAAGGGGGCGTGCACGCCGAGCGCGCCGAGTTCACCCGCCGTGGTGGACGCTGGTTCTACACGAAGGAGAGCGCATGAGCGAGGTCCGCTACGAGGTCGCCGACGCGATCGCGACGATCACCCTGGACGCCCCCGAGCGGCGCAATGCCCTGTCCGTGGAGATGTCGCGGGAGCTGGCCGAGGCCGCCCGCACCGCCGAGGCCGACCCTGCCGTCGGTGGGGTGGTCGTCACCGGGGGCTCCCACTTCTGCGCGGGCGCGGTCCGCTCGGTCCTTGCCGATGCCGGCGCCGACCCGGTTGAGGACGGCGCCTACCGGGACCTGGAGACGGTGTACGCGGCGTTCACCACCGTCGGCGAGATCGGGCTGCCGACGGTCGCTGCCGTGCGCGGGGCTGCCGTCGGGGCGGGCATCAACCTCGCCCTGGCCACCGACCTGCGGGTCGTCTCCCGCACCGCCCGGCTGCTGCCCGGCTTCGACCGGATCGGCATCCACCCCGGCGGCGGGCACCTCTCGCTGCTGCACCGAGTGGCCGGCCGCGAGGTCGCTGCCGGGATGGGGCTCTTCGGTGAGGAAGTCAGCGGCGAGCGGGCCGTCGACCTCGGCATCGCCTGGTCGGCCCACGAGGACGAGGAGGTCGAGGGGGCCGCCCGCTCGATGCTCACCCGGGTCGCCTCGGACCCCGAGCTCTCGCGACGCCTCGTGCGCAGCTTCCGCCGTGAGACGGCGCCGGGCGGCATCCCGTGGGACGTGGCCGTCGAAGTCGAGCACTCCCCGCAGATGTGGTCGCTGCGCCGCCGGCACGGCGGCTGAGCGCGCCTCAGACCTGACCGATCTCCCGCAGCATCGCGGTGAACCAGTCCTGCCCGGTGTCGAAGGACCCACCACCGGCGACCCGGTCCAGCTCGATCGCCCGCAGCTCGTCCCCGCGCTCCTCGTCCTCGCCGACGAGGCCGCTGCCCCCGGCGAGCGCGGTCTCGACCGCGAGGTCCGTGCACCGTCGGATCAGCTCCAGGTCCTCCTCGTTCGCGGGGGCGGAGCGGGCGAAGTAGCCGGACTTGAGGACCTTGGACTTCTCGGCGCCGAGCGCCGCGGCGAGCTCGGTGGCGACGTACTCCCCGGGGTCGATGGCGTCCAGCCGTACGTGGCCGAAGGGGTCCCGCGGTACCTCCTCGCCGGCCGCCTCCATCCGGGCGACGATGTCCTCGACGCCGGCGCCCTCGGCGAGGAAGACGTTGACGCACCCGGTCTCGTCCATGACCGAGCGCAGCCGGCGCCCTTCGCCCTCGATGTCGAAGGGGGTCTCCGGCAGGTACACGCCGTGCACGTCCCAGCGTCGGGGGTCGTTGCCGATCCCCGGGACGAAGTCCTGCTCCGCCAGCCACGCGCGGTACCGCCGGGTGGTCTCGGCGGTGAGCCAGCCGTTGTGCCGCCCCATCACCTCGTGCACGAGGAGCATGCGGGGGTTCGAGGAGTGCTCACCGATGATGTTGCGGGCGAAGCGCGCCCCCTCCTCGGCGGCGGTCCACGCACCGAGGCTCTGCCGGACCGGGACGATGTCGTTGTCGATGGTCTTCGGCAGCCCCACGACGCGCATCGAGCGGCCCGCCTCCTGCAGGTGGCGGGCCAGGTCGGCGGCCGTCGTGCTCGTGTCGTCCCCGCCGATCGTGTGCAGCACGTCGACGCCGTCGGCAGCCAGCTGGTCCGCGGCCACCCGAAGGGGGTCCTCCCCCTCCCGGACGAGCCCGCGCCGGGCGACGTCCTCGGCGTTGGTCAGCTTCACGCGGGAGTTCCCCAACGGTGAGCCACCGAAGCGGTGCAGCCGGGAGGCGTGGGCCCGCACGTCCTCGTCGACCTCGATGCTGCGGCCGGCGAGCAGTCCGGCGTAGCCGTCGAGGTAGCCGATGATGCGCACCTCGGGGGCGATCTCGGTGTAGCGCTCGATGAGCCCGCCGACGGCCGAGGACAGGCACGGCGCGATGCCGCCCGAGGTGAGCAGCGCGACGGTGGTCACCGGCTCATTTCTCCTCGTCGGTGCAGGGCACCTGGATGCTCTCCGGCGGTCGCACGAAGGGCTTGGCCTCCGGCACCTCGGACTTCGGCTTCAGTCCGTCCCACTTGTTGCCCAGGACGAGGGAGACGGTCTTCGTGCCCCGGTCGTCCTTCTGCATCTGGGCGCCGTCGACCTGCTGGGCCAGGCGCTTGGCGGCCCGCTTGCCCTCGGACCCGAAGCGGATGACGGCCGTCTCCTTGTCCAGGTAGGCCTTGCGGGGGTCGTTGCCGACCTCCTTGATCTTGAACTTGCGCTGCTTCAGGTCCGAGGCCGCCTCGCCGGCGAGGCCTTCCTGCCAGGTCGTGTTGTAGACGTTGACCGAGATCTCCGAGGGCGCGGGCAGCGGGGGCGGCGGCTCCTTGACGAGCTTGTCGTACCCGTACCCGAGGACGAGCTGGACGTCCTCGCCCGTGCGGGCGTCGTTCCACAGCTTGGAGCCCGGGATCTGCTTCTGCAGCAGCAGGGCGTTCTTCAGCCCCTTGGGACCGTGGTAGATCGTGGCCGCGCCCCGGACGTAGACCGAGCTGTCCGCATTGCCGACCGAGCCGACCTTGAAGTCCCGCTGCACCAGCTCGCGCTCGACCTCGGTGGCCAGACCGTCGGTGTCGCTGCTGTTGAGCAGCTCGATCTTGAAGGAGCCGCGCTCGGGGGCAGTGACGGTCTCGGTGCTGCACGTCGAGACGTCGGGCGTACCGATCAGTCCCGTGCCGTAGGCGGTGGCGACGGTTGCGGTGCCCAGGACGAGCCCCGGCAGGGTGATGAAGAGGAGCAGTCGGCGACGACGTTGGCGACGGTAGTGGGAGGCGACGTCGCCATCGAGTTCGTCCAGGCCCACGACGCGGTATGCGACCGGTCCCTCGTCGTCCCTGCGGCCCCGCCCGCCGCTGGTTCCGTCTGCCATCTACGCTCCTCCCCGGACGTCTGAAATGTCCGCGTCCCCGGGTGCCGGGGTGTTCCCGGGGTGACACCGATCACGGGCCGACGCGGAGCCATCGAGCCCCCCTGCAAGCATGGTCGCCGGGGATGACAGTTGGCTATCACCCCGGTCTCATCATGGAGACGATTCGGATCATCGATCCGTACGCTCTCGGGCCAGCTGCTCCGCTACCGACACCATGGCCGTGGCCCCACGACGTATGGTATCCGCGCTGACGAACATGTCCACATGGTGTCCAGCGCCCGCCGGCTGGCGGATGCGTCCGACGAAGCGCGGATCGATCCCCGCGCTGTCCACCGGGGTCGGGACCTCACCTGTCTGCTCGTCGAGGTAGACCAGCGAGGGCGCGGCGACGCACGCCTGGCGGACCTTCTCGACCGAGACCGGCCTGGCGCACCGGGCGTGCAGGGCCATGGAGTGGGCGAGGACCACGGGCACCTGGATGAGGGTGACCACCACAGGCACCTGCTCCCCCAGCCCGAGGATCTTGCGGATCTCGTGCTCGACGGCCTGCTCCGTCGTGGTGAATCCGGACTCGGTGCCCTCCCCGATCCACGGGATGACGTTCAGCGCGAGCGGCCCGGGGAAGGGAGAGGGCACCGGGACGTCGGAGACGGCGGCGCGCACGTCGCCGGGCTGCTGGCCCACGGTCGGGTCCGCGGCCACGGTGTACATCTCCTCGCGCAACCGCGCCACGCCGGCGTCGCCGCGCGAGACCGCCGCAATCATGCCGGTGACGACGAGGTGCTGCAGCTCCCAGCCGTGGTGGAGGACGTGCACCGCGTCGATGAGACCCCAGGTCAGCGGCCCCGGCAACGAGACGATGCCCGCCGGGTGCGGCGGCATCACCTCGGAGTTGATCCCCGGCGCGATGAGCGGCACGTCGGGGTCGCGCCGGTGGGTCGAGCTCGCGTCCACGACGGTGGCGCCGGCCGCGACGGCCTTCGCGGTCCACTCCCGGGTGGTCTCCGGGCCGAGGTTGAAAAGGGCGATGTCGACGCCGTCGAAGGAGTCCTCACCCAGCGACTCGATGGTCTGCTCGTGGCCCCGCACGGGCAGGGTCCGCGTGGACATCCCGGGGGTGAGCAGCCGGATCTCACCCCACACGTCGTCGCGCAGGGCCAGCGCCGAGACGACGGCCTCGGCGAAACGTCCCGTCGCCCCCACCAGGGCCAGCGTGGGCCCGGTGGGCGGCGACGGGCGGGGGATCATCTCCCGGTCCCCCCGTAGACGATCGCCTCCCCGTCCTCGGAGTCCAGCCCGAAGGCGGAGTGCACGGCCCGCAGCGCCTCGTCCAGATCGTCCACCCGGGTGACCACGGAGACGCGGATCTCGGACGTGGAGATCATCTCGATGTTGATCCCGGCGTCGGCGACCGCCTTGAAGAGCGTCGCGGAGACACCGGGGTTGGTGCGCATGCCCGCCCCGACGAGGGAGAGCTTGCCGATCTGGTCGTCGTACTGGATGGAGGCGAAGCCGACCTGGTCCTTGGTCTCCATGAGCGCCTCCACGGCCCGCCGGCCGTCGGCCATCGGCAGTGTGAAGGAGATGTCGGTGCGTCCGGTGTCCGTCTCGGAGACGTTCTGGACGATCATGTCGATGTTGACCTCGGCCTCGGCGATCGTGCTGAAGATCTGCGCGGCACGGCCCGGCTCGTCCGGCACCCCGATGATGGTGATCTTGGCCTCGCCCCGGTCGTGGGCGACACCGGCGATGATCGGCTCTTCCATGTGGTTGGTCCCTTCGGGGTCGTGGGTGCGAACCCAGGTGCCTTCCTTCGGGGAGAAGGAGGAGCGCACGTGGATGGGCATGTTGAAGCGGCGCGCGTACTCCACGCACCGCAGGTGGAGGATCTTGGCGCCGCTGGCGGCCAGCTCGAGCATCTCGTCGTGGGAGATGTCATCGATCTTGTGGGCCGAGGGGACGATGCGCGGGTCGGCGGTGAAGATGCCGTCGACGTCGGTGTAGATCTCGCACAGATCGGCCTCGAGGGCCGCCGCGAGCGCCACCGCGGTCGTGTCGGAGCCGCCACGACCCAGCGTGGTGATCTCCTTGGTGTTCTGGCTCACGCCCTGGAAGCCGGCCACGATGACGATGTGCTTCTTGCCGATCGCCTCGGTGATCCGTCCCGGGGTGACGTCGATGATCTTCGCCTTGCCGTGCTCGGGCGTGGTGATGACACCGGCCTGGCTCCCTGTGAAGGAGCGCACGCTGTGGCCGAGGTCCGCGATGGCCATCGCGACCAGCGCCATGGACATCCGTTCGCCCGCGGTGACGAGCATGTCCATCTCCCGCGGCGGGGGCACCGGGGAGACCCGCGTGGCCAGGTCCAACAGGTCATCGGTCGTGTCCCCCATCGCGGAGACGACGACGCAGACGTCGTTCCCCGCCTTCTTGGTCTCGACGATCCGGTGCGCCACCCGCTTGATGCTCTCCGCATCCGCGAGCGACGAACCGCCGTACTTCTGGACAACCAGACTCAAAGGGGAACTCCCGTAGCTATTGCAGGTCCGGCACGCGGTTGAGGCGGCCGGCGCGACCCCACGAGGATAACGAGGCCCGGCCGCGATCAGGCAGTCAGTCCCCGGAGGGTGACCCTTTCGAGACCCGCGCGAGGGTCACCGGCCCCCTTCGCCCGCAGTCGTATCAGCCGTGGAGAGCGTCGAAGGCGGCCTCGCCGGCGACGTCCGGATCGGCGTCCAGACGCAGGTGGGCCAGCAGGGTCTGGAGCACCCGGGCGGCCATGGAGGCGCGGTCCCCCCAGTCCGCCAGGTAGCTGTACTGCCACCACCACAGCGCCTCGGTGGTCCGGCCGGCCTCGTGGTGGGCGAGGCCGTGCGTCAGCGCGTCCGCGATGGCGGTCAGGTCGT
>CAYLUX010000054.1:0-16423 GCA_964386935.1 uncultured Janibacter sp.
CACATCGAGACCCTCGGCGAGGGCTACTCCCTCGTCCGTCGTGAGTACATGACCGCTATCGGCCCGGTCGACATCCTCGCCAAGGACGCGAAGGGGGTCTCCGTCGCCATCGAGATCAAGCGCCGCGGCGAGATCGACGGCGTCGAGCAGCTGACCCGCTACCTCGAGCTGATGAACCGCGACCCGCAGCTGCGGCCGGTCGAAGGCGTCTTCGCCGCCCAGGTCATCAAACCGCAGGCGCGCACCCTCGCCGAGGACCGGGGCATCCGGTGCGTCACCCTCGACTACGACGAGCTCAAGGGCATCGACACGAGCATGCACCGCCTCTTCTGACCCACCTGCCGCACTACGCTGGTGTGAAGCAGCGGAGGTGGGCATGGCGACGTCGCGGACCGTCCCGGCCGACTCCCCTTCGGTCCTCGCCGACGGGGTGATCGACGACGCGCTGTCCCGGCTGGCCGAGGAGCTCGGCATCGGCTGGGGACTGCTCTGGGGCCTGGTGGTCCCACTCACCGTCCTGGCTCTCGTCGGTCTGGTCCTGACCGTGCTGCTGTGGCGCCGCTACGCCCGCTCCCCCTCGCGCAGCACCGGCGTCGACGTCCTCCCCGGCCAGGTCGTCACCGTCCGCTCCGCCGACGGCGAGCGCGGGCAGGTCTTCGTCGAGGGCAGCTGGTGGTCGGCGCGGGCGAGCACTCCCCTGCGGGTGGGCCAGCAGGTGCGCATCACCTCCGTCGATCGCCTCGAGCTGCTCGTCGAGCCGGCCCCACCACGACAGAAGGAGAAGTCATGATCAACACGGGTCTCATCGGGCTGGTCATCGCGGCCCTGGTCGTGATCTGGCTGATCACCCGCGCGGTGCGGATCATCCCCGAGTACGAGCGCGCGGTGATCTTCCGGCTCGGCCGCATCCAGGCCCCCAAGGGCCCGGGGGTCATCCTCGTCGCCCCGGTCCTGGACAAGGTCCACCGGATCGACCTGCGCACCTACACCTACGACATCCCCCCGCAGGACCTCATCACCAAGGACAACGTCACGGTCCAGGTCAATGCGGTCACGTACTACAACGTCGTGGACCCGATCCGCGCCGTGCTGGCCATCGAGGACTACCGGGTCGGCACCCAGCAGGTGGCCCAGACCACGCTACGCAGCATCATCGGGCAGACGAGCCTGGACGACCTGCTGACCAAGCGCGAGGAGATCAACAGCCGGCTGCAGCAGATCATCGACGAGGTGACCAACCCGTGGGGCGTCAAGGTCACCATCGTCGAGGTCAAGGACGTCATGCTCCCCGAGAGCATGCGCCGCGCGATGGCGCGCCAGGCCGAGTCCGAGCGCGACCGCCGCGCCAAGGTCATCCACGCCATCGGTGAGCAGGAGGCGGCAAAGAACCTCGCCGAGGCCGCGAAGACCATCGAGGCCCACCCCGGGGCCATGCACCTGCGCACCCTCTCCTCGATGCTCGAGCTCGGCGCCGAGCAGAACTCGACCGTCGTCTTCCCGATACCGATGGAGCTGCTGCGGCTCTTCGACGCAGCCACCACGGCGAAGGGGGCACCGGCCGCCTCGACGGGGGCAGCCGGGAACGACGGCCGGGCCGAGGACGCGCCGACGGCTCAGAACGAGTCGCCCAGCTCCACCCTGCGCACCCCGCAGCCGCCGTCCGAACCGGCCTGACCGGGGGTCAGCACGACGACGGTTTCCCCGCGGTGCAGGTCCGCGACCCCCATCAGTGCGTCGTCGTCCAGCTCCGTCGCGAAGGCCGTGTCGCTCTCCAGCGAGGTGTCGAGCGCCTCCGCGAGCCGGGCCGCTCCCGGCACGTCGGGTGCCGCCACGACGGCCATGACCAGCTCGCCGCGCAGCTGCTCGACGAGGGAGGTGACGCCCCCTTCGTCCGCCGGGGCGGAGGCCAGCAGCAGGGTTGCCGGGCAGTGCATGGTCATGTGACCCACTGTAGGGCGGTCACTTCGCAGCCAGCGGGGCCAGCAGCGCTCCGGTCAGCCACGCAACTCGCGGGTACGACACCACGCTCAGACATCGAGAACTGACGGACCCTTGATTTTCCGGAGATCCACTTCGCTGGTGACGCGGAGCATGGTGTCGTACCCGCGAGTAGCCGCTCGTCGCACCTCAGGGACCGGCTCCTCGCTGGCGCTCCTCGCACCTCAGGGAGCGGGGGTGACGGAGCAGGGTCAGGCTCGGACGCGCTCCTGGGCGGGCATGCCGCGAGCGTCGCGGATGACGTCGAGCAGGCTCCCCATGATCTCGTTGAGCCCGAAGTCCTTCGGGGTGAAGACGGCCGCCACGCCCATCCCCCGCAGCCGCTCGGCGTCGGCCTCGGGGATGATGCCGCCCACGATGACGGGGATGTCCTCGGCGCCCTGGGCGCGCAGTCCCTCGATGATGTCGGGGACGAGCTCCATGTGCGACCCGGAGAGGATCGAGACACCCACGAGGTGCACGTCCTCCGCGACGGCGGCCGAGACGATCTGGTCCGGGGTGAGCCGGATGCCCTGGTAGACGACCTCGAAGCCCGCGTCACGGGCCCGCACGGCGATCTGCTCGGCGCCGTTGGAGTGCCCGTCGAGGCCCGGCTTGCCGACGAGGACGCGCAGCTTCTCGCCGAGCTCCTCCTCGGTGCGGCGCACCCGTTCGCGCACGGCGACGAGGTCCTCGGTGCCGCCGTCGGCCACGCCCACGGAGCCGCTGACGCCGGTGGGCGCCCGGAACTCGCCGAACACCTCGCGCAGCGCCTGCGCCCACTCACCCACGGTGACACCGGCGCGGGCGCACTCCAGAGAGGCCTCCATGAGGTTCTCCTCGGTGGCGGCGACCTCACGCAGTCGCGCGAGCGCGGCCTTGGCGCGGGGGCCGCGCTCGGGGTCCTCGTCGCGCTCGTTCCGCCAGGCCCGGACGGCCTCGATGGCGGCCTCCTCGACGCCCTCGTCGACGGTCTGGATGGCGGTGCCCAGGTCGGCGGTGAGCGGGTTCGGCTCGGTGGTCTCGTACTTGTTGACGCCGACGACGACGTCCTCGCCGGACTCGATGCGCTGCCGGCGAAGGGAGTGGCTGGCCACGAGCGCGGACTTCATGTACCCCGACTCGACGGCCGGCACCGCGCCGCCCATCTCCTGGATGCGGTCCATCTCGGCCTTGGCACCCTCGACGAGCTCGGCGACCTTGGCCTCCACGACCGGCGACCCGGTGAAGAGGTCGTCGTACTCGAGCAGGTCGGACTCGTAGGCGAGCACCTGCTGCAGGCGCAGCGCCCACTGCTGGTCCCACGGCCGCGGCAGGCCGAGCGCCTCGTTCCACGCCGGCAGCTGCACGGCGCGGGCGCGGGCGTCCTTGCTCAGCGTCACGGCGAGCATCTCGAGCACGATGCGCTGGATGTTGTTCTCCGGCTGTGCCTCGGTCAGGCCGAGGCTGTTGACCTGCACGCCGTAGCGGAAGCGTCGCTGCTTGGGCTCGGTCACCCCGTAGCGCTCCCGGGCGATCTCGTCCCAGAGCTGGACGAAGGCACGCATCTTGGCCATCTCCTCGACGAAGCGCACCCCGGCGTTGACGAAGAAGGAGATCCGCCCGAAGACCCGGCCGAAGTCCTCCGCCGGCACCCGGCCGGAGTCGCGCACCGCGTCGAGCACGGCGGTCGCGGTGGAGAGGGCGTAGGCGATCTCCTGGACGGGGGTCGCCCCGGCCTCCTGCAGGTGGTAGCTGCAGACGTTGGTCGGGTTCCACTTCGGGATGGTGTTCACCGTGTAGCTGACCATGTCGGTGATCAGCCGCATCGAGGGCCCGGGCGGGAAGACGTAGGTCCCGCGGCTCAGGTACTCCTTGATGATGTCGTTCTGGGTGGTGCCGGCGAGCTTCGCGACGATCTCGGCGGGGTCCTCCCCCGCGGCCTCGGCCTGCTCCTCGGCGGCGACCTGGTACATCGCCAGCAGGTACATCGCCGTGGCGTTGATCGTCATCGAGGTGTTCATCTCGCCGAGCGGGATCTGGTCGAACAGCTGACGCATGTCACCGATGTGGCTGATCGGCACCCCGACCTTGCCGACCTCACCGCGGCTGAGCACGTGGTCGGGGTCGTAGCCGGTCTGCGTGGGCAGGTCGAAGGCGACCGACAGCCCGGTCTGGCCCTTGGCGAGGTTGCGTCGGTAGAGCTCGTTGGAGGCAGCCGCGCTGGAGTGTCCGGCGTAGGTGCGCATCACCCAGGGGCGATCACGCTCGCGGCGCTTCGCCTCCGCGGCGGGAGTGGGGGCATCGGTGCTGTCGGCCATGCTCGCAACGTACCGGGGGCCGCCGCTCAGGCACAGTCCTCCGGGGGGTGAAGACCACCACACCGCCCGCGGCCCCCCGTGCCCCGCACGGGGGGCGAAGGGGGTTCAGGCCGTCGCCACCCGCAGCTGCGGCCGCTCCTGGCGCCCCGCGTGACCGGCGCCGGTGCCACTGCGCGGGGACTCCCCGAGCGTGGCCCCGCCGTGGCTCTCCTGGTCGATGAGCCGGACCAGACCCGCCCGGCGAAGCAGCCTGGTGGTGCGCTCGTCCGGGCCGCTGAAGCGCAGCCGGCGACCGGCGCGCGCCGCCCGGGCGTGCGCGGCGACCAGCGTCGTGAAGCCGACGTGGTCGATGACGGTCGTCTCGGACAGGTCGACGAGGATCGACCCGCTCCCTTCGTCCAGCGCCGCGATCAGCCCCTGTCGCAGATCCGCGCTGTTGCGTCGATCGAACGGGATCGAGACCCGAACCCGTGTCGTGCAGTCATCACCCACCGGCGTCAGTGCCGAGACCGGATTCATGGCGGTCACCGCCTTCCCCTGCTAATGCATTCCCTGTGCAATCAGTGTTGCCCGAGGGACCGCCCAAAGTCTGTAGCGACGCTGTCACGATGTGGTCACGCTCACGTCTCGAAGGGGTCTGCGAGGATGAGCGACATGGTCAACCTCACGAAGATCTACACCCGCACCGGCGACGAGGGCACCACCGCGCTCGGCGACTTCAGCCGCACGCGCAAGACCGACCCGCGGCTGCAGGCCTACGCCGACACCAACGAGGCCAATGCGGTCATCGGGGTCGCCATCGCCACGGGTGGGCTCTCCGAGGAGGTCGTCGCCACCCTGACGCGGGTGCAGAACGACCTCTTCGACGTGGGGGCCGACCTGTCCACTCCCCTGCAGGTGGAGCCGAAGTTCCCGCCGCTGCGGGTGCAGCAGGAGTGGGTCGACGAGCTCGAGGCCGCCTGCGACCACTACCTGGAGATGGTCGAACCGCTGCGCTCCTTCATCCTCCCGGGCGGTACCGCGGGCTCGGCGCACCTGCACCACGCGACGACCGTCGTGCGTCGGGCCGAGCGCTCGGCCTGGGCCGCGCGGGACGCCCACGGCACGGAGGAGGCGAAGGGGGACGAGGTCGGCGGCGTGAACCCGCTGACCACCACCTACCTGAACCGGCTCTCGGACCTGCTCTTCATCCTCGCGCGGGTGGCCAACATCGACGCGGGCGGCGACGTGCTGTGGCAGCCGGCGGGCGGCCGTCGCGAGGCACCCGAGCGCCATCGGCGCAGGAAGACGAAGAAGGACTGACCCCGGTCGGGGACAGTCCTGTGGGTGGCGCCGTCAGGTGACGTTGACGTTGTGCCCCGGCGGGGCCGACTCGAGCCACGAGCGCACGGCGGGGTAGAACTTCGCCTCGAGCGCGAGGTCGGCCAGCGGCTGGTCGGCCAGCGTGAGCCGCACGCACACCGCGCCGGGCAGGCCAGGGATGGTCACGGTCTCGTCCTCCGGCGTGGAGATGTCCAGGTCGTCACGACCCCACGAGATCGTCGGGTGGGTGGTCACCCCGGCGACGCTGAACCAGTCGAGCTCATGGATGCTGAGACGAAGCAGCCCGAGCCGCCATCGAGGCGACCCGGGCAGACGTACGGCGCTGGGGCAGACGGGACCGTGCGCGGCCAGTGCGCGGCGGCGGAGCCACAGCACGACGAGCCAGAGCACGACGAGCAGGCACCCTGCGAGGAGGACCATCTCCACCGTCTGCAGGGTCGACATGGGCTGGCCTCAGGCCTGGGCCGTCTCGACGGTCTCCGCGACGATCGTCACGGTGTCGTGGTCGACGGAGAGGAAGCCGCCGTCGATGTGTGCGGACCTGGACTCCCCACCCTCGGCGCCGGAGATGATGACATCGCCGACGATGAGGACGCCGAGCAGCGGGGTGTGCCCGGGCATGATGCCGATCTCGCCCTCCTGGGTCCTGGCCCGGACCATGCTGGCCTCACCGGACCAGACCTTCCGGTCGGCGGCGACGAGTTCTACGTTGAGGGAGCTCACTTAACGGGTTCCTTCATCTCTGGATGCGGGCTGCTCACTCCATCGTAGCCCGCGCACTGCTTCGACCCCGCCTCGGCTCAGGAGACGACGAGCGCGAAGTACGGCTGGCCCATCCCGATGCTGATCATCCGGACCGCGGAGTAGCCGATCCACACGGCCACCAGCACGGCCGCGATCTTGGGGTTGAGCACGTCCAGCATCCGCTCGGGTGGCCGCCGTCGCACGAGCGCGACCGCGACGTAGAGCACGATGCCGAGGGCCACGGCCATGCCGATCGGCCCGAAGACGTTGTACTGGAAGGCGGTGAGCACGTCGCCGTGCGCCACGTGCACCCACGCGCGCGTCATGCCGCAGCCGGGGCACGGCAGCCCGGTCAGGATCCGCAGCAGGCAGGTCGGCTCCCCCGAGTCCACCGACTGCACCGGCCACAGCCGGGCGATGACCAGCCCGACGAGGCTCACCGCGGCCATCCCGAGGACGACCGTGCGCGTGGCCAGCTGGGAACGTCGCTGCCGGCGGGCCCACACCTCGTACGTCGTCATGCCGGTCAGTGTATGCGTCGGCCCCCAGCCCTTCCGCCCCGGCACACGTGAGCAGCGCCCCCTTCGCCGGTCGCGAAGGGGGCGCTGCTCGCCGGGGTGGGGTGGATCAGATGTTCTTCTGGATCTCCGCCCACTGGCGCTCGACGTCGTCGAGGCCACCGCACATGAAGAAGGCCTGCTCACCGACGTGGTCGTACTCGCCGTCGGCGATCTTCGTGAAGGCCTCGATCGTCTCCGAGAGCGGGACGGTCGAGCCCTCGAGGCCGGTGAACTGCTTGGCCACGTAGGTGTTCTGCGACAGGAACCGCTCGATGCGACGGGCACGGCCGACGAGGATCTTGTCCTCCTCGGAGAGCTCGTCGATACCGAGGATCGCGATGATGTCCTGCAGCTCCTTGTTGCGCTGGAGGATCGACTTGACCCGCACCGCGGTGTCGTAGTGGTCCTCGCTGATGTAGCGCCGGTCGAGGATGCGGCTGGTCGAGGTCAGCGGGTCCACGGCCGGGTAGATGCCGTTGGAGGCGATCTCACGGGAGAGCTCCGTGGTCGCGTCCAGGTGGGCGAAGGTGGTCGCCGGCGCCGGGTCGGTGTAGTCATCGGCCGGCACGTAGATCGCCTGCATCGAGGTGATCGAGTGACCACGCGTGGAGGTGATGCGCTCCTGCAGCGTGCCCATCTCGTCGGCCAGCGTCGGCTGGTAACCCACGGCGGAGGGCATGCGGCCGAGCAGCGTGGAGACCTCCTGACCGGCCTGGGTGAAGCGGAAGATGTTGTCGATGAAGAGCAGGACGTCCTGCTCCTTCACGTCACGGAAGTACTCCGCCATCGTCAGCGCGGACAGGGCGACGCGCAGGCGGGTGCCCGGCGGCTCGTCCATCTGGCCGAAGACCAGTGCGGTCTGGCCGAGAACCCCGGCCTCCTCCATCTCGACCATGAGGTCGTTGCCCTCACGGGTGCGCTCGCCGACACCGGCGAAGACGGAGACACCACCGTGGTCGCGGGCGACGCGGGCGATCATCTCCTGGATGAGGACGGTCTTGCCGACGCCGGCACCACCGAAGAGGCCGATCTTGCCACCCTGGACGTACGGGGTGAGCAGGTCGATGACCTTGATGCCCGTCTCGAACATCTGGGTCTTGGACTCCAGCTGGTCGAAGGGCGGGGCCTGGCGGTGGATGCCCCAGCGCTCCTCCACCTCGAAGCGCTCGCCGTCCTCGAGGTTGAGGCAGTCACCGGTGGCGTTGAAGACCTTGCCCAGGGTGACGTCGCCGACCGGCACGGTGATCGGGCCGCCGGTGTCCTGCACCTGGGCGCCGCGCACGAGGCCGTCGGTCGGCTGCAGCGAGATGGCGCGGACCATGTTGTCGCCGATGTGCTGGGCGACCTCGAGGTTGACCGTGTGCGGCTCCTCGTCGGCCGAGACGGCGACCTCGGTCTTCAGCAGGTTGTACAGGTCGGGCATGGTGTCGACGCTGAACTCGACGTCGACGACCGGGCCGGTGACGCGGGAGATGCGCCCGACCCCACCCGCGGTGGTGGTGTTCTCTTCGGTCACGGTGGCAGTCATGGGTTCTCTCTACCTTCTCACTTGGACTCGGCCAGGGCGCTGGCGCCGCCGGAGATCTCCGAGATCTCCTGGGTGATCTCGGCCTGACGGGCCTGGTTGGCCAGCCGGGTGTACTTCTTGATGAGCTCCTCGGCGTTGTCGGTCGCCGACTTCATGGCGCGCTGGCGCGCCGCGAGCTCGGAGGCAGCTGCCTGGAGGAGGCAGTTGAAGATGCGCGCGTTGACGTACCGCGGCAGCAGCGTGTCGAGCAGCTCCTCGGCGCTTGGCTCGAACTCGTAGAGCGGGAAGACCTCGTCCGGGTTCGGCTCCTCGACCCCCTCGACGACCTCGAGCGGCAGCAGCCGGATGACCTCGGGCACCTGGGAGACCATCGAGACGAACCGGGTGAAGACGACGTGGACCTCGTCCACTCCCCCGTCCTCGGTGTCCCTGATGAAGTCCGCGGTGAGCCGCTCGCCGATGCGCCGGGCGTCCTCGAAGGCCGGCTTCTCGGTGAACCCGGTCCACTCCTCGGCGTAGTCCCGCTTGCGGAAGGAGTAGTAGGAGACCGCGCGCCGACCCACGAGGTACGGCACGACCTCCTTGCCCTCGTCCCGCAGCCGGGCGGCGACCGCCTCGGCCTCCTTCAGGGCATTGGCGTTGTACCCACCGGCGAGGCCGCGGTCCGCGGCGATGACGACGAGCGCGGCGCGCTTGACATCTTCCTTCTCAGTCGTCAGCGGGTGGGCCTCGTCGGAGTACGTGGCCACCGCTGACGCGGCCCGAGTGAGCGCACGCGCGTACGGCGTGGACTCACGCACCGCCTGCTGGGCCCGCACGACGCGCGAGGCCGCCATGAGCTCCATGGCCCTGGTGATCTTCTTGGTCGCACTGACGGACCGGATGCGCTGCCGGTACTCCCGGATCTGCGCTCCCATGTGCTTCCGCCTCTCTGGTGGGTCGTGGCCGGCGCGGTGGCCGGTGGTGTACCTGGAGTGACTCTCCCGGTCGGGCACCCGTGGCGAGCGCCCGACCGGCGGAGATCACTTCTTCTGCTTGACGATCTGCTCCTGGTCGGAGTCCTGGGACTCCGACCCGTCGGCCTCGTCGGAGCCCAGCGGCACGTCGTCGCTCGCGGAGCCGACGAAGGTCGGACGGAAGCCGTCGAAGGCGTCCGCCAGCGCCTGCTGGGTCGAGTCCTCCCAGTCCTGGCGCTCGCGCAGGGCGTCGAGCAGGTCCTGGTGGTTGCGGTGCATGTAGTCGATGAGCTCGGACTCGAAGCGGGAGATGTCCCCCACCGCGATGTCGTCCAGCCGGCCGGTGCTCCCGGCCCAGATGGAGACGACCTGGTCCTCGACCGGGTACGGGTCGGCCTGCTTCTGCTTGAGCAGCTCGACGAGGCGGGCGCCTCGGGCCAGCTGCTGCTTGGAGGCCGGGTCCAGGTCCGAGGCGAACATCGCGAAGGCCTCGAGGGAGCGGTACTGGGCCAGGTCGAGCTTGAGCCGGCCGGCGACCTTCTTCATCGGCTTGATCTGCGCGTCACCACCGACGCGGGAGACCGAGACACCCACGTCGATCGCGGGGCGGACGTCGGAGTTGAAGAGGTCGGCCTGCAGGTAGATCTGGCCGTCGGTGATCGAGATGACGTTGGTCGGGATGTAGGCCGAGACGTCGTTGGCCTTGGTCTCGATGATCGGCAGACCGGTCATCGAGCCGCCGCCCATCTCGTCGCTGAGCTTCGCGCAGCGCTCGAGCAGACGGGAGTGCAGGTAGAAGACGTCACCCGGGTAGGCCTCACGGCCCGGCGGGCGGCGCAGCAGCAGCGACATCGCGCGGTAGGCCTCGGCCTGCTTGCTCAGGTCGTCGAAGACGATGAGCACGTGCTTGCCCTGGTACATCCAGTGCTGGCCGATGGCGGAGCCGGCGAAGGGGGCGAGGTACTTGAACCCCGCGGAGTCCGAGGCCGGGGCCGCGACGATGGTGGTGTACTCCAGGGCGCCGGCCTCCTCGAGGCTGCCCTTGACGGAGGCGATGGTCGAGCCCTTCTGACCGATCGCGACGTAGATGCAGCGGACCTGCTTGTCCGGGTCCCCGGTCTCCCAGGCCTGCTTCTGGTTGATGATCGTGTCGACCGCCACGGTCGTCTTGCCCGTCTGGCGGTCACCGATGATCAGCTGACGCTGGCCACGGCCGATCGGGGTCATGGCGTCGACGGCCTTCAGGCCGGTCTGCAGCGGCTCGTGCACCGACTTGCGCTCCACGACGCTCGGCGCCTGCAGCTCGAGGGCGCGGCGGCCCTCGGACTCGATGTCACCGAGGCCGTCGATCGGCTGGCCCAGCGGGTTGACGACGCGGCCGAGGAAGTTGTCGCCGATCGGCACGGAGAGGACCTCGCCGGTGCGCTTGACCTCCTGGCCCTCCTCGATGTTGGAGAACTCACCGAGGACGACGACACCGATCTCGTGGACGTCGAGGTTCAGCGCGATGCCGAGCGTGCCGTCCTCGAACTCCAGCAGCTCGTTCGTCATGGCCGAGGGCAGGCCCTCGACGTGGGCGATGCCGTCACCGGTGTCGGTGACGCGGCCGACCTCTTCGCGGGAGGCCGCGCCCGGCGTGTAGGACTGGACGTAGCCGTCCAGGGCGTCCCGGATCTCCTCCGGACGGATCGAAAGCTCCGTCATGATCTCTTCTCCTTGGTGCCGGCCGTCGAACGGGCCGATTCGGTGGTCTGCATGGTGGGTCCGGCCGTCAACCGGCCAGGTGGCGTCGGGTCTCGTCGAGGCGGCGTGCGACGGTGCCGTCGACGACCTCGTCGCCGATCTGGACGTGGAGACCGCCCACCACGGACTCGTCGACGACGACCTGCAGCAGCACGGGGGTCCCGTAGGTGCGCTGCAGGGCGGTGGCGAGCCGGGTGCGCTGCTCCTCGCTGAGGTCACCGGCGGTGGTGACGACGGCGGTCAGCTGCTGGCGGCGCTCCGCTGCGATGTCGAGGTACTCCTCGACGGTGCGGTCGAAGCGGCGTCCGCGCGGGGCGAGGACCGCCTGCCGGGCCAGGGTGACGGTCTGCTCCTGAGCCTTGCCCTGCAGCAGCCGGGTGACGAGCTCGGCCTTCCCCTGGGGGTCGCCGGCGCGGTTGCCCAGCGCGTCGCGCAGGGCGGCGTCGCCGGCGACGACCCGCTCGAAGCGGAAGAGCTCGTCCTCGACCTGGTCGATCGTGCCGGCCTCCTCGGCCCCCTTCAGCAGGGCCTCGACGGCGAAGCGCTCGATGGTGTCGGTGAGGTCACGCTCGCGCGACCACCGCTGGGCCACCATCGTGGAGACGACGGAGACCGCGTCCTCGCCCACCTGGCTGCCGAGGAGGCGAGCGATCAGCTCGCCCTTGCCGGCGCCCTCACGGGTCGGGTCGACGAGGGTGCGACGCAGGGTCGCGTGCTCGTCGAGGAGCCCGGTGATGGCGAAGAGGTCCTCGGACAGCGCAGCCGGACGGCCGTGGGTGAGGGCCGTCTCGAGAGCGGGGCGGCTCTCGAGGACGGCGTCACGGGAGGATCCCTGCATCAGGCCTCACCCGTCGGGGTCGGCGCGGCGCTGCCGACCTTCTCGGGCTGGACCTGACCGGACTCGAGGTCCGTCAGGAACCGGTCGATCAGACCCTTCCGGCTGTCGGAGTCCTGCAGCTCGTGGCCGACGATGCGCCCCGCGAGGTCGGTCGAGATGCGCCCGACCTCACCGCGGAGGGAGACCGCCGCCTGCTGGCGCTCGGCCTCGATCTGCTTGTGCGCGGACTCCGTGATGCGGTTGGCCTCCTCCTGGGCCTGGCCCCGCATCTCCGCGACGATGTTCGCGCCCTCGGCGCGCGCCTCCTCGCGGATGCGGCCGGCCTCGGCACGGGCATCGGAGAGCTGGGCCTCGTACTTGGCCTTGGCCTCCTCCGCCTCGGCCTCGGCGCGCTGGGCAGACTCCATGCGCCCCTCGATGGCGGCGGCGCGCTCCTGGTAGACACGCTCCAGCGCCGGGACGACCTTCGACTGGTACAGCCAGTAGAGGATGCCGAACGCGATGAGGCCGATGATCAGCTCCGCGGGGTGCGGGATGATCGGCACGGCCTGGCTCCAGAAGGAGTCAGACTCCTCGGCCGCGGTGACGGATGCTGTGTTCACGTCACTTCCTTACCTAGTGCAGGGACAGGGTTACGGGTGCCGACGATCGGCTCACTGGAAGACGAACGCGAAGACGAGGCCGAAGAGAGCCAGCGCCTCGGCGAGCGCGAATCCGGTGAACGCGATGGTCTGCAGCATGCCGCGAGCCTCGGGCTGACGGGCGACGCCGTTGATGTAGGCGGCGAAGATCAGGCCGATGCCGATGCCCGGACCGATCGCCGAGAGGCCGTAGCCGAGGAATGCGATGTTGCCTTCCATGTCTCCCTTTTCCTTTCGTTGGCACTCCGGGCGGGCGCCCGGGTGTCGGTGGTGGTGAAAAGCTATGAAGTTTTGTCGGTGTGCTCGGCTCAGTGACCGTCGGAGACGGCGTCCCCGATGTAGAGCGCGGCGAGCAGGGCGAAGATGAATGCCTGGAGCACCGCGATCAGCAGCTCGAAGGCGGTCATCACGATGAAGACGAGGAACGAGAGGACGCCCGCGGCCTGCAGGCCGACGTTGCTCCCGTGCAGCAGCAGGTACTCCCCGCCGAGCGAGAAGAGCAGCAGCATCAGGTGGCCGGCGAACATGTTGCCGAAGATTCGCAGTGCGAGCGTGACCGGCTGGGTGATGAAGAAGCGCATCAGCTCGAGCACGAACATCATCGGCACGATCCATGCCGGCAGGCCCGGGGGAACCATCGACTTGACCCAGCCGATGAAGCCGCCCTTCCGCTTGATCCCGACGGCCTGGTAGACGACGTAGACGATCGCCGTCAGCGCGATGGGGATGCCGATGCGGCTCAGGCTCGGGTACTGGATGATCGGGATGATCCCCATGAGGTTGTTCAGCAGGATCAGCGTGAACAGCGTGAAGATGAAGGGGATGAAGGGCCGGAAGTCGCGGGCCCCGATGATGTCGCGACCGATGGTGTCGCGGGCGAAGCCGTAGACGCCCTCCGCGAGCCACTGCGTCTTGCTGGGCACGACGGTCAGCCGCTTCGAGAGCGTCACGTAGAAGACGCCGAGCACGACGACCGAGATCAGCATCATGATGCCGGGCCGGGTCAGGGCCCAGTCGCCGTTGCCGACGAGCGGCTGCCAGAAGTCCGAGGGCCCCGGAGCCTGGAACTCACTGGCAACGGTCGCAACACCAGTCTGAGCGTGCATGGGCAGCACGGTGGGGCTCACAGCCTCTCCTTGGTCTGATTGCTCGTGGTCGCGGTCGCACGCTCCTGCGTGGCCGCGTCGCGGTCACGCTCAGGAGCGTGACCTTGGGCGCCGGGAGACAGGGTACCGGACTCCGACGCCGTGTCGTACACGGGATTGCGCGCGCGTCGCCAGGCCAGCATCGAGGCCCCCTGCCACACGAGCGCCACCACGAGGATGCTCACCCCGACGGCGACGCCGTCGAGGCCCTCGATGGAGCGGCTGCCCATGAAGACCAGCAGGAGGATGATCATCTGGCCCATGTAGACGCTGAGGGCGGCGGCCATGAAGAGCATCGGGCTCGCCTCACGCACCATGCGCGCCATGAGGAGGAAGCCGGAGGCGAAGAAGGCGACCGCCACGAACACCCCGAAGAGTGCCGAGAGCCCGCTGCCGGGGCCCGAGACGAGGAGGAAGCCCACGACGGCCAGCAGGCCCGCGATGGTGCTCGGCACGAAGGCGCCGCGCACCATGACACGGAAGACCTCGGCGGGCCTGGCCGCCGCGGAAGGGGTGGTCGTCATGGACTTCATTCTGTCGTGATGGACGTGCACTGCTGCCCACTTCGGGGCGCTTGTGAAAGTTTACACAAGCGCCCGTCACGGCCCCAATCGGCTGCGAAGGGGGACTCCCCGCGCCTCAGCCTCCGGCCTGCGGCTCCTCCCCCTCGAAGTCCTTCGGCCGGTGTCCCGGCCGGGAGAAGCGAGGCAGCCAGGCGGTGAGGAAGGCCGCGAGGACCAGCATGAGCACTCCCCCGACGCCCGCGACGACCGGGGGCAGGAAGACGAAGCTGACCGAGCCCATCGCGACGACGAAGGCCCACAGCCACAGCAGCAGCACGGCCCGGCGGTGTCCGTGCCCGATGCGCAGCATCCGGTGGTGCAGGTGCTGGCTGTCCGGCTGCCAGGGTCGCTGTCCGCGGGCGGTCCGGCGCACCACCGCCCAGGCGACGTCGAGCAGCGGCAGCAGCATGATCGAGATGGGGATGAGCAGCGGCAGCACCGTCGCGGCCACCCGGTCGGCGCCGCCGACGTCCGCGGGGTTGACCGAGCCGGTCGTGAGGATCGCGCCGGCGGCGAGCAGCAGGCCGAGGACGAGCGAGCCGGAGTCCCCCATGAAGAGCCGCGCCGGGTAGAAGTTGTGCGGCAGGAAGCCCAGGCAGCACCCGGCGAGGCCGGCCGCGACGAAGGTGGCCGCGGCGAAGACGTTCGGCGAGGAGTAGGTCGAGGAGATCAGGTAGCTGTAGAGGAAGAAGGCGACCGCGGCGATCGCCACGAGTCCCGCGGCGAGGCCGTCGAGACCGTCGATGAAGTTGACCGCGTTGATGCACAGCACGACGACGAACATCGTCAGCAGCACGAGCAGCGGCGCCGGGAGCACGGTGATCACGCCGACCGGGAGCGAGTAGAACTGCACGCCGGCGAAGGCGATGATCGCCGCGGCGACCATCTGGCCGCCGAGCTTGGTCAGCGCGTCGAGCTCGAGGATGTCGTCGAGGGCGCCCAGCAGGCACAGCAGGCCGGCCCCGATGAGGATGCCGACGAGCTCGAAGGAGTCGAAGACCTGTCGCAGGAAGGGCATCCGCCACGCCGTGAGCGTCGCCGCGGCGTACCCGAGGAACATCGCCACGCCGCCGAGCCGGGGCACCGGGACGGTGTTGACGTCCCGGGCCCGGACCTGCGTGAAGGCCCCGACCCGCACGGCCAGCGCCCGCATGGCGGGGACGCACAGGTAGGTGGTGGCAAGAGCCACGAGGAAGACGAAGAGGTACTCCCTCATCGCCCCTCCTCCGACCCGAGAGCGCGGATCAGCGCGGGTAGGCCGGGTGGGTGGTCACCAGCTCGGTGACCCGGCCACGGACATCGCGGGAGACCTCGTGATCGGGGTCGGCGTCCCCCTTCGTCACGGCGGTGTGGATCAGCTCCGCGATGGTGACCATCTCGTCGGCGCCCATGCCCTGCGTCGTCACGCTCGGGGTGCCGACGCGGATGCCGGAGGCGATCGAGGGCTTCTGCGGGTCGTTGGGGATGGCGTTCTTGTTCAGCGTGATGCCGGCCGCGTCGCAGCGCGCCTCGGCCTCCTTGCCGGTGACGTCCACGCCCTGCAGGTCCAGCAGGGCCAGGTGGGTGTCGGTGCCGCCGGTCGTCGGGCGGATGCCGCGCTCGGCGAGCTCGGTGGCGAGCACCTTGGCGTTGGCGATGACGTTCTTCGCGTAGTCCTGGTAGGCGGGGGTGGCGGCCTCCTTGAAGTTGACCGCCTTCGCCGCGATGGTGTTCATCTGCGGGCCGCCCTGCAGCATCGGGAAGACCGCCTTGTCCAGGGCCTTGGCGTACTCCTCCTTGCACACCAGGGCGCCGGAGCGCGGGCCCCGCAGCACCTTGTGCGTGGTGAAGGTGACCACGTCCGCCTGCGGCACGGGGCTCGGGATCGCACCGCCGGCCACGAGCCCGATGAAGTGGGCCGCGTCGACCCACATGATCGCGCCGACCTCGTCGCAGATCGCCCGGATGCGGTCGAAGTCGAGCAGCCGCGGGATGGCCGAGCCGCCGGAGCAGATGACCTTCGGGCGGTGCTCCTTGGCGAGGCGCTCCATCTCGTCGTAGTCCACGTCCTCGGTCTCGGGGTGGACCCCGTAGTGGACGGCGTCGAACCACTTGCCGGAGAAGGA
>CAYLUX010000055.1:0-16042 GCA_964386935.1 uncultured Janibacter sp.
GGTGGCGCGTCTTGCGCAGCAGCTTGCGGTGCTTCTTCTTGGCCATCCGCTTGCGGCGCTTCTTGATGACAGAACCCATGCAACTTCCTTCGCTCGAGTGTGGATCGCGGTGGTTGGCGCGGCGCCGGCCCTCAGGGGCGCCGACCCACCGGATGCGCAACCGGCGTCAGAGTCTAACGGGTCCGCCGTGGGCCCCCGCTCAGGCGGTGTCCACGTAGGAGCTGTCGAGGTACTTGTGCACCGCCTCCTCGGAGACCCGGAAGCTCCGCCCGACCCGGACGGCCGGCAGGTCCCCGTTGTGCACCATCCGGTACACCGTCATCTTCGAGACACGCATGATCGACGCGACCTCCGCCACGGTGAGGAACCGCACCTCACCCAGTCGATCGTTCGACATGTTCACCTCGATCCCCGCAGAGACGCACCACCGACCCCGTGCCGGCAGACCTGAACGTGCCCTGCTCAGGCAACCATAGGGGCACATGTGACGAGTGGGAAGTCTGGGAGACGAATTCGATACCTCCCGTCCACCCGACACGCCGAGAGACCCTCGAAAACATCGGGAAGAGCCGATGGAGAAATCAGTCGAACCACAGATCGAGACCGTGGAAGGGGAAGGCGGCCTCGCGCGCGGCCATGATCGCCCGGTCCACGCCGCTGTGCGGGTTGTACCCCATCGCCCACGGCTGCACCCAGATCGGCAGGTCCTCCTCGGGCAGGTCCCCCATCCGCTCCGGCGGCTCCTGGCCGGAGACCCGGCGCGCGCGCTCGCGCCACTCCGGCGGCGTCTCGGTCAGCGCCGGCACCGGGTGGTGGGCGGCGATCGCGGTCAGGTGGGTCCACGTGCGCGGGACGACGGAGGAGATCTCGTAGCCTCCGCCACCGAACGCCAGCCACCGTCCGCCGGCGACCTCGTGGGCGAGACGGTGCAGGTTCACCGCGGCCTGGCGCTGGCCGTCCACCGAGACCGCCATGTGCGCCAGCGGGTCCTCGCGGTGGGTGTCGCAGCCGTGCTGGGTCACGAGCACGTCCGGCTCGAAGGCCTTCACGAGCGGCATCGCGACCGAGGTGATCGCGCGCAGCCAGGGCCCGTCGGTCACCCCGGGCGGGAGTGCGACGTTGACCGCGCTGCCCTCGGCACCCTTCGCGCCGTTGTCACCCGGCCAGCCGGTGCCGGGGAAGAGCGTGCGGCCGCTCTCGTGCACCGAGATCGTCAGCACCCGCGGGTCGTCGTAGAAGGCGGCCTCGACACCGTCCCCGTGGTGGACGTCGACGTCGACGTAGGCCACGCGCTGCACCCCGTTGTCCAGCAGCCACCGGATCGCGGCGGCCACGTCGTTGTAGACGCAGAAGCCCGCGGCCCGGTCGCGCATCGCGTGGTGCAGGCCACCGGTGAAGTTCACCGCGTGCTCGTTGGCCCCGGTCCACACCCGGCGGGCGCACTCCACGCTGCCCGCGACGACCCGGGCGCTGGAGTCGTGCATGTCGGCGAAGGCGGGCACGTCCTCGGTCCCGATCCCCCACCGGCCGTCTACCCCCTCGGGGTTCGCGGAGGCAGCCCGGACCGCCTCGATGTACTCCCGGTCGTGGACGGTCGCCAGCAGGTCGTCGTCGGCCATGGCCACGTCGACCAGCTCCACCTCCTCGAAGACCCCGAGCTCCCGGCAGAGACGGGCGGTCAGGTCCAGTCGTACTGGTGACATCGGATGCCCCACGCCGAAGTCGTAGCGGGTGAAGTCCTCGCCCCACACGGCGCACGCCTGCGTGCTCATGCGGAGCACCGTACCCCGGCTAGTGTCGTGCTCGGACCACGCAACCAACAGGAGGACGCCCGTGCCGCGCATGCGTCTGCACAACGAAGATGTCCTGGTCGTCGGCCTCGGCCGTTTCGGAGGGGCGGTGGCCACCGAGCTGCACCGGCTCGGCAACCGGGTGACGGCCCTGGAGCTCGACCCACACCTGGCCGAGGGATACCTGGGTCGCGTCGGTCGGATCGTCCAGGGCGACGCCACGCTCGTGACGACGATCGAGGAGCTGAAGCCCCACACCTTCTCGGCCTGCGTGCTCTGCGTCGGGTCCTCGATCGAGGCCTCGGTGCTCGCCGCGGTCAACCTCATCGACGGCGAGGCGGAGAAGGTCTGGGCGAAGGCGGTCAGCCCCGAGCACGCCCGCATCCTCAACCGGATCGGCGTGCACCACGTCCTCTCCCCCGAGATCGAGTCCGGCAAGCGGCTGGCCCACCTCATCGGCAGCCGGCTGATGGACTACATCGAGTTCGACGACGGCTTCGCGATCGTCAAGATGACCCCGCCGCAGGAGGCGGTCGGCTTCACCCTCGAGCAGTCCGAGCTGCGCGGGAAGTACGGCGTGACCGTCGTCGGGGTGAAGTCACCGGGGCAGGACTTCACCTACGCCAAGCCGGACACGAAGGTCCGCAGCGGCGACCTGATCATCGTCTCCGGGCCGACGAGCCTCATCGAGCGGATGGCGGCCCGCCCCTGACGCTGCGCGGCTTCCGCGCACGGCGGCGAAGGGGGCCCGCCCCACCGTGGTGAGCCGGGCAGGGCTCAGGCGCGGTCCTCGCCGAGGGCGAGGACCAGGGCGATCTCCTGCTCGTCCCCACCGGTGCGCATCGGGCGCCGGTCGTCGGTGGGGCGGAAGCCGAAGCTGGAGGCGAAGGCCACCGCACGACCGTTGTCCGAACCCACCCAGTAGTAGAGCTGGGTGCGCCCGTGACCGGCGGCGATCCGAGCACCCTCGCGCACGAGGGCGGCGGCCGCGCCGCGGCCGCGCCACTCGGGCCGGACCCACAGGCCGAAGAGCTGGCCGCCCGTGGCCTCCTCGCGCTCGTTGGCATCACCGATGCTCACGACGCCGACCTGCTGGTCGTCGGCCTCGGCCACGAGACGAGCGGAGCGCCGCATCCGGGCACGCCAGAAGTCCTCGTCCTTCTCGCACTCATCGGCGTGGTCGGCCACGAAGGCGTCCGGCGCCTCCTTGAGCGCCTCCAGGCGCAGGGACCTGAAGGTCTCCCAGTCGTCCTCGCCCAGCTCGCGCACGGTGATCTCGCTCATGCCATCACTCTCTCATCCTCGGGGCCCTCGCACCTGCCGGGGTCACCGAATCGTCACCTGACGGCCATCATCACCGTCGATCGTCCTGCTCATCCGCTCACACCGGTCAACATTGCCGCAGCTGCCGTCGAACCGAAACCCCGCTCGCTCGTAGAAGGCCACCGCTCGCGGGTTGTCGGTCATGACGTGGAGGCGGACCTCGGTGTGGCCCCGGTCGGCCGCGTGACCCACTGCCTCCTCGATCAGTGCGTCGGCGACGCCCTCACCTCGGGCGTGGCCGGCGACCCACATCGCCACGACCTCCGGCGCCTCCGGGGCGGCGCCGGGCTCCGGCTCGAGCTCGAGCAGCGTCGCGGCCCCGAGCGGCAGCCCGTCCTCCCTCTCCGCGAGCAGCACGGTCTGCTCGAGTCGCTCGCGCCAGGTCTCCTCGGTGAAGTCCGCCTCGCGGGCGAAGGTGCTGCCGTAGGCGGACGGCGCGTCGAGCAGCATCGCCAGCCGGACGGCCCGGTAGCTCGCCCAGTCCTGCTCGCCGAGCCGCCGTACCGACCAGGGCCGGCTCATCGTCCGGCCGACCGATCCGCGCAGGTCGTGATCGCGTCCGCCACGGCGTGACGGAGTCCGTGGGCCTCGAGCCGTGCCAGGGCCGCGGCGGTGGAGCCACCGGGCGAGGTCACCTGGGCGCGCAGCACGGCCGCCTCCTCACCGGTCTCCCGGAGCATGGTGCCGGCGCCGAGCGCCGCCTGGGTGGCCAGCTCGCGGGCGTCGGCGCGGGTGAGCCCGCGAGCGACGCCGGCGTCGACCATCGCCTCGACGAAGAGGTAGAAGTAGGCCGGCGCCGACCCGGAGAGCGCGGTGGCGGCGTCCTGCTGGGACTCCGGCAGCACGAGCGTGCGCCCGGTCGCGGCGAGCGTCGTCTGCACGAGACCGAGCTGCTCGTCGGTGACGGTCTCGCCGGGGCTGAGCACGACCATGCCCTGACCGACGCGCGCGGGGGTGTTCGGCATGGCCCGCACGACGGCGGTCCCCTCCGGCAGGTGCGCCGCGAGGTCGGCGTTGCTCACGCCCAGCGCGAGCGAGACGACCACGGCCCCCGGACGAAGGGCGGGCCCGATGGCCTCCAGCACGTCCGCCACGGCGTAGGGCTTGACTGCGACGAGGTGCAGGTCCGCGGCGGCCGCGGCCTCCTCGGCGGTCGCGACGGATCCGCGGGTGCCCTGCAGCCGGCTGCGCAGCTGCTCGGCCTGCTCGGCGCGGCGGACCACAGCCAGGACCTCACCGGACTCGTCTGCGCCCTCGGCGACCAGCGCATCGAGGATCGCGCCGCCCATCGATCCGATCCCGTGGATGGCCGTCGTGCTCACGCCTACCTCCTGCGCGTCGGTGTGGAGTGGCCCAGCGTATCGGCGTGCCCGTCGCGGGCCGCGGGAGCCGGGGCCGGTGTTCAGGCGCCCCGGACCGTGTCCAGCAGGATCCGGGTGCCGGTGGCCCGGTGGGCCAGGTCGCGCAGGTAGGCGAACCACTCGGGCCCGTAGGGCACGAGCACGCGCACCCGGTGGCCGGCGTCGGCGGTGCGCATCTGCAGGTCCCCCTGCACCCCGTGGAAGAACTGGTACTCCAGCCCCTGGGGCCCGCGACCGGTCTGGTCGGCGAGGCCGTCGGCGAGGTCGAGCAGCAGCGGGTCGTGCGTGGCGACGACGGTCGGCAGGTCCGCCGCGTAGAGGATCGCCAAGCACCGGGCGAAGGCCAGGTCCACCTCGTGCGGGTCCTGCCACGCCACCGAGCGGGGTTCGCCGGCGCCGCCCCGGACCAAACGCACCCGGACGCCGTCGCCGACGAGGCGTGCGGCGTCCCCTTCGCTGCGGTGCCGCCGGGCGACGAGCGAGGCGGTCAGCCGGGGGTGGTCGCGGTGGACGGCGGAGGCGAGGTCCAGCACGCGGTCGGTGAGACCGGCCGGACCGGACCGCAGCGTGATGTCGATGGCGTGCTCGTCGCCGACCTCGCACACCCGCTCCAGGGCCGCGCGTGCGCCAGCCTCGTCGACGCCGATGCCGAGCTGCTCCGGTCGGAGGTAGATCTCGGCGTGGATGTCGCCGCCGGCGGTGTGCGGGGCAAGCGTCGTCACCGCGTCGACCGCCTCCGCGACGGTGCGCTCCACGTCCTCCGGTCCGGTGGCATCCGGCAGGAGCGGCTGCAGCGCCGCCAGCCGGTGGGTGCGCCGCAGCCGCACCGCCTCGGTCACCGCGTCCTCGAGCTCCTCCCCCGCGACGAGCCTCTCCCGTGCGACCCGGACGAAGGGCATGCCCGCCGCCAGGTCGCGACGGCGCGGGTCCAGGACCGCGTCGACGAGACGGTCGCGGAGGGCTTCGGTGAGTCGGCTCATGTGGTCTCCTCCTGCGCGTGCAGCCGGTAGGCGTCGGGCACCACCCGCCAGGTGCGCTCCCGGGCGGGGTCGAGCTCCTCGCCGTCCGCATTCGCGGTGAAGTCGTGGTTCATTCCCGTGACGGTGACGGTACGCACCCGTCGAGTGAGGACGTCGTCGAGCTCGGTGTGGCGGCGCGAGGCCACGCCGAGGGCGTAGCGCAGCCGCTGGGTCATCGGGACCGCCCACGAGAGGACGAGGTCGGCCTTCCCGTCACCGGCCTCCGCATCAGGCGCGATCCGCGCTCCCCCACCGACGCTCGTGCCGATGGTGACCGCCACCTGGAGGAGGCGGCGGCTCCCTTCGCTCACCGTCTCGCCGTCGGCGACGACGCGCAGGTGGCGCCCCTGCTTGCCGAGGCCGGCCTCGAGGCCACCGATGAGGTACCCGAGGCTGCCCAGCCCGATGCGGCCGAGCCGTTCCTTCCACGGGACGGCGAGCCGGCCCGCCTCCTCGCCGACACCGATGTGCACGGCATTGGCGACGAGGTTCGCGGAGTCGTCGACGAGGACGTCGACCGGTCGTGCCGGCGCGTCCATGACGACCCGGGCGGCCTCCTCCGGGTCCTCGGGCAGCCCCACGCCGCGGGCGAAGTCGTTGCCCGTCCCGAGCGGGACCAGTCCGACGACGGGCCGGTCGGTGCCCAGCCCGCCGGTGCGGCGGAGCGCGGTCGTGAAGGCATTGAGCGAGCCGTCACCGCCGAGGACGACGAGCTCCCGCCCCTCCCGGCCCGCGATGGCGTCGGCGATGTCGTCGATGTCCTTCGTCTCGCGCACCTCGACCTCGGCGCCGGAGCGCAGCGTCTCCACGACGGTCTCGAGGGTGGTGCGGTCGGCGCTGCCCGCCGACGCGTTGACGAGGACGAGGAGTCGCTTCACGCGGTCACTCTAGTCGGGGCCGCGGCGCCCTCACGGGGTGCGACGGCGCAGGGTGACGCTGCCGAGGCCGAGGGAGACCACGAGCCAGACCAGGATCGCGAGCCCGGGCGTGACGAGGTCGCCGGCGGGGTCGCTCGTCGTCGCGACCGACTGGGCGGCGTCGACGAGGTAGGACAGCGGCAGCACGTCGGAGATCCACTCCAGCACCTGCGGCAGCGAGTCCCTGGGGACGAGCAGTCCGCAGAGGAGGAACTGCGGCAGCACGAAGGCCGGCATCATCTGCACCGCCTGGAACTCCGTTGCCGCGAAGGCCGAGGCGAGCAGCCCCAGCGCGGTCCCCATCAGGCCGCTCGCGACGACGACCGCCATGAGCCAGGTGAGCGGGCCGACGACGTCCAGACCGAAGAGGGTCACCGAGAAGCCGACGACGACGAGGCCCTGGATGACCGCGAGCAGGCCGAAGGCGAGGGCGTAGCCGAGGACGATGTCGCCCTTGCCGACCGGGGTGGTCAGCAGCCGCTCCAGGGTGCCGCTCGTGCGCTCGCGCAACGTGCCGACGCTGGTGGCGAGGAACATCACGACGAAGGGGAAGATCGCCACGAGCGTGGGCCCCACCCGGTCGAAGAGCGGGTTGTCGTCGTAGACCCACGCGAGCAGCCCCATGAGGACCACGGGCACGACGAGCATCATCGCCAGCGTGCGCCGGTCGCGGCGGATCTGGCGCAGCACGCGGCCGGCGGTGACGAGGGTGAGCCGGGGGTTCATGCCGCCTCCTCCGCCGCTGCGTCGACGAGGGTGAGGAAGGCACCCTCGGCGTCCTTCGCACCCGTCCTCGTGAGCAGCCCCTCGAGGGTGTCGTCGGCGAGGACCCGACCCTCGCGGAGCAGCACGAGCCGGTCGCACCGGCTCGCCTCGTCCATGACGTGGCTGGAGACGAGGAGGGTGGCGCCGTCGGCGGCGAGGCTGCGGAAGAGGTCCCACAGGTCGCGCCGCAGCACCGGGTCCAGACCGACGGTGGGCTCGTCGAGGACGAGCAGCTCCGGGTCCCCGACGAGGGCACCGGCGAGCGATGCCCGGCCCTGCTGGCCACCGGAGAGTGCGTCGGCGCGGGACTCGGCGTGACTCGTGAGGTCGACGCGCTCGATGGCCTCGGCGGCCGCACCCTTCGGGTCGGGCAGGCCGAGGAGGGAGGCGAGGTGGGTGACGTTCTCCATCACGCTCAGGTCGCCGTAGATGCTCGGTGACTGGGTCACGTAGGCGACGCGGCGGCGCAGCTGCGGGGTGCCGGCGGGTCGGCCGAGCACCGTGACCTCGCCGGCCTCCACCTGCTGCACGCCGACCACGGCGCGCATGACGGTCGACTTGCCACCGCCGCTGGGGCCGAGCAGCCCGACGATCTGCCCTGCGGGGACGCGCAGGTCGAGGTCGGGGATGACGAGCCGGCCGCCCCTGCTCACCCGCAGACCGGCGATCTCCACCGCGTAATTCATCATGCGATGAATACTACACCGCTCCCCTGTCCGGCGTCTCCCCCTTTTTTCCCGGCGGTGGGTCAGCCCACGAGGAGACGCTGCACGGTCGGGGCGACGGTCGCGACCACCTCGGCCGGGTCCGCCTGCGCCATCGCCGGCACCTCGATGATGTAGCGCAGCATCGCCAGACCCACGAGCTGCGCGCCGGCGGCGGCGATCGCCAGGTCCGAAGGGGGCCGGCCCCCTTCGTCCCCCTCGGCCAGGGCGGCGGCGATGCGGGCGAGGACGGTGCGGGAGACGAAGTCCCGCAGCAGGTGGGCCGCGTCGGCATGGGTGGCGGCCGAGCGCACGAGCGCCTGGAAGCGCTCCCGCCCCTGCGGTGAGTCCCAGACCGAGATGAAGGTCGCCACGATCCGCTCCCCCGCCTGCTCGCGCGGGCCGCTCACAGCGGTGGTGATGAGCTCGTCGATCCCGTGCGGCAGGCCGACGACCTCCTCGAAGAGGGCCTCCTTGCCGTCGAAGTAGTGGTGCACGAGCGCCGGGTCGACCCCGGCGGCACGAGCGATGCCGCGCAGCGACGTGCGGTCGAAACCGTTCGCCGCGAAGGCCGCTCGCGCCGCTTCGAGGATCTCCTCACGGGTGCTCGCGCCACCGGGACGGCGCCCTCTCGGGCTCACGACGCCGCGTGGCCCGCGGCCGCGTCCGCCGGGATCTGGCCGAGGTGCCGACGGGCGAAGTCGAGCGACTCGCGCAGGTCGTCCCGGCGACGACGCGGGTGCCGGCGCGTGCCCACCTCGAGCACCACCGACCCGGAGAAGCCGCTGCCGGCCACGTGCTGCAGCACCTCGGAGCACGGTTGGCTGCCGCGGCCGGGCACGAGGTGGTCGTCCTTGAGCGTCGTCGGGTACCCGTCGGCGAGGTGGATGTGCGCCAGCCGCGGGCCCAGGTCGGTGACCATCTGCATCGCGTCGCTGCGGGCGGTGGCGGTGTGCGAGAGGTCGATCGTCACGTGCTCGTAGGACTGCGGCACCGGGTCCCAGTGCGGCAGGTAGGCCTGCATCGCCCGGCCGCGCACCGCCCACGGGAACATGTTCTCCACCGCGAGCACGATCTCGCCGTCGGCGCGCTCCCGCTCCGCGACCCCCTCGACGAACTCGTGGGCGTACCCGCGCTGCCACCGGAAGGGCGGGTGCAGCACCACCGTCGGGGCGCCGACCGCGTGGGCCAGCTCGATGGAGCCGTCGATCTTGCCCCACGGGTCCTGGCTCATCACCCGCTGGGTGAGCAGCAGCGTCGGGGCGTGGACGGACAGGATCGGGATGCCGTGGTGCTCCGAGAGGGCGCGAAGGGCGCGTGCGTTCTGCGAGACCGGGTCGGCCCAGACCATGACCTCGACGCCGTCGTAGCCCAGGTCCGCGGCGATGTCGAAGGCCGCCGCGGCGCCCTCGGGGTAGACCGATGCCGTGGAGAGGCCGACGGGCACGGGGGCGGGAGGAGCAGCCATGCTCCGAGCCTAGACCCGCGGCGCCTCAGGCCAGCTGCTCCAGGTACCGCAGCAGCACGCCCTCGCGCATCGCCCAGGGGCAGATCTCCAGCTCGCGCACGCCGAGCAGGTCCATCGCGGCCTCGGCGACGATCGACCCGGCGAGCAGCTGGTGGGCGCGATGGATCGAGACGCCCGGCAGCGAGGCACGCTCCTTCGCGCTCATCGGACTGACGCGAGCGATGATCTCCGTGACGTCGGCGAGGCGCAGCACGCGGGTGACGTAGGGGCCCTGCACGCTCGGGGCGGCCCCGGCGATGCGGGCCAGCGAGCGCATCGTCTTGCTCGTGCCGAGGACGGTGTCCGGGTCACCAGAGCGGGCGAAGGGGCGGATCTCGCGGGCGATGGTGGCGCGCACGTGCTTGCGGGCGGCGCGGATCTCCTCCGGTGACGGCGGGTCGGCGGGCAGCAGCTCGCGGGTCACCCGGCCGGCGCCGAGCAGCAGCGAGCGGGCCACGTCCGGCTCCTCGTCGTCGCCGAGGGTGATCTCCAGGGAGCCGCCGCCGATGTCGAGCACGAGCAGCCGACCGGCGGACCAGCCCTCCCACCGGCGCGCGGCGAGGAAGGTCAGACGCGCCTCGTCCTCCCCGCCGAGCACCTGCAGTTCGACCCCGGCGTCGGCACCGACCTGCGCGAGCACCTCGTCGCCGTTGGGCGCCTCGCGGATCGCGCTCGTCGCGAAGGCGAGGATCTCCTCGGCCCCCAGTTCCTCCGCCACGTCGAGGCACTCCTGCACGAAGGCGGTCAGGGCGCTCGTCCCGGACTCGCGGATCCGCCCTTCGTCGTCCACGTGCTCGGCGAGGCGCATGGGCAGCTTGTGGGAGGTCGCGGGGATCGGTGCCGCACCGTGGTGGGCGTCGACGATCAGCAGGTGGACCGTGTTGGATCCGATGTCGATGACTCCCAGACGCACCCGGCAACCGTAGCCCGCCGGACCCCGTGCGTGGCGTACCGACGGGTCGTAGGGTGACGCCGTGGTGGATCAGACGGCGGGCACGAGCCTCGAGACCGACCTGGCGACGGCGCGCACGTGGGTCGAGTTCGACGACCCCGCCGAGGAGGGGCAGCGCTTCCGCTGCGACCTGACGTGGCTGACCTCGTCGTGGACGTGCATCTTCGGGCAGGGCTGCCACGGGATCGATGCCGAGAACCCCGACTTCGGCTGCTGCGTGCTCGGCGCGCACTTCACCGACGAGGACGACATCCGGAGGGTCCAGCGGGTCGCCGAGGAGCTCGGCGAGGACGAGTGGCAGCTGCACCCGGGCAGCACGAAGCGCTCCGCCTGGACCGAGAAGGAGGACGGGGAGCTGAAGACCAAGGTGGTCGACGGCGCTTGCATCTTCTTCAACCGGCCGGGCTTCCCCGCCGGCGCCGGCTGCGCGCTGCACCAGCACGCGCTGCTCGAGGAGGTCGAGCCGCACACCCTCAAGCCGGACGTGTGCTGGCAGCTGCCGATCCGCCGCACCTACCGCGACGTCGAGCTGCCCGACGGCACCGAGTACCTCGAGGTGAGCATCGGCGAGTACGACCGGCGCGGGTGGGGCCCCGGCGGGCACGACCTGGACTGGTACTGCTCCGGCAGCCCGGACGCGCACGTGGGCGCCGACCCGGTCTACGTCAGCGAGCGCGCCGGGCTGATCGAGCTGATGGGTGAGGCCGGCTACGCCGAGCTGGCCCGTCGCTGCGAGGCGCACCTGGAGCTCGTGGAGGTCGCCACGTCGAGCACGCGGGGCGGGCGCCCTTCGCCGGAGGGGCGGAGCCTGCTGCCGCTGCTGGTCCACCCCGCCACCCTGGAAGCACGACGATGACCCTCCCCGAGCTGCTGCAGACCGAGCTGGCCGCCGAGCTCGGCGACGGGGTGCTCGTCACCGACCCGGACGTCGTCGGCGCGCACTCCATGGACCAGGCGCTCTTCTGCCCCTCCGACGGTGCCGTCGGGCTGGTGCGGGCCCGCACGATCGAGGACGTGAAGGCGACGATGCGCTTCGCCACCCGCCACGAGGTGCCCGTCGTGCCCCAGGGCGCCCGCACCGGTCTCTCCGGCGGCGCGAACGCCGTCCCCGGGTGCCTGCTGCTCTCGGTGGAGCGGATGGACCGGGTGCTCGGGATCGACCCGGCCGAGCGCACCGTCACCGTCGAGCCCGGCATCATCAACCAGGACCTCAAGGACGCCGTTGCCGAGCACGGTCTGTCCTACCCGCCGGACCCGGGGTCGGTCGCGATCTCCTCGATCGGCGGCAACGTCGCCACGAATGCCGGCGGCCTGTGCTGCGTCCGCTACGGCGTCACCCGCGACTACGTGCGCCGGCTGCGGGTCGTGCTCGCCGACGGCACCCTCACCACCCTCGGGACCACCACGGCGAAGGGGGTCGCCGGCCTCGACCTGCGCGGCCTGATCGTCGGCTCGGAGGGCACCCTCGGCGTCGTCGTCGAGGTCACGCTGCGCCTCGTGCCGGCACTGCCGGAGGCGGTGACCGCGGTGGCGACCTTCCCCGACATCCGCGCCGCCGCATCCACCGTCGCCGACCTCATGGCCTCCGGCGCGCAGCCATCGCTCGTGGAGTCGATGGACCGCGCGACGCTGCAGATCCTCGCCGAGTGCGGCTACGCCGACGTCGACGCTGACGCCGGGGCGATGCTGCTCGTGCAGTCCGACGGCGGCGGCAGCCTCGCGGCCGCGCAGGCGGAGGTCGAGGCGCTCGGTGAGTTCGCGCAGGCCCACGGCGCCCTCGACGTCGCCGTCTCGGACGACCCCGCGGACAGCGCGGCCCTGGTGGAGATGCGGCGGATGGCCCAGCCTTCCTACGAGAAGTGGGCCCAGAGCCACGGCGGCGGCCAGCTGCTCGACGACGTGTGTCTGCCACGCACCCGGCTGCCGGAGTTCTACGACCGGCTCGAGGACGTGCGCGAGGAGTCCGGCCTGACGATCGCGGTCGCGGCGCACGCGGGTGACGGCAACACCCACCCGTCGGTCTTCTTCGACTCCTCCGACCCGGCGAGCGTGGCGCGGGCGGAGCTGGCCTTCGACCGGATCATGGAGATCGGCCTGGAGCTCGGCGGGACGATCACCGGCGAGCACGGGGTCGGACACCTGAAGCGGCGCTGGCTCTCCCACGAGCTCGACGAGGGCAACCGGCAGCTGCACCGGGCGGTCAAGGAGGCACTGGACCCGCTGGGGATCCTCAACCCGGGGAAGATGTTCCACGACCTGTGAGTCGGGTCGCCGTCGTTGTCGGGGCCGGCACGTAGGTTTCTGCCATGGCGAGCAAGAAGGGCGGCGCGAGCTTCCGCTGCAGCGAGTGCGGCTGGAGCACGGTCAAGTGGGTCGGTCGGTGCGGTGAGTGCCAGGCCTGGGGCACGGTCGAGGAGACCGGCGTCGAGGCGGCGCGCCCGCTGGCGGCGGCGCGGGTGGAGCGGCCCGCGGTCCCGATCCGCGAGGTCGACGTCGATGAGGCGAGCGCGCGCAGCACCCGGGTGCCGGAGTTCGACCGGGTGCTCGGCGGCGGGCTCGTGCCCGGGTCGGTCGTCCTCGTCGCGGGCGAGCCGGGGATCGGCAAGTCCACCCTCCTGCTGGACGTCGCCGCCCGGGTGGGCGAGGAGCGACGGGTGCTCTACATCAGCGGCGAGGAGTCCGCGGCGCAGGTGCGCGGGCGGGCCGAGCGCATCGACGCCGTCGCCGACGACCTCTACCTCGCCTCGGAGACCGACCTGGCCACGGTGCTGGGGCAGATCGACCAGGTGCGCCCCGACCTCGTCGTCGTCGACTCGGTGCAGACCGTCGCCTCCGCGGAGATCGACGGCGCGGCGGGCAATGCCGCGCAGGTGCGCGAGGTGGCGCGCGCGCTGATCCAGCGGGCGAAGGTCGGCGGCTTCGCGATGCTGCTCGTCGGGCACGTCACCAAGGAGGGGTCGATCGCCGGGCCCCGCGTGCTGGAGCACCTCGTCGACGTCGTCGTGCAGTTCGACGGTGACCGGCACTCGCGGCTGCGGCTGGTGCGCGCGGTGAAGAACCGCTACGGCCCCACCGACGAGGTGGGCTGCTTCGACCTGTCCGAGCGCGGGATCGTCGGGTTGAGCGACCCGAGCGGGCTCTTCCTCTCCAGCCGGCACGTGACCGTCCCCGGCACCTGCGCCACCGTGACGCTCGAAGGGCGCCGCCCTCTCGTCGTCGAGGTGCAGGCCCTCGTCACCCCGTCGGCGATCCCGACCCCGCGGCGAGCGAACGTCGGCCTGGACTCCGGCCGGGTCTCGATGATCATCGCGGTGCTGGACAAGCGGGCCGGCGCACCGATCGGCGCCTCGGACTGCTACGTCTCGACCGTGGGCGGGGTGAAGATCACCGAGCCGGCGAGCGACCTGGCCGTCGCGATCGCGATCGCGAGCGCGATCCTGGACAAGCCGGTCCCACACGACCTGCTCGCCCTCGGCGAGGTCGGGCTCAGCGGTGAGGTGCGACCCGCGGTGGGCGTCTCGCGCCGCCTGTCGGAGGCAGCGCGGCTCGGCTTCCGGACCGCGCTCGTGCCGCGCGGTGCCCTGGCCGACGTCGCCCCGCCGGAGGGCATGGAGGTCATCGAGGTGGTCGACGTCCAGGGCGCCATCCACCACGTGAACCAGACTCCCGCAGAACGGTTCCGGCTCCACCCGGTGGGGCCGTAGCCCCCTTCGGTCGCCTCGCTGCGAGCCCCCGGACCAAGGCTTAGACTCAGCCCGTGCCCGAACCCTTCACGTCCGAGCTGTTCCGGTCGACCCTCGCCGCGGTCGCGCCGGGGAGCGAGCTGCGCGACGGGCTCGAGCGGATCCTGCGCGGCAACACCGGCGCCCTGATCGTCCTCGGCTACGACCGACTCGTCGCCTCGCTGTGCACGGGGGGCTTCGACCTGGACGTCGGCTTCTCCGCGACACGACTGCGCGAGCTGGCCAAGATGGACGGCGCGGTCGTCGTCGACTCCTCCGTGGGCCGGATCCGCAAGGCTGCCGTCCAGCTCGTGCCCGACCCCGCGATCGAGACCGTGGAGTCCGGCACCCGCCACCGCACCGCGGAGCGAGTCGCCCGGCAGACCGGTCACCCGGTGGTCTCCGTCAGCCAGTCGATGCACATCATCGCGCTGTACGTCGACGGGACCCGGCACGTGCTGCGCACGACGACCGAGCTCGTCTCGCAGGCCAACCAGGCGATGCAGACCCTGGAGCGCTACAAGTCCCGGCTCGACGAGGTCACCGGCACCCTCTCCGCGCTCGAGGTCGAGGACCTCGTCACCGTCCGCGACGTCGCGATCGTGCTGCAGCGCCTGGAGATGGTCAGCCGCATCCGCACCGAGATCGCCGGCTACATCCTCGAGCTCGGCGTCGACGGCCGGCTGCTCACCCTCCAGCTGGAGGAGCTGACCGTCGGGCTGGACGAGGACATGCACGCGCTGATCCTGGACTACCTGCACACCGAGGGCGCCGTGTGCACCGCCGAGGACGTCCTGACCAACCTCGGTGAGCTGGACGCCACCGAGCTGCTCGACCTGGGGCAGGTCGCCAAGACGATGGGCTTCGGCATCGTCGGCGAGTCCCTCGACGGCAGCGTGCACCCGCGCGGGCTGCGGCTGCTCTCGAAGATCCCGCGGCTGCCCGGGGCGATCATCGAGCGGCTGGCGGAGCGCTTCGGGTCGCTGCAGCCGCTGCTGGCCGCGGGGATCGACGAGCTGATGACCGTCGACGGCGTCGGGGAGCTGCGCGCCCGCACGGTGCGCGAGGGGCTCTCCCGGCTCGCCGAGTCCTCGATCCTGGAGCGCTACGTCTGAGATGGCGCGGGCGCTGCATCGGGCGGTGCTCGACTGGTACGAGCGTGCCGGTCGGGACCTGCCGTGGCGCCACCCCGAGTGCTCGGCGTGGGGGATCTACCTCTCGGAGGTGATGTCCCAGCAGACCCCGGTGGCCCGCGTGCAGCCGGTCTGGGAGCGGTGGCTGGAGCGGTGGCCGACGCCCGCCGATCTGGCGGCGGACTCCCCCGGCGAGGCCGTGCGCATGTGGGACCGGCTCGGGTACCCCCGGCGGGCACTGCGGCTGTGGGAGTCGGCGGGCGTGATGGTGGAGCGCCACGGGGGTGACGTGCCGCGCGACCACGAGGACCTGCTGGCGCTGCCCGGCGTCGGGGCGTACACCGCGGCGGCGGTCGCCTCCTTCGCCTTCGGCGAGCCGCTGCCGGTCGTCGACACCAACGTGCGTCGGGTGCTGGCGCGGGCGGTCAGTGGTGAGCAGCATGCGGCGCGGGCGCTGACGGTGGCCGAGTCACGACTCGCGGCGGAGTCGATGCCCGCGGACCGGGACGAGGCGAACGCGTGGAATGCCGCGGTCATGGAGCTCGGTGCCCTCGTGTGCACCGCGCGCTCCCCCCGGTGCGACGAGTGCCCGGTGGCGTCGCTGTGCGCGTGGCAGCTCGCCGGCCGGCCGGAGCAGGAGGGGCCGCCCCGACGCGGGCAGGCCTGGCACGGCACGGACCGGCAGGTGCGTGGGCGGATCGTGCAGCTGCTGCGGGAGAGTCCCGACCCGGTGCCGCGGACCGCGGTGGACCTGGTGTGGCCGGATGACGAGGCGAAGGTCGAGCGGTGTCTGGCCGGCCTGCTCGAGGACGGGCTGATCGAGCCGGTCGAGGGTGGTTACGCGCTGCC
>CAYLUX010000056.1:0-16016 GCA_964386935.1 uncultured Janibacter sp.
GTTCGCTGCGCACCGGCAGCGCTTCCTCGCCGAGCAGGGCTACGCCTACCGGATCATCGACGCCGCCGACCTCTGAGCGACCCCGGTCCCTGAGGAGCTTGCGCAGCAAGCGTCTCGAAGGGTCAGAGGATCGAGGTCAGGAAGCGCTGGGTGCGCTCGTGCTGCGGGTTGCCCAGGATGTCGTCGGGCTTGCCCTGCTCGATGACCTGACCGCCGTCGAACATCATCACCTTGTGCGAGACGTCGCGGGCGAACTGCATCTCGTGGGTGACGATGAGCATCGAGATGTCGGTGTTCTCGGCGACCTCGCGCAGCACACCGAGGACGTCCCCGACGAGCTCGGGGTCGAGCGCCGAGGTGACCTCGTCCAGCAGCAGGATCTCCGGGTCCATGGCCAGGGCACGGGCGATCGCGACGCGCTGCTTCTGCCCGCCGGAGAGCTGGGTCGGGTGCGCCTCGGCCCGGTCACCGAGACCGACCTGCTCCAGCAGCTGCATACCCCGGTCCTTCGCGGACGCCTTGTCCCGACCGAGCACGTGCACCGGGGCCTCCATGAGGTTCTCGATGACCGACATGTTCGGGAAGAGGTTGAAGTGCTGGAAGACCATCCCGATCTTCTTGCGGGTCTGCGCGACCTCCTTGGGGCGCAACGCCACCCGTTGACCGTTGCGGCGATCGTGGGTCAACGGCTCGCCGTTGATCCAGATGTAGCCGCCCGTGAGCTCCTCGAGCGTCATGACGAGCCGCAGGATCGTCGTCTTGCCGGACCCGCTCGGCCCGATGAGGGTGACCCGCTCGCCGTGGGCGACGTCGAAGTTCAGCCCGGACAGGACGGTGTTCTGACCGAACTTCTTCTCCACGTCCTCGAACCGGATGACCGGTTCACCGCTGCTCGCGGCTCCGGGCGACGGGCTGGTCTGGGGCTCAGTAGACAAGGGCTTTCTCCAGTCTGCGGACGGCCACGGCCGTGATCAGGCTCGCGACGAGGAAGATGAGGCCGGCGATCGTGAGGGCCTCGTTGTACCGGAAGGTGCTCGCGCCGTACTGCTGGGCCTCGGTCACCATCTCGACCACGTAGATGCCGAAGAGGTACGGGGTGTCCTTGAACATCGAGATGGCCCAGTTGCCGAGCGAGGGGAGTGTCGCCCGCAGTGCCTGCGGGAGGACGACCGCCTGCCAGGTGCGCCCCCGCGGCAGGCTGAGTGACTTGGCAGCCTCCCACTGACCGACGTCCACCGAGGCGATGCCGGCGATGTAGGACTCCGCCATGTACATCGCGTAGTGCACCCCGATGACGACGGTGCCGACCCACAACAACGACCACTCGGCCGGCACGAGGTAGCTGACGAAGATCAGCTGCATGATCAGCGGCGTCATCCGGACGACGTCCATGAGCCAGCGCAGGATCGCCGTGAGCACCCTCGGCAGGCTCTCGGTGGCCACCGCCAGCACGAGGCCGAGCAGGGCGGCGATCACCGTGCCGACGACCGTGATCAGCAGGGTGGTCTTGACAAAGGTCTCCAGCAGGGTCGGGAGTACCTCCACGGCGTGCTCCCAGCTCCAGAACTCCTGGAAGGAGTCCGTCGTGGACCACAACTGCAGGAGGGAGACGGCCAGGAGCACGACGAGCAGGCCGAACATGATCCACCCGATGCGGGTCAACCTGTCCGCCAGTGGTCGGTTGGTGGCGTTCCTTCGCACGGCCAGCAGCCCGAGGATCAGCGTTGGCAGCCCACCGAGGACCACCGTCGCCGCGAAGAACGAGGCGGTCCGGGGCAGGTCGAGGTTCGTGGCGCCGATCGCGGCGGCGACGAGCGACAGCACGCCGGCGCACACGAACAGCGCGATGAGCGACCGAGTCAGTGGCACGCGCTCACGTCCGCCCACGGCGCGCTCCGTCGTGGTGGTGGTCATCACAGGCTCACCCCCGCTCCCGAGTGCGCACTACCGACGGGCATGCCCAGCTTGCGACGGGCTCGCTTCTCCAGCAGGCGCACGGCCTGGGACCCCACGAGCGCGATGACGTAGAAGATGAGGAATCCGACGCCGAACGCGAAGAACGTCGAGGTGTCCTTCCGCAGCTCCTCGACTTCGGCGGTCAGGTCCTGCATCCCAATGAAGAGCGCCACGGCCGTTCCCTTGATGAGCATGACCAGGAGGTTGTTGTAGCCGGAGAGCATCAGCGCCCAGGCCTGCGGCCAGATGACGTGCCGCATCCGCGTGAAGCGGGAGAGGTTCAGTGCGGTCGAGCCCTCCCACTGCCCACGGTCGACCGAGTTGATCGACCCGCGAACGATCTCCGCCCCGTAGGCGCCGTAGTTCAGTCCCAGGGCGATCACGCCGGTGATGACGGCGTCCCAGCTGATCCCGAAGAGCGGAAGGACGTAGTACAGCCAGAAGAGCTGGACGACCAGCGAGGTACCGCGGAAGAACTCCACGACGACCGTGGCGAGCCACCGCGCGGCCGGGAGCGGGGCGATGCTCAGCAGGCCGAGCGCGATGGAGACGATGAACGCGAGGACCGCCCCGCCGATGCTCAGCTGCAGCGTGACGATCACGCCGTCGGTGAGCTGCGGCAGGGCGTCCCTCAGCGCATCAAGATTGTCCGTCACTTATCCGGAACGGCCTCGGTGGCAGTGGCCTTGGGCAGATCACCGTTGCACAGCTCCTCGGTGGTGAAGTCACCCTTCGGCCGCTCGGCGTCCGTGAAGCCGTACTCGCCGATGGTGTCCAGGAAGGCCTTCTTGTTGCCGATGATCTTCTCGACCTCCTTGTCGTAGGCCTTGCGCAGCTTGTCGTCGTCCTTGCGGAAGACGGTGGCGCCGGCGCCGGCCTGCTCGACGCCGTCGACGATCGCGACGAAGGGCTTGGTGACCTCGACCTTGCCGTCGGGGTTCTCCTCGGCCATCGTCCGCAGCGAGATGGCGGTCAGCGCGAAGGCGTCGGCGCGGCCGCGCTCCACCGCCTCCTGCCCGTCCTCCGGGCTGGCCACGGTCACCGTCTGGAGGCCCATTTTCTTGGCGTAGTCGGACTCGATGGCACCGCTCTCGGTGGCCAGCTTCAGGTCGGCGTCCGCCATGTCGTGCAGGTCGTTGACGTTCTCCGGGTTGCCCTTCGGGACCATCAACGCGGTCGTGTAGAGGATCTCCGGGCTGCCGAAGTCGGCCTGCTTGCACCGATCGGGCAGGATCGACATACCGGCGGAGACGGCGTCGAAGCGCCCGGCGTTCAGACCGGGGATGAGCGAGCCGAACTCGGTCTTGACGGCCTTGACCTCGTCGACCCCCAGCTCCTTGAAGACCTTCTTGTGGATCGCGATCGTCGCACCCTTGAGCTCACCGTCCTCCTGGAAGGAGTACGGGTTCTCGCCGGCGATACCCACGGTGATGGAGCCCTCGTCCTTGATCTTGGCGAGGGTGTCGCCCCCTTCGCCACCGCCACCGGACCCGCCGGAGTCCCCCGACTCGCCACAGGCCGCCATCGTCAGGGCCATGGCGGCAGCAGCCGCCCCTGCCAGCACTCGCGTCGTGCGCATATCGCTCCCTCCGTCTTGGGGAGGGCGACGATGGCCGACACGACCTACCGCCGGCGTGGTGCCCTGCAGCTCACCCACCCCGTGATGCCATGACTTCAACAGGTGGGAGGCGCCCCGTACAAGGGTTAGACGAGGGCGTGACTCCTTCGTTACCACACCGCAACATGCGTCACACCCGCCTCAGTGCCCAGCACGCATCCAGCCAATGCACAGGAACCGCTCCCACAATTGGAGTCGTGAGCACCCACCAGACGCCGGACGAGCTGGCCCCCTGCCTCCTCGTGGTCGAGGACGAGCCGAACATCCGTGAGCTCCTCGCGACCTCGCTGCGGTTCGCGGGCTTCCAGGTCGAGGTCGCCGGTGACGGCGGCACGGCCCTGGACCTGGTCCACCGCATCGAACCCGACCTGATCGTCCTGGACATCATGCTGCCGGACATCGACGGCTTCGAGGTCGCCTCGCAACTGCGCGCGGCCGAGCGCCACCAGCCGATCCTCTTCCTCACGGCCCGCGACTCCCTCGACGACAAGCTCAAGGGCCTCACGGTCGGCGGCGACGACTACGTGACCAAGCCCTTCTCCCTCGAGGAGGTCATCGCCCGGATCCGCGTCATCCTCCGCCGCAGCCTGCACTCCCCCTCCACCGAGGCGGTGCTGCGTTTCGCCGACCTCGAGCTGGACGACGACGCCCACGAGGTGCGCCGGGACGGCCGGGTCGTCGACGTCTCGCCCACCGAGTTCAAGCTGCTGCGCTACCTGATGCTCAACCCCAACCGGGTGCTGTCCAAGGCCCAGATCCTCGACCACGTCTGGGACTACGACTTCCGCGGTGAGATGGGCATCGTGGAGTCCTACATCTCCTACCTGCGCCGCAAGATCGACACCGAGGGCCACCAGCCGTTGATCCACACCAAGCGCGGCTTCGGCTACGTCCTGCGCCTCCCGCCCGAGGGGTGACCGTGCGCCGGCTCTCCGAGTCGATCGTCAGGCGCCTGGAGGCCGTCCCCCTCACCTGGCGCCTCATCGTCATCCTGCTGAGCCTGCTCCTCGCGGCGCTGACGATCACCTCGACGGTGACCGCCTACCTGCTCCAGCGGGACCTCGTGGCCAACATCGACGACCAGCTCGTCGCGGTCGCCGAGCCGGTCGCCCAGACCAGCCTCGACGAGGGGTTCACCAACACCCGCGGGCGCTCCGAGCTCCCGAGCAACTACGCCTTCATCTACATGCCGGTGGGCTCCGACCACGGCTGGACCCGCAACCCCACCGGGGAGCCGCTCCAGCCGGCGGTCCCGAAGATCCTTCCGGACGACCCGCGCGTGCGGACCGGCAAGCCCTTCACCGTCTCCTCGGCCAACGGCGACATGCAGTGGCGCTTCGTCGCCGGCGCGGTCGACGACGGGTCCGCGACCGTCGCCGTCGGCGTCCCGCTGCGCGGGGTGCAGAGCACGGTGCACCGGATGGCCATCGCCGCGACGAGCATGGGAGTCATGGCGGTCATCGCCTGCGGTGTGCTCGGGTGGTTCGCCACGCGGCGCGCCTTCCGCCCCCTTCGCCGCATCGAGGACACCGCCGCGGCCATCGCCGCCGGTGACCTGGCCAGGCGCGTCCCGATCCGGCACAGCCGGGACGAGGTGGCCAGCCTGAGCGAGTCGATCAACTCCATGCTCGGCCAGGTCGAGCGCAGCTTCCGGGTGCAGGAGGCCTCCGAGGTCAAGATGCGCCAGTTCGTCGCCGATGCCAGTCACGAGCTGCGCACCCCGCTCGCGACGGTGCGCGGGTACGCCGAGCTCTACCGCCAGGGCGCCGCCGGCGACCTCGAGCAGATCGGCCAGATCATGGGCCGGATCGAGGGCGAGGCCGCCCGGATGAGCGGGCTCGTCGAGGACCTGCTCACCCTCGCCCGCCTCGACGACGAGCGCCCCCTGGAGATCACCACGGTCGACCTGCTCGTCCTCGCCGGCGACGCCGTCCACGACGCGCGTGTGCGGGTCCCCGAGCGCGACATCCACCTCGTGCCGCTGGAGGGGGAGCTGACCCCGGAGACCGTCCGCGGCGACGACTCGCGGCTGCGGCAGGTGCTCAGCAACCTCATCGGCAATGCCCTGATGCACACCTCCTCGGACGTCCCGATCGAGGTCGCGGCCGGCCGGGTCGGTGACGAGGCCGTGCTCGAGGTGCGCGACCACGGCCCCGGCGTCGACCCGAGGATCGCCGAGCGGGTCTTCGAGCGCTTCTACCGGGCGGACAAGGCCCGCTCCCGCGCCCGCGGTGGCAGCGGTCTCGGCCTCGCGATCGTGACCGCGATCGTCGAGCAGCACGAGGGCTCGGTCTCGTTGCACCCGACCCCCGGGGGCGGTGCCACCTTCCGCGTCTCGCTGCCGGCGATCGACGTGGACACCTCCGACGACTGACCGTCACGTACACCTGACGTCCAGGCAGCGCACAGGTGGGACCGAACCGGGGGGAGCACTGTGGAGGCAGAGAGAAGGAGACCCCCGATGGAACAGGGAAACGGAATCACCACGCCGCCACAGCAGGACCCCACCCCGGATCGCCACGGCCGCGGTCGTCGCCTCGCGGAGCTGGGCACGGTCGCCGTGCTCAGCGCGGCGCTGGCCGCCGGCGGGACGTGGGGGATCGCCTCGGCCACCGACGACGGCTCCAGCAGTGGCGCCACGACGACGGCGACCGCCTCCCCTTCGTCCTCGGGCTCCACGCAGACCGTCCCGGTCAAGAACGGCTCGAACTCCCCCGACTGGAACGCCGTCACCGATGCGGTCGCCCCGAGCGTCGTCTCGATCACCGTGCGCACCGGCAGCTCCGGCGCCCAGGGGTCCGGCGTCGTCATCGACGACAAGGGCCACGTCCTGACCAACCACCACGTCGTCGCAGGCGCGGCCGAAGGGGGCCAGATCACCGTCTCCCTCGCCGACGGCTCCACCTACCGGGCGACCATCGCGGGTACCGACGAGTCCACCGACCTCGCCGTCGTGACCATCAAGGACCCGCCCAAGGACCTCAAGCCGGTCACCCTCGGGTCCAGCAAGGACCTGCAGGTGGGCGACCCGGTGATGGCCGTCGGCAACCCGCTCGGCCTGGCCGGCACCGTCACCACCGGAGTGGTGAGCGCCCTCAACCGGCCGGTGAGCACGAGCAGCTCCGACGAAGGGGGCGGGCAAGGCCTCTTCTCCCAGCAGCAGTCCGAGCCCGTCGTCACCTCGGCGATCCAGACCTCCGCGGCGATCAACCCCGGCAACTCGGGCGGCGCCCTCGTCGACGCCTCCGGTCGACTCATCGGCATCAACTCCTCGATCGCCTCCGTGGGGCAGGCCTCGGAGTCCGCGGGCAACATCGGGATCGGCTTCGCCATCCCGGTGGACGAGGCGTCCTGGATCGCCGACCAGCTCATCGACAACGGGCACGCCAAGCACGCCTTCCTCGGGGTGCGCCCCACCGACGGCACGGCACAGCTCGGGTCCGCGAGCCGCACCGGCGCCAAGCTCGTCGGCGTCGTCGACGGCACACCCGCCGCAGAGGCGGGGCTGCAGCGCGGCGACCTGATCGTCTCCCTCGACGACACCCCGGTGAAGTCGGCGGAGTCCCTCGTCGGTCTGGTCCACGCCCGCAAGATCGGCTCCACGGTCCCGGTGACCTACATCCGTGACGGGTCGGAGAAGACGGTCCAGCTGACCCTGACCACCGCCCCGGAGGACCAGGCCGGCTGACCCAGCGGACTCACAGGTGCGTGCCAGCCCCGTCCAAGGACGATGCCCCAGACTCGTGTCAGGAGCCGAGGTCGAGGAAGCAACGGTCCAACCGTCGTTCCCCTCCCCCGACGCAGACCGACTTCCTCCGGCTCCACAGGGGTGCTACCCCCGCCTTCGGGTGTGGCGTTCGAAGGCGGCGCTGAGTAGCAGGACTCATGCCCCCGGCGTGCTTTTCCGAGCATGCTGGGGGCATGAGTATCCCAGGCGGTCCGACCCTCGATGAGATCCGCAGGCTCGAGGACGACTTCGCGGCGGCGATGACCCGCATGCACGCCTTCGGCAACGATCTGGCCCGACTGCGCTCCCGTCTCGTGAGCGAGTCGGCCGACGCGGCCACCGCACCTCCTCCCCCTGCTCCCACCACGGCGCCGGCGGCCTCGCCCGCTCCCGCGCCGCCTCCCGGCCCCGGTGTCGTGGCACCGCCGCCACCACCCGTACCGACCCCGGCGCCGGCCGCGGGTCCGGTCCGAACCCCGCAGGCACAGCCGGTACCCCTCTGGCAACGAGAGGGCTTCGTCGTCCGCATCCTCGCCGTGGTCGGGGCGGCCATCACCCTCATCGGGGTCGCCTTCCTCCTGGCCATCGCCATCTCGATCGGGATCTTCGGTCCCCTCCCTCGCGTCATCAGCGGCGCGCTCCTCGCGGTCGTCCTCGTCGTCGCCGCGGAACGGGTCCGCCGCCGCCAGCAGGGCACGGCCGGGGCGATCGGACTGGCCGCGACCGGCTTCGCGACCGCCTACCTCGACGTGCTCGCCGTGACCAACATCTACGAGTGGATCCCTGCCGGCCCGGGCCTCGTCCTCGCCGGCGGCATCGCCCTCGTCGGCGTGCTCCTTGCCCGTTCGTGGGGCAGCGAGCTGCTCGCCTCCCTCACCGTCCTCGGGGTGGCGCTGCTCGCCCCCTTCGTCGGCTCCGGCGAGGTGATCCTCACCGGCTCCTTCCTCCTCGTCCTCACCACGGCCTCCTGGGCCGCCCAGATCGGACCGCGCTGGCACGTCTTCGAGGTCGCCCGGGTTCTCCCGACCACGCTCTACCTCGTGGGCGCCAGCGCCTTCGGGCCGGACGCCGGCGGCGCCGCGCTGCTCGCGCTGCTGCTCGCACTCGTCGTCCTGGGCGTCACCCTCGCCGGCGAGCTCGCGGAGGCGCTGCCGCGCCAGCTGAACGTGCTCGTGCCGGTGGCCGCTGTGCCGCTCGTCCTCGCCGCGACCCTCCTCGTGCAGCCGTTGCTGGGCACCGCGCTGCTGCTCGTCCTCACCCTGGGCCTGATCCTCCTGGCGACCCTCGCGGGCCGGTCCGCGGACTCGCCCCTCCACCTGCGGCACCGTGAGGTGGCCCTGCCGGCAGCCGGACTCGCCTCGCTGCTGACCGCGCTCACGCTCACCGAGGGTGGGCTCTGGGCGGGCCCGGTGACGGTGCTCGTGGCCCTCTGCTGGGCCTTCGCGGCGCTCGCGCTGGCGGACCGGACCACCCACGTCGTCGCACCGGGCGTCGTCGGGCTGTGCGCTCTGGGATCGCTCGCGCTCCTCCCCCACGTCCTGCTGACCTCGTGGGCCGACCGCGTGCAGCCGGCCGGCCTGCTCACCGTGCTCGGCATCGTGCTCGCCGCTCTGGTCCTCAACCGGGCCGCGGGGGCGGAGGTCCTGCCCCGGGAGCACCTCGTCGGTCGGGTCACCGCGGCCGTGGCGGTGCTGTGGGGTGGCGGACTCGCCGTCCTCGCTGGGGCCCTGCTCGGACAGCTCGCGGACGCCCCGGACACCGGCTTCATCGCCGGTCAGGCCGCGGCGACCCTCCTGTGGTTCGTCATCGCGGCGGCGCTGATCCAGCACGGCCTGCGCCACTCCTCCGTCGGCCGCACCGCCGGCCTCCTGCTCGCCGCTCTGGGAGTCGTGAAGCTGCTCGTCTTCGACCTGGCCTTCCTCGACGGGATCGCCAGGGTGCTCAGCTTCATCGTCGGCGGGCTGCTCCTGCTGGCCATGGGTGCCGGCTACGCCCGCGCCCTCGACCGCTCCCAGCGGCCGCCGACCCCGCCTGTGGACAACTCCAGGCGCATGAGGCCGGCACCTCCTACCGTCTGAGGTGGGCCGGGACCACCCCGGCCCACCACCGAAGGGGAGGACACCATGAGCACCTTTTCCGTCAGCACCGACAGCATCGCGAGCAGCTCGGCCGACGTGTCTCGGATCTCCGAGGACGTCGAGAGCACCGTCGCGGCGATGATGAGCCGGCTGGTCTCGCTGCAGAACGAGTGGACCGGCACCGCGTCGGGGTCCTTCCAGGACCTCGTCACCGAGTGGCGGGCCACCCAGCGACAGGTCAAGGACAGCCTGGACGACATCGCCCGGGTGCTCGGCGAGGCCGGCGAGACCTACGCCAGCACCGAGTCCAGCGTCCGCTCGAGCATGCTCGGCGGACGCTGAGACCCGGGCCGGCCACGACCTGCCGTGGACCGGGCGACTACTCCTCGGCGATCGCGGAGAGGATGTCCATCCTGGCGGCGCGGCGGGCCGGCAGCAGCGCCGCCAGCACCCCGACCACGCCGGCGAGCACCACGAAGACCGCGAGCGAGACCCACGGGATCGCCAGCTCGGTGAAGCCGTCGCCGGCCAGTGAGCGCTGGATGGCGACACCGGAGACGACACCGAGGACGATGCCGAGGACCGCGCCCAGCAGGGCGATGGCGATCGACTCCAGGCGGATCATCCGGCGCAGCTGGCTCCGGGCGAGCCCGACCGCCCGCAGCAGCCCGATCTCTCGGGTGCGCTCCATCACGGACAGCCCGAGGGTGTTGACGATGCCGAGGACGGCGATGACGATCGCCAGCCCGAGCAGCGCGTAGATCAGGTACAGCAGCTGGTCGACCTGGGCGCTCTGCTCGGCGGCGTACCCGGCCTGGTCCTTGACGGTCACGAGCGGCTGGTCGGCGACGAGGGACTCGATGTCCTTCTTCACCGCCGACTTGTCCGCGCCGTCGGCGAGGAAGATGAAGTCCCAGTTGTCGGCGGCCGCTCCGCCCATGTCGGAGACGGTGTCGACCGACATGAGCACGTCCGGGGTACCGATCGCCTGGATCTCGTCGTAGAAGCCGGCCACGGTCAGCTCGCGGGTGCTCGAGCCCATCTCGACCTTCACGGTGTCGCCGACCTGGCGCCCCTCCTCGTGCTTGCTGGACATCAGCACCGAGTCCTCGTCCAGGTCGGCGCTGCCCGAGGTCACGTCGATCTTCTCGACGTCACGGAAGCTGTCCGGGTCGATCGCGGTGGTGAAGATCTGTCCATCGTCGACCTTGGCGGAGACGAAGCGCACCGGAGAGACCTCGCGCACCCCGTCGATCTTCCCTGCCTGCTTCGCGACCGAGGAGGAGAAGGGCTGCCCGACGGCATTGCTGAGGATGAAGTCGGCGCGGAAGGTCTCGTCGATCTGCTTGTCGATGCTCGCCTTGGCGCTCGATGCCACGACGCCCATGAGGGCGACGAGGGTCATCCCGATCATCAGGGCCGAGGCCGTGGCGGCGGTCCTGCCGGGGTTGCGCACGGTGTTCTGCTGCGCCATCCGACCGACGCTGCCGAAGATGCCCCGGTACACCGCGCCGAGAGCGGCGATGAGGGGCCGGCCGACGAGAGGCGCCAGGAATGCGGTACCGAGGACGAGCCCGACGATGCCGATGCCGATCCACCAGATCTCGTGCTCGTCGATGACGAAGAGCCCGGCCAGGAAGGCCGCCAGCCCGGCGAGGAGCACGAGCACCTCGAGGGCACGGCGTACCGGGTGGTGGCCCACGCCGGTCGCCGCGCTCTCGCGCATGGCCTCGATCGGCGCGACCCGGCCCGCCCGCCGGGCGGGGAGCCAGGCGGCGAGCATCGTGACGAGGATGCCGACCGCGTAGACGGCGATGACGGTGCGCGGGGCGAAGACGAGGTCGCTGCCGCTGAGGTCCAGGCCGACCTGGGCGAAGAGGCCCTGGATGCCGAGCGCGAGCAGGACCCCGAGGCCCAGACCCAGCGTGGACCCGACGACCCCGACGACGAAGGCCTCGACGAGCACCGAGCGGGTCACCTGTCCCCGTGAGGCGCCCATGGCGCGCAGCAGGGCCAGCTCGCGTCCGCGCTGGGCGACGAGGATCCCGAAGGTGTTGATGATGAGGAAGGAGCCGACGAAGAGGGCGATGCCGGCGAAGACGAGCAGGAAGGTCGTGATGAAGCCGAGCGCCTGCTCGACGTCACTGGCGTTCTCCTCAGCGAGGTGCTTGCCGGTCCAGGCCTTGTAGCCGTCCGGGGTCAGCGGCTTGGCCTGCTCGAGCAGCTGCTTCTGGCTGACCCCGTCCTTCGCCGTGACCCAGACGGAGGAGTAGGCGTCCTTGCCGTCCATGAAGTACTTCTGCATAGCCTTCGTGTCGAAGACGGAGATCGAGGACCCGGCCGTGCTGCCCCCGCCGAAGGTCATCACGCCCACGAGCTCCGCGGAGAGCTTCGGGACGTCGCCGGTGGTGACGAAGAGGACCTCGTCCCCGATGTCGTATCCGGCCCGCTCCGCGGTCGCCTCGTCGATGACGACCTCGTCGGCTCCCTTCGGCGCATGCCCTCGGATGATGTCCATCGGCTGCTCGCCGAGCTGGTTCGGGGCGGTGTTGTGGTTGAAGGCGAGGGCGGGAGCACCCTGCCCACCGACGACCTTGCCGTCCTCGCCGACGACGAAGACGCCGGTCGCGTCCACGGAGCCGTCGGCCCGTGCGGCGCCGGGCAGCTGGGCGAACTCCCGGACGTCGGAGGCCGGGATGTGACCGCCCCCGGACCCGCCGTAGTCGTCGGTCTGCTCCGGCTGGATCACGACGTCACCGACGGCGCCGTCCATGATCCCGTCGAAGGTCTTCCCGAGGGTGTCGGTGAAGATCAGCGAGCCGGAGACGAAGGCGGTGCCGAGGATGATCGCCATGGCGCTCATCAGGAGGCGCAGCTTGCGCGCCAGCAGGTTCTTGAAGGTGGTGCGCAGCACGTCAGGCCGCCCCGGGGTTGCTGAGCGCGAGCATCCGCTCCAGCACACTCTCGCGGTCCGGCTCCCACAACTCGTCGACGATCTGGCCGTCGGCGAGGAAGAGGACCCGGTCGGTGTGGCTGGCGGCCACCGCGTCGTGGGTGACCATGACGATCGTCTGCTCGAACTCGTCGACGCTGCGGCGCAGGAAGTTCAGCACCTCCGCGCCGGAGGTGGAGTCCAGGTTGCCGGTCGGCTCGTCCGCGAAGACGATCTCCGGCTTGCTGACGAGCGCGCGGGCGCAGGCGACACGCTGCTGTTGGCCCCCGGAGAGCTCCGAGGGGTGGTGCTCGAGTCGGTCGCGCAGCCCGACGGTGTCGATGACGTGGTCGAACCAGCCCTGCTCCGGCTTCCGGCCGGCGATGGCGAGCGGCAGCAGGACGTTCTCCCGGGCGGTCAGCGTCGGGATGAGGTTGAAGGCCTGGAAGACGAAGCCGATCCGGTCCCGTCGCAGCCGGGTCAGCTGCTTCTCCTTCAGCCGGGTGATGTCGACGTCGCCGATGCGTGCCCGGCCCTCGCTGACCGAGTCCAGCCCGGCGAGGCAGTGCATGAGCGTGGACTTACCGGAGCCCGAGGGCCCCATGATGGCGGTGAACTGGCCGGCGCCGATCTCCAGGTCGATGCCGTCGAGCGCGCTGACGCTCGCCTGTCCCCTGCCGTAGACCTTGCGCAGTCCCTCGGTGCTCGCGGCCACGGGTGTACCCATGAGTGTCCCCTCGGATGTCTGTGGATGTTCGACACCGAACCTATGCGCTGGGGAGGTTTCGCGTCACTGGGGTTTGCCCCCGGAGGCCCGGGCGGGGGTCCCCCCGGCGCCCACGGCCGCATCGAGCTCGACGAGCGCCACGCGGCGCAGGCGGGGATGGTCGTGGTCACCGTGACGGACGTCGCCGGTCAGCCAGCTCAGCCGAAGGGAGCCGGGCTCCACCTGCGCCAGGGCGAGGTTGTTCTCGAACCACGGACCGTGGGAGATCGACCACGGCCGGACGAGGGAGGGGATCCCCTTCGTGCGGCGACGCAGCCAGGCCATCGGCGCGACGAGCCGCGCTGCCAGGAGGGACATCAGGCTGCGCAGCGCCGGCGGCATGGGGTTGCGGATGGGGCTGCACACCGCTTGGACGATCCGGCTGCTGCCGTGCTCGCCCCCGACCTCGGCCACGTAGGAGTGGTGCACGTCGCCGGAGAGGAAGGTGATCGTGGCGGGCGCCGGGCCACGCTCGCCCCGGGAGACGCGGAGCACGAGCTCGAAGACGTCGCCGAAACCGGACTGGAAGGCGGCCCAGTGCTCCAGGTCCACCAGCTGGCGCAGCGCTTCGGCGCCCTTGCGCAGCAGGCGAGGCCGACCCTGCCCGGCGAAGGACTCGCTGATCGCCTCCAGGTCGTGCAGGCCGGGGGGCAGGAGGAAGGGCACCGAGGTCCCGATGAAGAGGTGGTCCACGTCCCCGGTGAGCTGCTCCTCCAACCAGGCCAGCTCGTGCCGGTCGAGCATGGACCGGCGGTCCGGTTCGAGGACTCGCGCGGCGCGGGAGTCCAGCACGACCAGCCGGCTCTCCCCCACCTGCCGGGTGTAGCTCCACCGGTAGGTCTCGGGGTCGCGGTCGACCTCCTCGGCGAGCCGGCGGAGCGCGTCGGTGAGGTCGACCTCCTCCTCCGCTTCGGGCGTCAGCAGCTGCCACACCGGGTCCTCGGCCAGCTCCTCGGGCGCGAGGTTGCCCACGTGCTGGTACACCCAGTACGAGGTCAGTCCGGCGACGAGCCGCTCGTGCCACCACGGTGTGCGGTTGATCTCCCGGTGCCAGGACCACGAGGTGTTCCAGTCGTCGCGGATGTCGTGGTCGTCGAAGATCATCGCGCTCGGCACCGTCGAGAGCACCCACCGGATCGCCGGCTCGCTCCAGGCCAGCCGGTAGAGGTGTGCGTACTCGGCGTAGTCCTTGATCTCCTCCCCGGGAGGCGCCTCTATGTCGCGTCGGGAGGCGATGAAGTCCCGCATCTGCGGGCTCGTCTCGTCGGCGTACACCTGGTCCCCGAGGAGCGCCAGCACTTCCGGGCGCTCCGCCTCCCCGGCGGCGAGCGCGAGGGCGAAGGTGCGCAGCGCGTCGACGCCGTGGCTGGCGTGGTGCTCGGCGTCGTGGGGGACGCTGGTGCGGCAGGACCCGAAGGCGAGCGAGGCCCGGCGCCTCGGGGACAGGGTGGTCACGCTCGAGGGCGGGAAGGGAGAGTCCGGCAGCGGCCAGACGAGCTCGTCGTCGATGTGGACCGTGTACTCGTGGGTCGTGCCCGGATCGAGGTCGGTGGCGGTCACGAGTGCGTAGTGGTGGCCCTCCACCCGGAAGGTGGGCGCCGACCACTCCCGTCCGGCGAGGGCGAGGGTCACCCTCGCGGCGTCCCGGGTCTCGACCCAGACGCTCGCCTCGTGGTGGCCGACGAAGCGCAGCAGCGGGCCGAGCAGGAGAGGTGTGGTGGTGGGGCTCATCCGCCCATCCTCACTGCACTTCCTGAGACGAAGCCGAAGGGCGGCTCCCCGGACGCGGGGAGCCGCCCTTCGACGGTGCTGGTGGGCCGGGTGGGATCAGAAGCCCATACCGCCCATTCCGCCCATGCCGCCCATCTCGTCACCGCCGGGCATGCCTGCGGCAGCCTTCTCCGGCTTGTCGGCGACGACGGCCTCGGTCGTGAGGAAGAGGCCGGCGATGGAGGCAGCGTTCTGCAGTGCGCTGCGGGTGACCTTGGCCGGGTCGATGATCCCGAGGGAGATCATGTCGACGTACTCGCCGGTGGCCGCGTTGAGGCCCTCACCGGCGGGCAGGCTCCCGACCTTCTCCGCGACGACGCCGCCGTTGAGGCCGGCGTTGACCGCGATCTGCTTCAGCGGGGCCTCGGCGGCCACGCGCAGGATGTTCGCGCCGGTCGCCTCGTCACCCTCGAGCTGCAGGCTCTCGAAGGCGGACTTGGTCGCCTGGAGCAGGGCCACGCCACCACCGGCGACGATGCCCTCCTCGACGGCGGCCTTGGCGTTGCGCACCGCGTCCTCGATGCGGTGCTTGCGCTCCTTCAGCTCGACCTCGGTGGCGGCACCGGCGCGGATCACCGCGACACCGCCGGCGAGCTTGGCGAGGCGCTCCTGGAGCTTCTCCCGGTCGTAGTCCGAGTCGCTGTTCTCGATCTCGGCCTTGATCTGGGCGACGCGGCCGGAGATCTGCTCCTGGTCGCCGGCGCCGTCGACGATGGTCGTCTCGTCCTTGGTGACCACGACCTTGCGGGCACGGCCGAGCAGGTCGAGCTCGGCGGTCTCGAGGGAGAGGCCGACCTCCTCGGAGATGACCTGGCCACCGGTGAGGATGGCGATGTCGGCGAGCATGGCCTTGCGGCGGTCACCGAAGCCCGGGGCCTTGACGGCCACGGACTTGAAGGTGCCCTTGAGCTTGTTGACCACGAGGGTCGAGAGGGCCTCGCCCTCCAGGTCCTCGGCGATGATCAACAGCGGGCGGTTGGCCTGCATGACCTTCTCGAGGATCGGCAGCAGGTCCTTGATCGAGCCGATCTTGGAGTTGGCGATGAGGACGTAGGGGTCCTCGAGCACCGTCTCCATGCGCTCGGTGTCGGTGACGAAGTAGCCGGAGATGTACCCCTTGTCGAAGCGCATGCCCTCGGTGAGCTCGAGCTCGAGCCCGAAGGTGTTGC
>CAYLUX010000057.1:0-15678 GCA_964386935.1 uncultured Janibacter sp.
CAACCACGTCATCGGGGTCTACGACGCCGACGAGTCGACCTACGAGGCGCCGGTCGAGGTGCCGGAGGGCTCCGCCGCCACGGAGGCGGTCTTCACCGACTACTTCGACAAGGCCGGTCAGCCGTGGGTCGACTCGGAGTTCTCCGGCCGCAGCGACTACTCGGCCTTCATCAACGCCGGGATCCCGGCCTCCGGGCTCTTCACCGGCGCCGACGGCACCAAGACCGAGGAGGAGGCCGAGATGTTCGGCGGGACCGCCGGTATCCTCTACGACCCGAACTACCACACCGCCAAGGACGACCTGAGCAACATCAACATGGCGGCGCTGGACATCAACAGCGACGCGATCGCGCACGCGGCGATCACGCTGGGCCAGTCCACCAAGGACATCAACGGCAAGACCAGCCGCGGGAAGTCCGGCAAGCCCGGGCCCACCGTCCCGGTCCCGCCGGAGGGTGTCGACGCCGCCTGACCCGGCACCACAGCACAACTCCTGACGAAGGGGGTGTCCCGGCCGAGCCGGGGCACCCCCTTCCCCTGTGGCCCACGACACGGGGGAATACCCCACCCCGACGCGGGCGTCCCCCTGATGGACTCCTGTCCGCCGAGGCGGCAGAGTCGTGCCCAGACACCAGGAGGCAGACATGACAGAGCCGCACGACGGCCCACCGCGCCCGAACCGCGAGCACCCGGACGCCGGGTACCCGAACCACGACTACTCGAGCCCGAACGCGGAGCACCCGCCCCCCGGGCCGGACCAGCAGGGGGCGCAGCAGCAGGGGCAGCAGACCTACCCGCAGCCGGGACAGCCGGTCCCGCCGCGCTACGGCCCACCGCTGGCCCCGATGACCCCGGGACAGGAGCGCACGCTCGGCATGGTCGCCCACCTCGTGCCCGGGGTGCTGCTGCCGCTCTCGGCCGGCACGCTCGGCTTCGTGGCCTCGCTCGTGATCTACCTGATCTACAAAGACCGGGGTCCCTTCGTGCGCCAGCACGCCGCGAACAGCCTCAACGTGCAGATCATCACCGCGATCCTGCTGCTGATCTCGATCCCGTTGATGTTCCTGCTCATCGGCTTCATCACCTACCCGCTCATCGTCGTCGTCGCGACGGTCATCCACGTCATCGGCGCGGTCAAGGCCAACAACGGCGAGTGGTGGATGCCGCCGCTCACGCCGACGATGGTCCGGTGACCCTCCGGGCGAAGGGGGTGGTCCGCGCCGGCCACGGGGTCGCCTCCGGGCGGGCGACGGACTCCCCCTTCGCCGGCGGCACGATCGCGCTGCAGGCCCCTCACTTCGCCGCGCGGGGGCTGGACCTGACCCCCTTCGTCCCGGCGACGGTCAACCTCGACATCGCCCCGCTGCGCCTCGTCCCACTGGTGCCGCGGTGGACCTTCGCCGACGTCGCGTGGACCGACGTGCACGGCCCGGAGACCTTCTCCTTCATCGAGGCCGCCGTCACGCGCGCCGGTCGCGCGCACGAGGGGCTGGTCTACCTGCCGCACCCGGAGACCAAGCCGATGCACCAGCAGCCCGCCACGGTGGTCGAGCTGCTCCTCCCCCGGCTGGACGGGCTGGTGACCGGCGAGGTGCTGGGCCTGGAGGTCCGCGAGGGGCAGGCCCACATCGTGGACGAACACATAACGTGACGTTATGTGTTCCATGCTTAAACCCGCTGGTAAGCCAGCAGGAACGCCAATTACCATACAGATGTGTCGCGTAATTCAGTGCGCGGCACACTCCGATGCATAGGGGCAGGACCAGCAACCATGACTTCCGCCGCGACGAGACAACCCACCGACCGCGTCATCATCCGCTTCGCCGGCGACTCCGGTGACGGGATGCAGCTGACCGGCGACCGGTTCACCGCCGACACCGCGGCCCTGGGCAACGACCTCTCGACGCTGCCGAACTACCCCGCCGAGATCCGGGCACCGCAGGGGACCATCCCCGGGGTGAGCTCCTTCCAGGTGCACTTCGCCAGCCGCGACATCCTCACGCCCGGCGACGCCCCCGACGTGCTCGTCGCGATGAACCCGGCCGCCCTCAAGGCAAACCTCGCCGACGTGCCCCGCGGCGCGACGATCATCCTCAACACCGACGAATTCACCACCCGCAACCTGAAGAAGGTCGGCTGGACCACGAGCCCGCTCGAGGACGAGACCCTCTCCTCGTGGCACGTCCACGGGGTGCCGCTCACCTCGATCACGGTCGAGGCGCTCGCCGAGTTCGACTCGCTGACCCGCAAGGAGAAGGGCCGGGCGAAGAACATGTTCGCCCTCGGCCTGCTGTCCTGGATGTACGGCCGCCCGACGAAGGGGACCGAGGACTACCTCGCGGGCAAGTTCGGCGCCCGCCCGGACATCCTCGCCGCCAACCTCGCGGCACTGCGCGCGGGGTGGAACTACGGCGAGACCACCGAGGACTTCGTGGTCACCTACGAGGTGGCCCCGGCGCCGACCCCGCCGGGGACCTACCGCAACGTCACCGGCAACACCGCCCTCGCGCTCGGTCTCGTGGCCGCCGCGCACCGGGTCGGCCGCCCGCTCGTGCTCGGCTCCTACCCGATCACCCCGGCCAGCGACGTGCTGCACGCCCTCTCGGCCCACAAGCGTCACGGCGTGACGACGCTGCAGGCCGAGGACGAGATCGCCGCCATCGGGATGGCCCTCGGCGCCTCCTTCGGCGGCTCGATCGGCGTGTGCACCACCTCCGGGCCCGGCGTGGCTCTGAAGTCGGAGACGATCGGCCTCGCGGTCAGCCTCGAGCTGCCGCTCGTCATCATCGACATCCAGCGGGGCGGCCCGAGCACCGGCCTGCCGACGAAGACCGAGCAGGCCGACCTGCTCCAGGCGATGTTCGGACGCAACGGCGAGTCGCCGGTGCCGATCGTCGCCCCGCAGTCGGCCACCGACTGCTTCGACGCCGCCCTGGAGGCGGTGCGGATCGCCACGACCTACCGCACGCCGGTCTTCCTGCTCTCCGACGGCTACCTGGCCAACGGCTCCGAGCCGTGGCAGGTGCCCGACGTCGCCGACCTACCGGACCTCTCCGTGGAGTTCGCGACGGAGACCAACGGCACCGACACGAAGGGGGAGCCGGCCTTCCTCCCCTTCGTCCGGGACGAGGAGACCCTCGCCCGCCCGTGGGCGGTGCCGGGCACCCCGGGCCTGGAGCACCGCATCGGCGGCATCGAGAAGGACAGCCGCACCGGCAACATCTCCTACGACCCCGACAACCACGACCTCATGGTCCGGCTGCGCCAGGCGAAGGTCGACGGCATCGCCGCGACCGCCGGTGAGCTCGAGGTCGACGACCCGACGGGCGATGCCCAGGTGCTCGTCCTCGGCTGGGGCTCCACCTACGGCCCCAACCTCGCCGCGGTCCGGCGGCTGCGCGAGGCCGGCAAGCCCGTCGCGCACGCCCACCTGCGCCACCTCAACCCCTTCCCGGAGAACACCGGCGAGGTCCTCGCCCGGTACGAGAAGGTCATCGTCCCCGAGATGAACCTCGGCCAGCTGGCCATGCTGCTGCGCGCGAAGTACCTCGTCGACATCACGTCCCACACCTCGGTTCGCGGTCTGCCCTTCAAGGTGGGCGACCTCGAAGAGGTCATCATCACGACCCTGACGGAGGTTGCAGCATGAGCATCGACCTGGGCATCCCCACCACGGCGGGCGGCACCGCCGGCGTCCCGGCTCTCCCCGAGGGCGAGAAGCAGACCCGCAAGGACTTCGCCTCCGACCAGGAGGTGCGCTGGTGCCCCGGGTGCGGTGACTACGCGGTCCTCGCCGCGGTCCAGGGCTTCCTTCCCGAGCTCGGGCTGCGCAAGGAGAACATCGTCTTCGTCTCCGGGATCGGCTGCTCCTCCCGCTTCCCGTACTACCTCGACACCTACGGGATGCACTCGATCCACGGCCGGGCGCCCGCGATCGCGACGGGCCTCGCGACGAGCCGTTCGGACCTGTCGGTGTGGGTCGTCACCGGTGACGGGGACGCGCTCTCCATCGGCGGCAACCACCTGATCCACGCGCTGCGGCGCAACGTCAACATGACGATCCTGCTCTTCAACAACCGGATCTACGGTCTGACGAAGGGGCAGTACAGTCCGACCTCGCAGCCCGGCCTGGTCACGAAGTCCTCGCCCATGGGCTCGGTGGACGGCCCCTTCAACCCGGTCTCGCTGGCGCTCGGCGCGGAGGGGACCTTCGTCGCCCGCACGATGGACTCCGACCGCAAGCACCTCACCTCGGTGCTGCGCGAGGCCGCCGCCCACCGCGGTACCTCGATCGTGGAGATCTACCAGAACTGCCCGATCTTCAACGACGGCGCCTTCGAGCTCATCAAGGACGTCGAGCAGCAGAAGGCCCGCCTGGTCCACCTCGTCGACGGCGAGGCCGTCACGAGCGGCGAGGAGGACGCCCGCGAGGTGCTCGTGCGCGACGGGCAGGGGTCGGTCCACTTCGTCCCCGAGGCCGAGGTCGCCTCCGGGGGGCTGGCCGAGCACGTCGTCGTGCACGACGCGACCCTCTCGGACCCGAGCCAGGCCTTCGCGATCAGCCGGCTGGACTCCGAGGCGATGACGCACGTGCCCATGGGCATCTTCCGCAACGTCGAGCGCCCGACCTACGACGACGAGGTGCGCGCGCAGGTCGAGTCCGCGGTCGACCTCGGCGGCGGACCCGCGACCGACGCCGACCTCGCCGAGCTGCTGCGTGGCCCGGACACCTGGACGGTCGCGTAAACCCGCGCGGGGCTCACTCCCCGAGGACCCGCCGGAGGTAGTCGTTGGTGAGCACCCGGTCGGGGTCGAGCCGGTCCCGCACGGCGACGAAGTCACCGTGCCGCGGGTACAGCTCGGCCAGTCGCTCCGCACCGAGCGTGTGCAGCTTGCCCCAGTGCGGCCGTCCCTCGTGGGCAGCGGCGATCTCCTCGAAGGCCGCGAAGTAGGCCCGGTGGTCCCCCTTGCGGTACTGGTGCACCGCGACATACGCATTGGCCCGCTCGTACCCCGTCGAGAGCCAGATGTCGTCCGGCGCCGCGACGCGGACCTCCACGGGGAAGGGGATCGGCTCCCTCCGCCGCTCCACCCATGCCGCGAGGTCGGTGAGCACCTCACCGACGGCCTCCCGCGGCACCGCGTACTCGGACTCGACGAAGCGCACCCGCCTCGGCGTGCAGAAGACCTCGTGTGAGGGACCGGTGTAGGAGCGGGCGCTCAGTGCCCGGGCGGAGACGGAGTTGAAGGGCAGGGCGAGCCGCGGCACCTTCGCGACGACCTCGTTGACGCCGCCGAAGACGGTGTTGGAGAGGAACTCGTCGTCGAGCAGTCGCCGCCACGTCGCCAGCGGCTCCCGGACCTCGTCGTCGACGAGGTCGTTGGCCTTGGTCTGGACCCGCCGGGTTCCGGGGAACCAGTACATCTCGAAGTGCCGGTGGGCGTCGAAGTGCTCCTGGATCCGCGGGAGCACGGCGTCGAGCGAGTCGGGCTGCTCGACCGCCCGCAACCGGTAGGCGGGCAGGCAGGCAAGCTCGAACTCGGTGACGATCCCGAGCGCGCCGAGCCCGAGGCGGGTAGCGCCGAAGAGCTCGGGGTCGCTCTCGTCGATCCACCGGTCCGTGCCGTCGGGCGAGACGAGCCGCAGACCGGCGATGGCGCCGGTGAGCCCGGGCAGCCCCGCCCCGGTGCCGTGGGTGCCGGTCGAGAGGGCCCCGGCGATCGTCTGCGCGTCGATGTCACCGAGGTTGGGCATGGCCAGACCGAGCAGCTCCAGTGCCCGGTTCAGGTCGCGAAGGGGGGTCCCCGCCGCCACCCGCACCCGGCCGGTCGCGCGGTCCGCCGCCAGCACCCCGGTGAGGTGCTCGAGGCTGAGCTGGACGTCCTCGGGGGCCGCCACCGGGGTGAAGGAGTGCCCCGAGCCCACGGGACGGATGCGCCGCCCGGAGGCAGCGGTGACGCGCACCTGCTCGGCGAGCTCCTCGGCGGTGCGGGGCCGTAGCACCTCAGCCGGACGGCCGCGTACGTTCCCGGCCCAGTTCGACCAGTCCATGTCCTCGCTCCTCTCGACGTCTGCCACGTCAGCCGAAGTTCCTGCCCTCGCCGCGGTAGGTCGGCAGCTCGTCGACGACCTCGCCGCCGCGCACCGCGAGGTAGCTGTCGAAGCGCTCGGCGAGCTCACCGGCCTTCGCGTGGCGGAACCACACCCGGTCCCCGATGGCCAGATCGCGGGCGGCCTTGCCCCGCAACGGTGTCTGCACCTCGCCGGCGCCCTCGGCCCCGATGAGACGCAGGCCCTGCGGCGCGTGCACCGACGGCACCCGGCTCTCCCCCGGAGGGCCCGAGGCGATGTAGCCGCTCGAGAAGACGGTCACGACGTCCTTGGCCGGGCGGCGTACGACGGGCGCGGCCCACGCCACGGCCGGACGCGGGGAGAAGCGGTCGTAGCCGTCGAAGAGGGTGGAGCCGATGAGCCCGGACCCGGCGGCCAGCTCGGTGAGGCACGGGTCGGCGCCGGTGACCTCGAGCGAGCCCGTCCCGCCGCCGTTGACGATCTGCAGCGGACCGACGACGTCCTCGACCGCGGCCCGCACCTTCGGGCGGCGGCGCCGCAGCGCGGCGTCGCTGCGGGACTTGACCATCCGCACCGCCGCGGAGGTGTCGGGCAGGCCGGCGATCTGGGCGTCGTAGAACATCAGGCCCACGACCCGCAGCCCCGCCCTCCGGGCCGCTGTCGCGACGGCGGCGGCGCGGCGCGGGGACCGGATTGGGCTGCGACGCACGCCCAGGTGGGCCGGTCCTACCCGCAGCGAGGCGTCGACGTCGATGACCACCCGGACGGGCGCCCCCTTCGGCAGCCACGACGTGAGCGCCTCGACGTGCTCGGCGGAGTCGACGGCGATGCTCACCTGCTCCAGGGCGTGCTCGTCCGCGGCGAGCTTCGCGAGCGCCTCCCGCTGGGTCGTGGGGTAGGCGACGAAGACGTCCTCCAGGCCGTGGCCGACGAGCCACAGCGCCTCGGGCAGCGAGTAGGACATCACGCCGGAGAAGCCCGACTGCGCCAGCACCCGCTCCAGCAGTCCCCGCACCCGGATCGACTTGCTGGCAACCCGGATCTCCCGCCCGGGGGCCCGTCGTCGCAGGTCGGCGGCGTTGGCGTCGAAGGCCTCCAGATCGACGATGGCGAAGGGGGCGTCCCGCCCCCCGGTCGCCCGGTCCCAGTCGGCTGCGGTGCTCACACCACGGATATTACCCGCGGGTCATCACGCGTGACCCGGGGTTCGCCACGACGTCATGTCCCGGACACCTGCGGCCACCGGTGATCTTTGCCCCGGAGGCCTAGGTTCCGTCGGTGGGCCAACCCTGTGGCCCCAGCGAATGAGCACCGGAGGAGAACGATGACCCCGCCCCGCAACGACCGCACGCTCCTGCCCCTCGTCGGAGGACACCGCGACGGGAGCCGCCAGGCCGCCACGTGCTACTGGAAGTGCGGCGACGCCTGCAGCCGGCCCGTACCCAACCAGTCCGACAACGAGTACTTCGGCGACGTCGTGGGCGCCTCGCGACGCTCCGTGCTCCGTGCCGGAGGCGCCACCGCGGCACTCGTGGGCCTCACCGGGGCCGGCATCGCCGGCAACGCGTCGCCGGCCGCCGCCGCGCCCGGCCCCGGCAAGAAGGCCCCCTTCGGCTTCACCCCGATCGAGCCGGTCCCGGCCGCCACGGACGAGGTCGTCGTCCCGGAGGGCTTCCAGTGGGCGCCGATCATCGCCTGGGGTGACCCGGTCCTCGCGGGTGCGCCCGCCTTCGACTTCGACAACCAGACCGCTGCGGCCCAGGCCGGCCAGATGGGCTACAACAACGACTACGTCGGGGTGCTGCGCAACGGGAGCGCGAACGAGGCCGTGCTCGTGACGAACAACGAGTACACGAACAACAACCTCATGTTCCACGACTACACCGACCCGGACGCGATGACCGACGAGCAGGTGCAGATCACCCTCAACGCCCACGGCATGACCGTCGTCGAGATGAGCCGGAAGAACCCGAACAGCCGGTGGACCTACCGCAAGGGTGCCGGGCTGAACCGCCGGATCACCGCCGAGACCCCCTTCGAGCTGGTCGGGCCGGCCCGCGGCCACGAGCTCGTGCGCACCAGCGCCGACCCGAAGGGCACCACCCCGCTGGGGACCATCGGCAACTGTGCCGGCGGCACCACCCCGTGGGGCACGATCCTCTCGGGCGAGGAGAACTTCAACTACTACTTCACCCAGCCGGCCGCACCCTCGAGCGACATGGCCGGCGAGGCCGCCGCCCGCTACGGCCTGGCCGGCGGCAACCGGGCCCAGCACGACTGGGACCGGCTCGACAAGCGCTGGGACCTGACCAGGGAGGCCAACGAGGCCAACCGTTTCGGCTGGATCGTCGAGATCAACCCCTTCGACCCGAAGTCGACTCCCCGCAAGCTGACCGCGCTGGGCCGTTTCAAGCACGAGGGAGCCAACGTCACCGTCGGTGACGACGGGTCGGTCGTGGTCTACATGGGTGACGACGAGCGCTTCGACTACATGTACAAGTTCGTCTCCTCCCGTCGCTACGCGAAGGGCGACGCCGCCAACAACGCGGCCCTGCTCGACGAGGGCGACCTCTACGTCGCCCGCTTCAGCGGCGACGGCACCGCGGACGGCGAGCACGACGGCACCGGTGAGTGGCTGCCGCTCGTCGTCGACGGGAAGTCCGAGGTCCCCGGGATGAGCGTCGAGGAGGTCCTCGTGTACACCCGCCTCGCCGCCGACCGCGTCGGCCCGACGAAGATGGACCGCCCCGAGGACGTGGAGGTCAACCCGGTCAACGGCCGGGTCTACGCGGCCCTGACGAACAACTCCAAGCGCACCCCGAGCCAAGTCGACGAGGCCAACCCGCGCGCGAACAACAAGCACGGCCAGGTCCTCGAGATCACCCCGGACGGCGGCGACCACACCCTCGCCGGCTTCGCGTGGAAGCTCGTGCTCGTCTGCGGCGACCCGAACGACCCGGAGACCTACTTCAACGGGTACGACCGCACCGAGGTCAGCCCAATCTCCTGCCCGGACAACGTCTCCTTCGACGGGGACGGCAACCTGTGGATCGCCACCGACGGCAACGACCTCGGCAGCTGCGACGGGATGTACCTCATGCCGCTGGAGGGCGAGCACAAGGGCCACCTGCAGCAGTTCCTGTCGGTGCCCGCATACTCCGAGTGCTGCGGCCCGCTCGTCGAGTGGGACGACCGCGTGGTCTTCGCCGCCGTGCAGCACCCCGGTGAGGCGGACGGCGCCACGACGAAGAAGGTCGCGAGCACCTTCCCCTACAAGGGGAACACCCAGCCACGGCCGGCGGTCATCCAGGTCTGGCCGAAGAGCAAGGGTGCGGGCCGAGGCAACAACGGCGGTCAGGGCAACGGCCGCGGACGTGGCAATGGGCGGGGACGTGGCAACGGCCGGGGCAACGGCCGCGGCGCCGGTCGGGGCAACGGAAGGGCCTGACGATGGGCGAGTAGCCTCGCTCGAGTGACGGACCGACACCACGGCAGAGGGGTCGCCGCGGCCTGGTTGGCCTACGGGATCTGGGGCCTGTTCCCGCTGTACTTCAACGCCCTCGTCCCATCCGGGGCGCTGGAGGTCCTCTCCCACCGCATCGCGTGGACCTTCGTGCTGTGCGTGGTCGTCCTGCTCGTGCGCCGCGAGCTCCTCGGTCTGCTCCGGCAGCTGCGGGGGCGCCTCGCGGTCGGCGTGACGGTCGCGGCCGTGGTCATCGCGATCAACTGGCTGGTCTACGTCTACGCGGTGCTCGCCGGGCGCACGAATGAGGCCGCCCTCGGCTACTTCCTCAACCCGATCGTCACGGTCGCGCTCGGCGTGCTCGTGCTCGGCGAGGGGCTGCGCCGGCTGCAGTGGATCGCGGTGGCCGTCGGAGCCGTGGCGGCGGTCTACCTGACCGTGGTCGGGGGCGGCCTGCCGTGGGTCTCGCTCGTCCTGGCCCTCTCCTTCGGCACCTACGGCCTGACGAAGAAGCGCCTCGGCACCTCCATGCCGGCGCTGCACTCCCTCTCCGCCGAGACCATCGTGCTGCTCCTGCCGGCGCTGGGCGTCATCGGCTGGCTGACTTCGAGGGGTGACTCGACCTTCACGGTCGACGCGCCCTGGCACCCGCTGCTGCTCATCGCCGCGGGAGCCGTGACGGCGGTGCCGCTGCTGCTCTTCGCCGAGGCGGCCCGACACATCCCACTCGTGACGATCGGGCTGATCCAGTTCGTCACCCCGGTGCTGCAGCTCGTCGTCGCCGTGGCCCTGCTCGACGAGGCGGTCTCCACGAGCCGCTGGATCGGCTTCGCGATCGTGTGGATCGCCCTGGGGTTCCTCACCGTGGACTCGCTGCGCACGGCGCGGCGACAGCGTCGTCACAGGGCGGACGAGGTCGACCCGCTCGAACCGGTGGAGCCCACGTGACCGACCGGCAGTGAGTGGCCTCAGCCCACCCGGTGCACCACGCTGTCCATGAGCGCGACGAGCGCCTGCTTGGCGTCACCGTCCGGGAGAGGGTCGAGGGCCCCGATCGCCCGGCGGCCGACCGCAATGGTCTCCTCCTTGGCGGCGGCCATCCCCGGGTGCTCGCGCAGCAGCTCCAGGGCCCGCTCCAGTGGGGCGTCCTCGCGCAGGTCGGAGCGCAACAGCTCCTGCAGCTCCCGGTCGGCCGGGTCGCTCGAGGCGAGGACGTTGAGCACCGGGAGGGTGCGCTTGCCCTCGCGCAGGTCGGTGCCGGGGGTCTTGCCGGTCTCGTCGGAGTCGCTCGCGATGTCGATGAGGTCGTCGGCGAGCTGGAAGGCGACGCCGAGACGCTCCCCGTACTCGGTCGCCATGGCGACCGTCTCCGGCGGGCAGCCGCCGTACATCGCCCCGTAGCGGGCGGCGGTCGCGACGAGCACACCGGTCTTGTCGGCGAGCACGCCGCGGTAGTACTCCCCCGGGTCCTGTCCCTCCGGGCAGGGCCGGTCGTCACGGATCTGCCCCGAGCAGAGCCGGATGAAGGTCTGCGCCTGGATCTTCACCGCGTCGGCACCGAGGTCGGCGATGATGTCGGAGGCGGTGCCGAAGAGCAGGTCGCCGACGAGGATCGCGGTGGAGTTGCCGTACTGCGCGTTGGCGCTGGGGGCGCCGCGCCGCAGCTCGGCCACGTCCATGACGTCGTCGTGGTAGAGGCTGGCCAGGTGGGTCAGCTCGACCCCGGCCGCCGCCGCGATCACCTGCTCGGAGATGCCCTCACCGAGCTCGGAGACGAGCAGCGTGAGCATCGGGCGGAAGCGCTTGCCACCGGCCTTGGCCAGGTGGATGCTCGCCTCGCTGATGAAGCCGTCCTCGTGCCGGGTGCTCTCGATGATGAGCTCCTCGACCCGGGCCAGGCCCTCGGTGAGCCGCTCGCTCAGCCCGGCACTTGCCTCGGGCAGCGCCAGGACGGGTGGGGTGGTGCTCGCCACGTCAGCCCGCAATCAGGACGCTGGACATCTGGGCGAGATCGAGCAGCGGCGCGGGGAAGACCCCGAGGACGAGGGTGAGCAGCACGCCGATGATGATAGCGACCATCGTCATGGACGCCGGTGCCGCGACGACGACGTCGCCCTCCGGCTCCTCGAAGAACATGATGACGATGACCCTGATGTACATGTAGGCCGTCACCACCGAGGCCAGGGCGCCGATGACGACGAGCAGCAGGCCGGCGAGCCCGCCGTGCGCGATCGCGGGCATGAAGGCCGCGATCTTGGCGGTGAAGCCCGAGGTCAACGGGATACCGGCGAAGGCGAGCATGAGGAAGGCGAAGGCGGCTCCGGTGAGCGGATACCGTCGGCCCAGCCCCGCCCACTGCGAGAGGTGGGTCGCCTCCGCGTCGTGCTCACGCACGAGGTGCACGATCGCGAAGGCCGCGATGACCGAGAAGCCGTAGGCCGCGACGTAGAAGAGCACACCCTCGATCGCCGTCTTGTCGAAGGCGATGAGCGCCACGAGCGCGAACCCGGCGTGGGCCACCGAGCTGTAGGCGAGCAGCCGCTTCACGTCGGTCTGGGGGACGGTCATCACCGCACCGATGATCATCGTCAGCGCCGCGACCCCGATGACGCCGATGCGCCACTCCCACCGGGTCGTCTCGAAGCCGACGTAGAGCAGGCGGAGCAGGGCACCGAAGGCGGCGGCCTTGGTGCAGGCGGCCATGAAGGCGGTGATGGGGGTCGGTGCGCCCTGGTAGACGTCCGGGGTCCAGGAGTGGAAGGGCACGGCGCCGACCTTGAAGAGCACGCCGATGATGACGAGCGCGATGCCCGGCAGCAGCAGCCCCTCGTACTCCCCCGTCGAGGCGGCGGTCGCGACGGCGATCTCCGGGAGGTTCACCGAGCCGGCGTAGCCGTAGAGCAGCGCGGCGCCGAAGAGGAAGAAGCCGGAGGAGAAGGCGCCGAGGAGGAAGTACTTCAGCGCCGCCTCCTGCGAGAGCAGCCGCCGCCGGCGTGCCAGACCCGACATCAGGTACAGCGGGAGCGAGAGCAGCTCGAGCGCGACGAACATCGTCAGCAGGTCGTTGGCCGCGGGGAAGAGCAGCATCCCGGCGAGCCCGAAGACCGCGAGCGGGAAGACCTCGGTCGTGGCCCAGCCCCGGCGGGTGGCCTGGGCCTCCAGGTCCGACCCGGGCGAGGCCGCACCCATCGGGGTGAAGGCGTCCTGCCCGTCGACCCGGTCGGCCATGACGAGCAGCGACATCAGGCCGAAGACGAGCAACGTGCCCTGCAGGAAGCGCGTCATGCCGTCGACCGCGACAGTGCCGTCGACGGTGATGCCGGTCGAGTCGGCCGTCAGCAGCAGCGCGACGAAGGAGAGCACCACGGCGGCGAGGGCGAGCCCGACCTGGGCCAGGTAGCGGGCCCGACGGGGCACGAAGGCCTCGACGAGCACCCCGACGAAGGCGGCGACGAGGAGCACGATCATCGGGGACAGCGCGCGGTAGTCGATGTCCGGCTGCGCGAAGGCAGCGGCCACGGTCACATGCATCAGTCGTCACTCCCGGTGGTCGAGGCGTCCGCCGGGGCGGACGGGGCCGGATCGGTGACCCCGACGATCTGCAGGGTCTGGTCCACGGCCGGGTTGAGCGTGTCCAGCAGGGGCCCGGGGAAGAAGCCGAGGCCGATGAGCGCCACGACGATCGGGGCCATGACGATCTTCTCGCGCAGCCCCAGGTCGCGGACCCGACCGGCGAGGTGGCGCTCCGGGACACCGGCGTCGAAGTCGCTGCGGATGTACTCCTGGTCGTCCCCCGCGGGGACCCAGTCGCCCTCCCCCACCTTCGGGGTCGGGCCGGTCGCCATCCGCTTGTACATGAGCAGGATGTACAGCGCGGCCAGCACGATCGCGGTCACGGCGAAGGCGGAGGCCACGGGGTAGCGCCCCCAGGTCCCGGCGATCACGAGGAACTCCGAGACGAAGGGGGAGAGCCCCGGCAGGGAGAGCGTCGCCAGCCCGATGAGCAGCCACAGCCCGGCGAGGACCGGGGTCACGCGCTGCCAGCCGCCGTAGTCGTCGATCCGCTTGCTGCCGCGGCGGGCGATGAACATCCCGGCCAGCAGGAAGAGCCCGGCGGTGGTGAAGCCGTGGTTGATCATGTACAGGTTGCTGCCGGCCTGGGCCATGGACGTGAAGGCGAAGATGCCCATGACGATGAAGCCGAAGTGGCTCACCGAGGTGAAGGCGATCAGCCGCATCATGTCCCGCTGCCCGATGGCCAGGATCGCCCCGTAGAGGATCGTGACGACGGCCAGCGCGAGGACCACCGGGGTCGCCCACCGGCTGGCATCGGGGAAGAGCTGCAGGCAGAAGCGGATCATCCCGAAGGTGCCGACCTTGTCCAGCACGCCGACGAGCAGCGTTGCCACGGCCGGCCGGGCCTCGGTGGCCGCGTCCGGCAGCCAGGTGTGGACCGGCCACATCGGAGCCTTGATCGCGAAGGCGATGAAGAAGGAGATGAACAGCCAGCGCTCGGTGGCCGCGTCCAGCTCCAGGCCGGTGAGGCGCTCGATCAGGAAGCCGTCCGAGCCGCCCGGGCCGACGACGTAGAGCGCGATGACGCCGACGAGCATGATCAGCCCGCCCAGCAGGCTGTAGAGGATGAAGTTCAGCGCCGCGGAGCGTCGGCCCTCGCCGCCGTACAACCCGATGAGGAAGTAGATCGGGATGAGCATGGCCTCGAAGAAGATGTAGAAGAGGAAGACGTCCGTGGCGGCGAAGACGCCGACCATGAACGGCACCATGAGCAGCATCAGGGCGAAGTACGTCTTCTCCCGGCTGCCTCCCTCGGGCACGTCGTTCCACGCGGCGAGCACGCAGACCGGCGCCAGCACGAGCGCCATGAGGATCAGGCTGATCGCGATCCCGTCGACGCCCAGCGAGTAGGTGACGCCGATCTGCGGGATCCACTCGTGCTGCTCGACCATCTGGAACTGCTCGCTCGCGCCACGGGTGTAGCTCGTGGCCGTCGCGACGATCGCGATGAGCAGGGTCAGCAGCGAGAAGCCCAGCGCGAGCGGCTTGGCCAGCGAGGAGCTGCGCGAAGGGAGCAGCGCCACCACGACCGTGCCGACGAGCGGCACGAGCATGAGCAGGGTGAGCCAGGGCATGTTGTCCATCAGTTGATCACCCAAACAGCACCGAGGAAGGCGACGACACCCGCGAGCATCGTCAGGGCGTACGAGCGTGCGAAGCCGTTCTGGGCGCGTCGCACCCAGCCGGCGATGTCCCCGACTCCGCGGGCGAGCCCGAGGACCACGCCGTTCTGGAGGGCGTCGTCGTCGGCCTCGGTCAGGCCGCGGGTGAGCCGGATGCCCGGGAACATCAGGGCGGTCTCGTTGATCTCGTCCTGGTAGAGGTCGCGCCGTGCGGCCCGGGTCAGGGCATTGCCCACCGGGGGCACGACCGGCACCTCGTCACGGCCGTAGACCAGCCAGGCCCAGACACCGCCGACGATGACGACGGCCAGCGTGCCGATCATGATGACCGGCACCGGCAGCACCGGTTCGTGGTGGCCCACCGCGCCGAAGACCGGCTCCAGCCAGGTGTCGATCGGGGCGACGTAGACCAGGACGAGGCCGAGCAGACCGGAGCCGACGGCCAGCACCATCATCGGGATGGTCATCGACAGCGGCGACTCGTGCGGGTCGACGTCGTCGGTCCAGCGCTGCTTGCCGTGGAAGGTCATGAAGAACAGCCGGGACATGTAGAAGGCGGTGATCCCCGCGCCGATGAGCGCGGCCAGCCCGAAGACCCAGGGCCGCCACCCGTCACCGACGAAGGCGGCCTCGATGATCTTGTCCTTGCTCCAGAAGCCGGCGAAGGGGGGCACACCCAGGATCGCCAGCCACCCGAGGCCGAAGGTGACCCAGGTGATCTTCATGGCCGAGGAGAGTCCACCGAAGCGGCGCATGTCGATCTGGTCGTTCATGCCGTGCATGACCGAACCGGCACCGAGGAACATCCCCGCCTTGAAGAAGCCGTGGGTGAGCAGGTGGAAGATCGCGAAGGCGTACCCGACCGGGCCGAGACCGGCGGCGAGCATCATGTAGCCGATCTGGCTCATGGTCGAGGCGGCCAGCGCCTTCTTCAGGTCGTCCTT
>CAYLUX010000058.1:0-15610 GCA_964386935.1 uncultured Janibacter sp.
CCCGGCCAGCTGACGATGACCGCGCCCCGGCGCGGCAAGCCGCCACGTCACCTGGCCGATCTGGACCTGCCCGGGCGGGTGGAGTGGGCCAAGGAGCTCGGGCTGCCGGGCTTCCGCGCCAAGCAGCTCTCGACGCACTGGTTCACCCACCACACCGACGACCCGGCGCAGATGTCGGACCTGCCTGCTGCCGCCCGCGAGGAGCTGGTCGCGGCGATGCTGCCGCAGCTGCTCACGCCGGTGCGCACCATCTCCGCCGACCGGGGCGCGACCCTGAAGTCCGTCTGGCGGCTGCACGACGGAGCCCTCGTCGAGTCGGTGGTCATGCGCTACCCGCGCCGGGCGACGGTGTGCATCTCCAGCCAGGCGGGCTGCGGCATGAACTGCCCCTTCTGCGCCACCGGCCAGGGTGGCCTGACCCGCAACATGTCCACCGCCGAGATCGTCGGCCAGGTGGTCGCGGCCAACCGGCTGCTCGCCGGTGCTGACGAGCTCGTGCTGGACGAAGGGGGCACCGTCGGTCTCGGCGAGGAGGCCGACGACGGGGAGGCACCCCCTTCGCACGGCGGACGCCGGGTCACCAACGTCGTCTTCATGGGTATGGGGGAGGCACTGGCGAACTACCGCGCTGCCATCGGCGCCATCCGGCGGATGGTCGACCCCTCGCCGGAGGGGCTCGGGATGAGCGCCCGCGGCATCACGATGTCCTCCGTCGGCCTGGTCACCGGCATCGACCGGCTGACGAAGGAGGGCATCCCCGTCACGCTCGCGCTCTCGCTGCACGCACCCGACGACGAGCTGCGCGACGAGCTGGTGCCGATCAACACCCGCTTCAAGGTCGACGAGGCCATCGACGCCGCGTACCGGTACTTCGAGGCGACCGGACGCCGGGTGAGCATCGAGTACGCCATGATCAAGGACATGAACGACCAGGCTTGGCGCGCAGACCTGCTCGCGGAGAAGCTGCTCGCCCGCGGCAAGGGCTGGGTGCACATCAACCCGATCCCGCTGAACCCGACGCCGGGCTCGAAGTGGACCGCCTCCCGGCCGGGGGTGGAGCAGCAGTTCGTCGAGCGACTGCGCGCCCACGGCATCCCGACCACGGTCCGGGACACCCGCGGCAGCGACATCGACGGCGCCTGCGGCCAGCTCGCGGCGGCCACGGCGTGAGCGCGGCGGTCCCGAGCAGCCCCGGCCGCGAGGTGATCCTCACCCTGTCGGGGCCGGACCGGCCCGGCATCGTGCACGCGGTGAGCGGGGCGATGCTCGACCTCGGGCTGAACATCCTGGACAGCCAGCAGTTCGGTGACCCGAGGACGGGGGAGTTCCACCTGCGGATGCACCTGCAGGGGGAGGGCGAGCTGGACAGGGCCGTCCTCGAGCGCGGTCGCGGCGAGCTGGCCCGTGACCTCGGCGCCGACGTGGCCATGCACGACCCGCACGTGCCGCACCGGCTGCTCGTCATGGTCTCCCGGCAGGGGCACGTGCTCAACGACCTGCTCTTCCGGGTCCGCACCGGCCAGCTCAACGTCGAGGTCCCCGCCGTGGTCTCCAACCACGAGGACTTCCGCGCCGAGGTGGAGTGGCACGGCATCCCCTTCCACCACGTGCCGGTCACCAAGGAGACCAAGCCGCAGGCCGAGGCACGGCTGCGGGAGATCATCACCGAGGAGCGCGTCGAGACCGTCGCGCTCGCGCGGTACATGCAGGTGCTCTCCGAGGACCTGTGCGCCGACCTGCCCGGGCGGATCATCAACATCCACCACTCGCTGCTGCCCTCCTTCAAGGGAGCGCGGCCCTACCACCAGGCGCACGACCGCGGCGTGAAGGTCATCGGCGCGACGGCGCACTACGTGACGGCCGACCTGGACGAGGGACCGATCATCGAGCAGGACTTCCGGCGGGTGGACCACCGGATGAGTCCCGAGCAGCTGGCCCGCACCGGCCAGGAGCTGGAGGCGATGGCCTTCGCCCGGGCGCTGCGCTGGCACGTCGAGCGCCGGGTCGTCCTGCGCGGACGGCGCACGATCGTCTTCAGCTGAGCACTACCGGCCCCCCGACTTCCGGTCGGTGGTCGCGGCCCAGGTCTGCAGGTAGGACTCCGGGCCCCGGAGCAGGTCCTCGACGACCTGCTCGCCCTCCGGCCCGCCGACCGTGCGCATGTCCTGGACCCAGTCCGGGATCATCCCGTAGTGGGCGACCCCGTCGCGGTTGTAGTCCCAGATGCGCTTGCCGGTGACCTGCCGCTTGACGCTGCCCTTGCCGGTGACCGTCGGGAAGGGGTACTCCAGCGGGTTGCTCGCGGCATCGTCCCGCGGCGGGGGTGTCCCACCGAAACCGTTCATGTCCATGCCGAAGCCGTAGCCGACGTCGTAGGCCTCGCGCAGCTCGTGCCCTTCCTCGCCCTCGTCGACGAAGCTGCGCGCGTCGTGGCCATACTGGGCGGCGAAGCCGCCCAGCTGGTAGACCCGCTCGGTGAGGGAGGGGTCCATCCACGAGTGGCTGGAGACGACGCCCGGGTAGTCCTCGGCCTCGAGGATCTCCAGGGTCCGGTCGGCGGCCGCGACGCTCTGGTGGTCGATCTCGACCATGAGGCCGCGGTCGATCATCCCCTTCAGGGCGTACTCACCCAGCTTGGTCAGGCCGCGCTTGTTGCAGTGCGGCCCCTTCGGGTAGACGGGGAGCGCCTGCACGGGCACGAGCCGGGCGAGCTCGGGCGGGAGCACCCCGCCCTCGACGGTGTTGTCGTGCAACGGGCCCCTGCACCGCTCGACCTGCCAGAAGCGACCGGTGTCCAGGAAGTTGCCGGCGTTGACGACCATGCCCTGCGTGCCGGGGTCGAAGCGGACGCCGCACAGGGCGTTGTCGAACTTGTGGCAGAGGAAGAGCGAGCTGACGCCCATCTCCTGGATCTCGTCCAGGCCGGCGTCGATGTCCGCCTTGGTGCACTTGGGGAAGCCGAGTGCGGTGCCGCAGCCGAAGGGGTGGGAGACCTCCATCCCGAGGATGACGGCCATCTTGCCGTCCTCGATGTACCCCCGCGCCTCCTGCGGGGTGCGGGCGATGCGGAACCATCCCTTGCCGGGGCCGCCGTGGCGTTCGTCGATGAAGGCCTCGAGGTCCTTGGTGGCCTTCACCTGCCGACGGACGGTGTCCATGTCGTTGCAGGAGTACCGGTTCAGCTGCAGGGGGAGGGAGCAGAGCACGTTGTTGTTCACGGCGTCCGCGACCATGATCCGCTGCCCGCCGCGCCAGGCGCGCTCGACCCAGCGGTAGTACATCTGCTGGTGGGTCAGCGAGGACCAGGCCGGGGCGTCCTGGAAGGTCGGCCACAGCTGCGTGGAGTGCGGGTCGAGGGGGCCCTTGCCCTCGAGGTTCGTCACGTTCTCCAGCAGCGCGCTCCGACCGTCGTGGCCGTGGCTGTCGCAGTCGTTGAGCGCGGCCGCGGCCCCCTGCTCGTCGAAGACCTCACCGCAGACGATCTCACCGCCGAAGCCCTCGTTGGACATCAGGTGGGTGTGGGCGTCGATGAGGCCGCGCACCTCACCGTCTCGGGTCGTGCCGGTCAGCGGCGCACCGTCGACGTTGACCTCCGAGTCGGAGGAGAGCGGGGCGCTCTGCTCGAACCACGGTGGTGAGGCGGCGCCGGACGCAGGAGCGACGGCGACGAGGGCGGCGACCAGGGGGAGGGCCAGCGCGGCGAGGCGACGTCTGGCACGGCGGGACGAGGGAGGCATCGTTGACTCCTGGTGGGTGTGGCGGAAGGAGACGCCCACGATGCTACTAGCGAGTAACAAACTGTGCAGGATGAACGGGAGGCGGCCCGCTCAGCGTCCGTCGAGCACGACCTCGGCGGCCTCCTCCGGGGTGGCCACGAGGTGGATCGAGGCACCGAGGGGCTGGTCCGCGCCCAGTGCCCGCAGCGCCGGCCACACCGGGACCTCCTGCGTCCAGTGCTCCCGGCCGACGAGCACGAGGGGTGGGAGCGACTCGGCCTCGTCGGCGTAGTACAGCGGGGTGGCCGCCTGGAAGATCTCCTGCACGGTGCCCGCCGCCCCCGGCAGGACGATGACGCCCCCGGTGCTCGAGGCGAGCAGGATGTCCTCGCGCAGGGCGTTGGAGAAGTACTTGGCGATGCCGTCGCAGAAGACGTTCGGCGGCTCGTGCCCGTAGAACCACGTCGGGATCCCGACGCTGCGCACCTGGCCCTCGTCGGGGTCGAGCTCCTCCCGGGCCCGCAGTGCCACCTTCGCCCACTCCTCGACGGAGGGGACGAAGTCGGGCACCGACGACAGCGTGGCCAGTGCCCGCTGCAGCGCCTCGTCGGAGCGGGCGAGCGCTCCGAGGTTGGCCGCCTCCATCGCGCCGGGGCCGCCGCCGGTGAGCACGACCCGACCCGCGCTCGCCAGCCGCGCCCCGAGCTCGGCGGCATCGGCGAAGCCGCCCGAGTCCCGGGCCAGGGCGTGCCCGCCCATGACCCCGACGACGTCGCGCTGGTGGAGCAGCTCGACGAGGACGTCCTGCACGGCGTCGTCGTGCATGGCGCGCAGCAGCGTCGCCCACGCGTCGTGCCGGGTTCGGGCCGACCTGCTCCACGCGTAGGCGCGGGCGTCGGTCGTCGCGGCGTAGCCGGACTCCGCCAGTCCGTCGTAGAGCTCGAAGGGGGTGTACAGCCGGGCCCGGAAGGGGTCCACCGGGCTGCTCGGGTCCTGTGGCAGGACGACCGCTCCACCGGCGACGAGGGTGCGGGCGAGATCCCCGGGGACCCTGCCACCGAGCACGACGAGCCCCTGCACGTCGGCGCGGGAGAGGGGTTCCGCGTGGGGGGTGAGATCGAGGCCCTGGAGGCGCCAGCCGCCGAGGGGGGTGTCCGCATCGGTGAGCGCGCGCAGCGTCTCGTCGTCGTGCACCTCCTTGTGGGCGGGGTGAGGACCGGGCCGGGCGGGGTCGTGTACGGGGTGGCGGCGCGTCTCCCTCGTCATTCCGCCAACCTAGTCAGCCGGGCTGCGACGGTGTGCGGACCGCCATGGAACGGTATGGATTCCTTCCGGATTCGAGGCGTGACGGAGCCTCGGTGGATCTTCACCACTCGGCCCGACTGGCGACAAGAATCGCGCCAGATGCGCTGTGGCGCACCAGTGTTTACCGTCCGTTGACGGATTTGGGGGACCCGCGCCTTCCGTGGATACTCCCGTGGCCCGCTCGTAGTGTCCGGCAGCAGTCGCCCCGAAATCCGGGTCGGCCGGACGAAAGGAACCCATGAAGTACTCGACGAAGAGCGCCAGCGTCGTTGTCTCCTCGGCGGCACTCATCCTTGCTGTCACCCCCTTCGCCCACGCGGCGAACGGTCCTGATCTCGCGCCCCTCACGACCCACGGCGACGCCGCGGTCTCGATGCAGGGCGAGCCGACCTACGTCGTGACCCTCGACGAGGGCGAGTCGGCCAAGGAGGTGGCGGGCGACCTCGGCGTGAAGCCGACCCACACCTACGAGCACGTGCTCGACGGCTTCTCGGCGAAGCTCACCCCCGAGCAGCTGCACGACGTGCGCGCCGACGCCAGCGTCTCGGCCGTCTCGGAGAACATGACGATCTCGGTCGAGAAGCCCTCGGGCCACGCGGCAGCCGAGACTCCATGGGGTCTGGACCGCATCGACGACCCGCAGCTGCCCCTCGACGGCAGCTACGAGCCCGCCGACAGCGGTGCCGGCGTCACGGCCTACATCCTCGACACGGGCATCGACCCGACCCACCCGGACTTCGGCGGACGGGCCTCCGTCGGCTTCGACGCGACCGGTGGCGACGGCCTGGACCGGCAGAGCCACGGCACCCACGTCGCCGGCACCATCGGCAGCGACACCTACGGTGTCGCCAAGGACGTCAACCTCGTCGGGGTCAAGGTGCTCGGTGACGACGGCAGCGGCAGCACCGCCGGGATCATCGAGGGCATGGACTGGATCGCGTCCAACGCCGACGGCCCGTCCGTGGCCAACATGTCCCTGGGCGGCGGCAAGGACCCGGCGCTCAACGAGGCGGCGACCGGCCTGGTCGACAGCGGCGTCTTCACCGCGGTCGCGGCGGGCAACGAGTCCCAGGACGCGGCCAACGTCTCCCCGGCGAGCGCCGACGGGGTCTACACGACCGCGGCCTCGACCGACCAGGACGGGAACGCGAGCTTCTCCAACTTCGGGTCGCTCGTCGAGGGCTACGCGCCCGGGCAGGACGTCGAGTCCACGGTCCCCGGTGGCGGGACCGACGTCTACAGCGGGACCTCGATGGCCAGCCCGCACGTCGCCGGCGCGGCCGCGCTCTACCTCGAGGCGCACTCGGGCGCGGCTCCCGACGCCATCAGCACGGGGCTGCAGGACGCGTCCGTCGACGCCATCTCCGACGCCCCGGCCGGCACCCCCACCGGCCTGCTGCAGGTGGACGCCGGCTGACCCGGCCCACCCACACGCGCGGGCCCGCCCCCTTCTTTTCGCGACGGGGGCGGGCCCGCGGGCTGTGGTGCGGCCGGTCAGAGGTGCTGCTGGGCCTCGCTGAGGACCGAGCGCAGCCGCTGCTCGATGTCGTCGAACTCGGCCTGGCCGATCGTCAGCGGCGGCGCGAGCTGGATGACGGGGTCGCCGCGGTCGTCGGCCCGGCAGTACAGGCCGGCCTCGAAGAGACCCTTGTCGATGTGGCCGCGCAGCAGCGTCTCGGCCTCCTCGTCGGTGAAGGTCTCGCGGGTGGCCTTGTCCTTGACCAGCTCGATCCCGTAGAAGAACCCCTCGCCGCGCACGTCGCCGACGATCGGCAGGTCGAGCAGCTTCTCGAGGGTCTTGCGGAAGGCCGGGGCGTTCTCGTGGACGTGGTCGTTCAGGCCCTCGCGCTCGAAGATGTCCAGGTTGGCCAGGGCGACGGCCGAGCTGACCGGGTGGCCACCGAAGGTGTACCCGTGCAGGAAGGAGTTCGTCCCCTTCTTGTACGGCTCGAAGAGCCGGTCGCTGGCGATCATCGCGCCGATGGGGGAGTAGCCGGAGGTCATGCCCTTCGCGCAGGTGATGATGTCGGGCGTGTAGCCGAAGTCGGTCGAGGCGAACATCGACCCGATCCGGCCGAACGCGCAGATGACCTCGTCGGAGACGAGCAGCACGTCGTACTCGTCGCAGATCTCGCGGACCCGCTCGAAGTACCCGGGGGGCGGCGGGAAGCAGCCGCCGGCGTTCTGCACCGGCTCGAGGAAGACCGCGGCCACGGTGTCGGGGCCCTCGAACTCGATCGCCTCCGCGATGCGGTCGGCGGCCCAGCGCCCGAAGGCCTTCGGGTCGTCGCGCAGGTCCTCGGCGGCCCGGTAGATGTTGGTGTTCGGGACCTTGTGGGCACCGGGCACGAGCGGCTCGAAGTCCGCCTTCAGCGGGGGCAGCCCGGTGATCGAGAGGGCGCCCTGCGGGGTGCCGTGGTAGGCGACGGCGCGGGAGATGACCTTGTACTTGTGCGGCTTGCCGGTCAGCTTGAAGTACTGCTTGGCCAGCTTCCACGCCGACTCCACGGCCTCGCCGCCACCGGTGGTGAAGAAGACCCGGTTCAGGTCGCCGGGGGCACCGGCGGCGAGGCGCTCGGCCAGCTCGATGGCGCTCGGGTGTGCGTAGGACCAGATCGGGAAGAAGGCGAGCTGCTCGGCCTGCTTCCTGGCGGCCTCGGCCAGCTCGGCGCGGCCGTGGCCGGCCTGGACGACGAAGAGCCCGGCCAGGCCGTCGATGTACTCCTTGCCGGTGTCGTCCCAGATCTTGTGGCCCTCGCCGCGGACGATGGTCGGGATGCGGGCACCCTCCTCGTACGCGCCGTGGCGGGTGAAGTGCATCCACAGGTGGTCGCGGGCGGCCTCCTGCATCGGGGTGCCGAGGCGGGTCGTGGACTGGTCGTTCATCTGGTCCCCCAGTTGTAGTGCTGCTTGTTGAGTTTCAGGTAGACGAAGGTCTCCGTCGTGCGCACCCCGGGGAGGGTGCGGATCCGATCGCTGAGGAGGGTCAGCAGGTCGTCGTCGTCCTCGCAGACGACCTCGGCCAGCAGGTCGAAGCTGCCGGCCGTGGTCACCACGTAGGCGACCTCGGCCATGGCGGCGAGGGCGTCACCGACGGGGGTGATGTCACCCTCGACCGTCAGCCCGATCATCGCCTGACGTCGGAACCCCACCTGGAGGGGATCGGTGACGGCCACGATCTGCACGACCCCGGAGTCGAGCATGCGCTGGACCCGCTGCCGCACCGCTGCCTCGGACAGGCCGATCGAGCGGCCGATCGTCGCGTACGAGCGACGGCCGTCCTCCTGCAGCTGCTCGATGATCTGCTTGCTCACGTCATCGAGCTTCGGCGACGGACTCACGACTCCCATCATGGCGCTGATTTCGTGGCCCTGCAACTCAAAGACCACGGAATCCGTTTCATCACTGGTTGATCGCCGCTCATTTCAGCAAAATCGCCCGGTGTGGGGACTGTTTCCCGGGGGCCGCGGCGACTATGGTGCTGATCACAGCCAGACAGTGTCGTCGACCGATGTCAGGAGAACCTCCGTTGACCTCCACCCCAGCAGCACCGCGCCAGCTCCGGAACTTCATCGGAGGTGACTATCTCGAGTCCGTCGCCGACGAGCGCATGGACATCGTCGACCCCTCCAGCGGGGGAGTCGTGGCCAGCGCCCCCGTGAGCGGCCAGGAGGACGTCGATCGCGCATACGCCGCCGCGGACAAGGCCTTCGGCACGTGGGGCGCGACCACCCCCGGCGAGCGCCAGACCGTACTGCTGAAGTTCGCCGACGCCCTCGAGGCCCGCTCCGATGAGCTGATCCGGCTCGAGTCGGAGAACACCGGCAAGCCGCACGCCCTCACCGCCAGCGAAGAGATCCCGATGATGCTGGACCAGCTGCGCTTCTTCGCCGGCGCCGCCCGCGTCCTCGAGGGCAAGTCGGCGGGGGAGTACATGAAGGGCTTCGAGAGCTGGGTGCGCCGGGAGCCCCTCGGCGTCGTCGGCCAGGTGACCCCGTGGAACTACCCGATGATGATGGCCACGTGGAAGGTCGCCCCCGCGCTCGCGGCCGGCGACACCATCGTGCTCAAGCCGAGCGACACCACCCCGGAGACGACCCTGCTCATGGCGGAGATCGCCTCGGAGTTCCTCCCGGAGGGCACCTTCAACGTCGTCGTCGGGGACCGCGACACCGGTCGTCGCGTCGTCGAGCACGACAGCCCGGCGATGGTCGCGATCACCGGGTCGGTCCGCGCCGGGGTCGAGGTGGCCACGTCCGCCGCGAAGAACCTCAAGCGGGCCCACCTCGAGCTGGGCGGCAAGGCGCCCGTCGTCGTCTTCGACGACGCCGACATCGAGGCGGCCGTCGCCGGGATCGGGGAGGCCGGGTACTTCAACGCCGGCCAGGACTGCACCGCCGCCACGCGGGTGCTCGCCGGTCCGGGCATCCACGACGACTTCGTCGCGGCACTGTCCGAGTACGCGAAGAACGAGGCGAAGGTGGGCCTGCCGGACGACGAGGACGCGCTCCTGGGCCCGGTGAACAACCGCGACCAGCTGGCCAAGGTCAGTGGCTTCCTCGAGCGACTGCCCGACCACGCGAACCTTGCCACGGGTGGCACGCGCGTCACCGGGCTCGGCGAGGGCTTCTACCTCTCACCGGCGGTCGTCTCGGGCCTGCACCAGGACGACGAGGCGATCCAGAACGAGATCTTCGGCCCCGTCATCACGGTGCAGAAGTTCTCCGACGAGGACCAGGCCGCCGCCTGGGCCAACGGTGTCGACTACGGCCTGGCCTCCAGCGTCTGGACCAGGGACTTCGGCCGCGCGATGCGGATGAGCCGCCGGCTGGACTTCGGCTGCGTGTGGATCAACTGCCACATCCCGCTCGTCGCCGAGATGCCCCACGGCGGCTTCAAGAAGTCCGGCCACGGCAAGGACCTGTCGATGTACGGCCTCGAGGACTACACGCGCATCAAGCACGTGATGGCCAGCGTGGAGTGAGCTTAAGTCAGCTCGCGACCCGGTCGCGGTCGCCCTCGTCGCGAGGGTCGATCGAGCCGGGTCGTGGGGCGCTCGGGGCGACCCACGTGTGCGGCTCCCCGATCCTGATCGAGGGCCGGGGCGGTCGCCGCCGCGGCGGCACCGGACGGCCCGGGGCCGCCCCCTTCGCCGGGTGTGCCGACGTGGAGCTGGTGCGCACGACCGCCGCGGGTGCCTCCCAGGCGGGCCTCGGGACCCGCGCGGCCTGGGCCGGCGGCAGGTGGAGGAAGGACGGGACGATCTTGTCCAGCCGGATCCCGTAATAGGTGCGCTTGGTCGCGATCGCGCGGTCGCCGTCGACGATGAGACGCAGCACGAGCGCTCCGGCGATCACGCCGGCGAGCAGGTCGCTCGGCCAGTGGAAGCCCAGGTAGAAGGAGACGACGAGCGCGTTGACAGTGACGAGCGCGACGATCCAGTTCAGTCGGCGGTGGATGCGCCAGTCCGGCTCGGCGTAGGTGCGCAGCAGGTAGGCCGCCGCCCCGTAGATGAGGATGGCCTCCGCGGCGTGCCCCGAGGGGTAGGAGATCCCGTGCGCGCCGTGCTCGATCATCCCCCCGGCCCAGAAGTGGCCGTTGCCCGCGGTGGGGTAGCTGCGGGCGAGCAGGAATTTCAACGCGCCGATACCGCCGTAGAAGCCGGCCTCGGCGGCCACGACGATGGCCAGCGGGTGCCAGGTGCGGTGCTTGTGCGCCAGCCACAGGGCGATCCCCAGCAGGATGGGCAGGCAGACGGCCTGACCGGAGAGGGCATTGGGGACCGAGTCGAGGAAGTCTGCCCAGTTCGGGGTGTAGCGCTTGGCCCAGTAGCCCTGCAACGCCTTGTCGACCGGGACGAGAGGCCCGGCGACGAGCAGCGTGAGCACGATGAAGGTGCCGGCGAGTGCGGGTGCACTGGTCAGCGGAGATCGCGTGATGGTCCTCGGGGTACTCACTACCCCCGTAGGTTACCGCGTGGGACTGGGAGCGTCCTGTACAAGTGACGGGACTCGCGCAGTGTTCACCCGTTGGTCATCTCGGCCCGGACCGCCTCGGCGAAGGCGTCCACGTCGGCCTCGGTCGTGTCCCAGGCGCACATCCACCGGACCTGACCGGTCGTCTCGTCCCAGAAGTAGAAGCGGAAGCGCTCCATGAGCCGCTCGCTGGCGACCCGCGGGAGGATCGGGAAGACCGCATTGGCCTCGACCCGGGTCACGAGCCGCACCCCCTCGATGCCGGACACGGCGTCGAAGAGCCGGCGGGCCATCGCATTGGCGTGCAGGGCGTTGCGCCGCCACAGGTCCCCCTCGAAGAGGGCGATGAGCTGGGCGGAGATGAAACGCATCTTGCTCGCGAGCTGCATCGACTGCATCCGCAGCCAGACCAGGCCTGCGACCCGCTCGGGGGAGAGGACGACGACCGCCTCGGCGAGCATGGCGCCGATCTTCGTGCCGCCGAGGGAGAGGATGTCGACCCCGACGTCGGTGGTCAGCTCGCGCAGCTCGACGCCCAGGGCGGCGGCCGCGTTGGACAGCCGGGAGCCGTCCAGGTGGAGCACCCAGCCGCGCTCGTGGACCGCGTCGGCGACCGCGCGGATCTCTGCCGGGGTGTAGACCGTGCCCACCTCGGTGGAGTTCGTGATCGAGACGATCCCGATCTGGGCGAAGTGCTCGTCGCCGGCGCGGTCGGGGTAGGCGGCGATGAGCTCGGGCGTCAGCTTGCCGTCCGGGGTGTCGATGACGTTGACCCGCAGCCCGCCGATCCGCTCCGGCGCGCCGGCCTCGTCGGCGTGGATGTGGGCGGTCGAGGTGGCCAGCACCGAGGCCCAGCGCGGCGTGGCCGCCTGCAGGGCCAGGACGTTGGCCCCGGTGCCGTTGAAGACCGGGTAGACCTCCACCGCCGTGCCGAAGACCTCGCCGAGCACCTCGTTGAGGCGGGCGGTGTAGACGTCCTCGCCGTAGGCGACCTGGTGCCCGCCGTTGGCGGCGACGATCGCCGCGAGCACCTCGGGGTGGATCCCGGCGTAGTTGTCGCTGGCGAATCCCCGCTCGGCGGGGTCGTGGATGGGGGCGAAGGGGGTGGGCTCGGTGGTCGTGTCGGTCACGCCGACATCCTGCCTTCCTGCTCGTGGGCGGGGGAGTCCGCCCCGGCCTCCTCGGCCCGCGGGTCACGGGTCCCGGTGAGGCCCCGGGTGGAGTCGATGACGGGGGCGAGCTTCTTGCGCAGCGCCTCGAAGAAGACGTTGAGCGGGAACTCGTCGGGCAGGACGGCGTCGTTCAGGCCCTTGCGGGGACCGTCGAGGGGGAGGCCGGCGGCCCCCTTCGCCCAGACGGACGCCGGGTGCGGTGCCACGTACCGGCTGATGAACTCGTGCGCCGCCATCCAGTGGCCCACCTTCGAGCGGTCGATGCCGTCGCGGTAGAGCCGCTCCACCTCGTCGGAGAGGGCGACCACGGTCTGTGGCACCCGGCTCCAGTCGAAGGTGAGCCGGTTGTCGGTCCAGCGCAGCGCGTCGTGCTTGTGCAGCCATGCGAAGAGCAGCTGGCCGCCGAGGCCGTCGTAGTTGCGGTGCCGCTCACCGGTGACGGGGAAGCGGAAGCCCCGGTCGAAGATGATCGCCAGCTGCACCGCGCGGGCGTAGGGGTGGCCCTCCTCGGCGAGCTGCACGCACTGCCGGAAGGTGTTCAGGTCGCAGCGCAGCTCCTCGAGCGCGTACATCCAGTACGGCATCCGCTGCTTGATCATGAAGGGGTCGAAGGGCAGGTCGCCGTGGCTGTGGGTGCGGTCGTGCACGAGGTCCCACATGGCGAAGGCCGACTGCGCCAGCTCCTGGGAGGCCACGAGGCGCTCGCCCTCCGGCGGCAGCTCGAGGTCGAGGATGTCGGCGGCCGCGGCGGTGACCCGGCGGAAGCGGGCGGCCTCGCGGTCGGAGAAGATCGCGCCCCAGTGGAAGGTCGGCACCTCGCGCACCGCGACGGTCTCGGGGAAGAGCACGGCGGAGTTGGTGTCGTAGCCGGGGGTGTGGTCCAGGAACTGCACCGAGAGGAACATCGGGTTCTCGAAGTCGGCCTCGACGCCCGCCAGCCAGTCCGGCCAGAAGGTGGAGAGCAGCACGGCCTCGAAGACCCGGTCCGGGTTGCCGTTCTGGGTGTACATCGGGAAGAGCACGAGGTGCTCGGCGCCGTCGACGCGGTGCCGGTCGGGCCGGAAGGCCTGCAGGCTGTCCAGGAAGTCGGGCACGCCGAAGCCGCCGTCGACCCAGCGCTGCAGGTCCACCGGCAGCGCGGCGAGGTAGTCCGCGTCGTGCGGGAAGTGCGGGGCGAGCTCGCCGATCCGCGCGACCATCTCGGTCACGAGTGCCGTGGCCCGCTCCCGGTCCGCCTCCGGGCGAAGGGAGCCGTCCTTCGCCTGGAGCAGGCGCAGCTCCTCCACCGCCGCCTTGAGCGCCAGCCACGCGGGGTCCGAACCCGGTCCCTGAGGAGCGAGTCCGGTCTGCGGGCGAGCGTCTCGAAGGGCGAAGCCCCGGGCCCCGTTCCCGGCCCAGGCGACCACGTTGACCCAGAACTCCTCGTGGTCCAGCTCGCCGATGGAGTCATCGCCGACGAGGTCGGAGTCGGCGAGCACGACGACGCGCCCCTGCCCGTGCTCGAGGGTGACGGCCAGCGGCTGGCCGGCGGGGTGGGCGGTGCCACTGGTGCGTGCGAGGACGCGCGCGGCCGGTGCACCGGAGGTGTCGATGGTGCCGGCGCGGTAGAAGCAGAGCTCCTCGATGCCCGCCATGACGCCCTGCCCCGGCCCGGCGTCGGTCTCGGCGAGCACCCAGGTGGCGTTGTCGTGGTGGCGGTGCCCGCCGTCGCGGGACTCGTGCACGAGGGTGGAGACGACCCGCAGGCCGAAGCGCGCAAGCACGTCGCCGAGGTTGTTGCCGTGCGAGTCCTGGTCGCACTCGGCGAGGACGACGAGCCCGCCGCCGGCGACCACGTGCTCGGTCACCGCGTCGATCTCGGCGGGGGTGAGGATCGGCGGCAGGTCACCGGTCACCCGCTCGCTCGACGCGGCGGCGAGGTGGGGGAGGACGAGGACGTCGACGCCCGCGAGCGCCTCCGGGGTCAGCTCACCGCTCTCGTGGGCACGCACGTCGGTGCCCCGCTCGCGCAGCACGGCGACCGAGCGCGCGAGGCTGGCGTCGGCCGGGTTGGCGGGGTTCATCCGCTCGGCGACCGCAGGGTCGATGGACCAGGCGCTGCTGTGGGCCTGGTCGAACAGGACGTGGGCGAACGGGGACACGGGGACCACCCTCCGGGACGAGATGCGGGATTTCCGGCACCTTCAGGGTCTCAGAACGGGATGATCTTCGCCAGTTACCCTATGGCGAAGCAGGATTTGCGACGTCAGCAGCTCGGGACGTCGGGATACTCCGGGGAGCCGGGCAGTCCGAGGGTGCCGAACTCCCACTCCTGGAGGGTGTCGTTCCACGAGGCCCAGCCGGCCATGTGCACCGGCTCGCCGTGCGCCTCGCCCTGCAGGAGGTAGCAGGGGCCGTGGACGCCGTCCTCGGTCCACCGGACGCCGTCGAAGTCCCAGTCGGCGCCGTCGTAGATCCGCAGGCTCTTGTCCACGATGCTCTGGTCCTCCGGCGTCGGGGCGTAGAGGACGTCCTGGACGGCGGTCTGGTCGCCCGAGCGCATCGCCTCGGCGAAGGAGCGCAGCGCCTTGTTGGCCTTGTCGTCAGCGCCCTCGACCTGCGGCTTCGGCTTCTTCAGCGAGTAGTCCTTCACGGTCGACGGCGGCCCCGGCTCGGAGGCCTGCGCGGAGGACTTCGAGGACTGGCTCCCCCCGTCGGAGGACTCCGAGGAGTCCCCACCGGAGCAGGCCGTGAGGGCCAGGGCGAGTGCGGCCGCCCCGGAACCGAGGCGAAGGGCCCATCGTCGATCGCGCATCTACTTCTCGCCGCCTTCTGCTCGTGTCGGCCCGGGTCATCGCAAACGGTACGTGCCCCGTGGGAGGGCCGAAACTCGAGCGGCGACGGCATGCGCCTGGGGTGACCGGCGTCACCGCCACCCTCTACCGTGTGCCCATGCCAGCCGTGACGCAGAAGTCCGCACTCGAATTCGCCCCCACGGGCCTCCACGTCGACGGGCGGTGGCGTCCGGCGACCGGCGGGGCCACCTTCGCCGTCCACGACCCGGCGACCGGGCGCACCCTCGCCGAGGTGGCCGACGCCTCCGTCGAGGACGGCAGGGCCGCCCTGGACGCGGCGGTCGCGGCCCAGGCGGACTGGGCGGCAACGGATCCGCGGGAGCGCTCGGAGATCCTGCGGCGAGCCTTCGAGATGCTCACGACGCAGGCCGAGACCTTCGCGATGCTGATGACCCTCGAGATGGGCAAGTCGCTGGCCGAGTCCCGCGGCGAGGTCACCTACGGGGCGGAGTTCTTCCGGTGGTTCGCCGAGGAGGCGGTGCGCATCCACGGTCGCTACGCACTCGCCCCGAGCGGCGGCACGCGGCTGGTGACGATGAAGCAGCCCGTCGGGCCCGTCTTCGCGATCACCCCGTGGACCTTCCCGCTCGCCGGGGGCACCCGCACGT
>CAYLUX010000059.1:0-14855 GCA_964386935.1 uncultured Janibacter sp.
GGTCCACAGCCGGTCGTAGGCCTTCTCGTACGCGATCTGGTCACCGGAGAAGCCGCAGCGGTACACGCCGTTGTTGACCTCGGTGTAGACCCGCTTGTTGACGACCTCCATCTCCTCGCGGAGATCCTCCGGCCACAGGTCCGGCGCACCCTCGCGGTGGTACTCGCGCCACTGCGTGGACAGGTCGAAGGTGATCTGGGGGAAGTTGTTCGTCACGACCTGGCCGGAGGGGACGTCCACGATCACCGGGACGGTGATCCCCTTCGGGTAGTCGGGGAAGCGCTTGAGGTAGGCGTCCTTGATCCGCGGGATGCCCAGCACGGGGTCCAGGTGCCCCTCGTCGAGGTCGAAGGTCCAGCTGTCCGCGTCGTGCGTCGGGCCGGCGATCCCCATCGAGATGACGTCCTCGAGCCCGAGGAGACGGCGCACGATGATCGCGCGGTTGGCCCAGGGGCAGGCGCGGGAGACGACGAGGCGATAACGCCCCGGCTCGACCGGCCACTCCCCCGACCCGTCCGAGGTGATGCGGTCCTCGATGTAGGCCGTGTCGCGGGTGAATTCCTTCTCGACGTAGCTGCCCTGTGTCATGCCCCAACTATAGTTGAAGCGTAAACTTTTATCCAGCGTCGAGATCGATGGGCAGGCAGTCCGAGTCGCAGCCGGTCACGCCGTTTCCGTCGCCGTGGGGGCGGTGCCGCACCGCCCGCGTCGGTGTCAGCCGCAGCCCTCCCCCGTCGACCTGCGCCTCGCCGTCGACGATGAGCGAGTACCCGTCGATGTCCACCGGCGGCCACACGAGGGAGACGCACGGACGCTCCTGGGCGTTGGAGAGGCTGCGGTTGCCGAGCTCCCCGACGTGCAGGACGTCGCCGGCCGGCCGCGGCTGGACCGCGACGGCGTGCGGGCGCCCGTCAGCCGTGACCGTCATCAGGTACGCGAAGGAGTACTCCGCGACGACCCTGGCCAGTTCCTCGTTCGCGACGTCACCCATGACCCGAGCATAGGCGGGCCGGGTCAGCCCAGCCAGTGCTCGATGGCGGCGTGGGTGGCCTCGTCGAAGGCCACGAGCCGTACGTCCGCCACCAAGGTGTCGGCGCCGCGGATCGTCTCCACGGCGGCGGCGATGGCGTCCTCCTTGGGCCACCCGTAGACCCCGGCGCTGATGAGCGGGAAGGCGACGGAATCCGCACCGAGCTCGTCGGCGACCTCGAGGGAGCGGCGGTAGCAGGAGACGAGCAGGGAGCGGTCGGTCTGCCCGGCCCGGTGGTTCGGGCCGACCGTGTGAATGACCCAACGCGAAGGGAGTTCCCCCGCCGTCGTCCACCCAGCGTCCCCCGTGGCAAGCCCGTTCGGGAAGCGGGCGATGCAGTCCTCGAGCACCGCCGGACCGCCGGCCCGGTGGATGGCACCGTCGACTCCCCCGCCACCACGCATCGCGGTGTTGGCGGCGTTGACGATCGCATCGACCTGCTGGGTCGTGATGTCGCCCCGGACTGCGGTGAGACTGACCATGGACCCGAGTCTGTCGGTGGAGTCGCCTCGGGTCCACCACGGGTGGCCCACGTCGTGCACGATGGGGAGATGACGCGCGCACGGGGGGCGGCAGCGCTGGCCGGACTCGTCCTGGCGACGAGCGGGTGCGTGCTGCTCGGCGAAGGGAGTGAGCCGACGTCGTCGACCAGCGCCCCCACTACCAGCTCACCGAGGACCAGCTCCACGACGACGCCCAGCGCGCCGCCGGCACCCCTACAGCTGCGGCCGGTCGACGAGAGCGCCACCGGCGGTGACGGCGGGTGCTCACGGACACCGACGGCCCAGCCCGACCGGCGCAAGCAGGTCACTGCCTGTGACGAGGAGGGCAACGCTCTGGCCCTCGAGCCGGCAGAGGTCGTCGCCGAGGTGGACGACGTCAGGGCCGAGCGCGACCAGTGGGGCAAGTGGACCGTCCTCATCACCCTCGACCCCACAGCAGCCGAGGACGTGGCCCGGGTCACCCGCTCACTCCAGGGCACCGACACCCGGCTGGCGATCCTCTGCCAGGGCGTCGTGCTGAGCGCACCGACCGTGAACCAGCCGATCCTCGACGGGCACATCTCGGTGAGTGCGGACTTCTCCAAGGCCGAGGCGCGCCAGCTTGCCAAGCGCGTCCGGGCGACGCAGGACTGAGCGGGGTCAGCCGCCCGAGCCCGTTCGCCAGACGCTCGCCGTGAGGCTCGGCCACCGCTGCCTGTACTGGCTGACCTTGGCGTCGTAGACCCCTTCAGGTGCCAGGCGCCGGTTGGGACGCATGTGCATGGCGAACACGTCGTCGAGTCCGTGGGGTGCGTAGACCTCCACACCCGAACCAGTCGAGGTCAGGCCGACGCAACAGGTCGTGGACGCGAAGGCGTCGATCGCGTCGCACGCGCTGGTGAAAGGCTCGGCCGCCACACCGAATCTGCTCTCGTACCACAGATGCACCCGCGCCTCGTTGCGGATCTCGATGACGGCATCCACGTCGCTGAACATGTCGGCAGCGGCCCGGATGACCCGGTCCTCGGCTTCCCACGACAGGTCGTGCTCGTCGAAGTAGAAGACGTCGTAGTCCTTGACGCCGTACCCGGGCGGTCGCCCTTCCACGTGGTTCCACACGTTCTGGAACACCGCCCCGGCCGTCAGCCACCACTCCGACAGACCCAGGCGGGGAAGGCGATCGAGGATGACGTCACAGACGGGATCGGCACGCACCGCCGCGATCGTCACCGATACGGAACTCGTCGCTGCGGTCACGGCAACAGCCTGCCATCGGGACCAGTGACGCTGAATCGCGTCGGCACTCAGTTGGTCACGGGACGGACCTCGAGGAGCTCCCCGAGGGACACGCACCTCAGTGCGTGGTCGAAGCGGTCGAGATCCATCGCCAGTGGGAGGTCGTCGGGGTGAACGCCGGGGAAGGCCGGGTCCGGCGCGCGCTCGCGCAACTCCCGTCCGGCCCCGGAGTCGTGCACCCGCTGCAGGTAGCCCACCGGGTCGACGGTGCCGGCCAGCGACGCCACGACGTACTCGGCCAGGGCCACGTCCTCGTCGCCCTCGGTGACGACGAAGACCACCTCGCGCCCTGAGTGCTGGCGCAGGAAGTGGGTGGTCGCACCCGCCGTGACGAAGGACGCGCACAGCACCGATTGCGCACCGCGGGCGGCATGGGCACCTCGCGTGCCGTTGCCCGTCGTCTGGATGACGGTCCGACCGTTGAGGTCCGCCGTCGCGATGACCCCGGGTGCGTTGGGCAGGGCGAAGCGAGGGTCGGGCTCGCGGTCCTTGAGCAGTACTGCCCCCGGGTGCCTCTCCCCCGCTGCGACGGCGGCCTCGACGTGCGGCGCCAGCAGGAGCCGGTCGGCACCCCGGGCGAGGCACCAGGGAGAGACGGTGAAGGCGCGCAGGACGTCGATGACGACGGCCACGTCCACGTCGGGCCCGAGCGGCTCGGACAGATCGTCGACGTGGACGATCCGGTGGCTCATGCCCCCTTCGCCTCCGAGTTGGCCATGACCGTGGCCACCTCGTCGACCTCCCGCTGCCAGACGTCCTCGGGGATCTCCGGCAGGATGTCGTCCCACTCGACGACGAAGGACCCGATGACCTGGGGCAGCCGGGCCGGACGCACCATCGCGAGGGTGTGCAGGTGCGCGCTGCCGTCGCCCCACTTGCCCAGGTGCACCCGGCCGGAGTTCGGCAGTGCGAGCATCGCGTTGTGCAGCCGCCGCACGAGGCGCCCCCACTCCGCCGCGAGGTCCTCGGACATGTCGCCGAAGTCCATGTGCTCCCGGGTCTGCAGCCAGAACTTCAGCAGCCCGCCACGACCCTCACGAGGAGCCGCGAGGATCCACCTCTCGTTGCTCCAGACCACGCCCTCGTCGGGATGCTCGCAGCGCCAGCAGTCGCGTCCCCCTTCGCCGTCCCGGACACGGTCCGTCCCGGTCGGGGGCTCCAGCTCTCTCGCGACGATCCGGTCCCCATCGGCCACCCAGGGGAATGCGGGCCAGCCGACGAAGGACAGATCCGACTCGTCGGTCCGACTGCGGTGCAGCTCGTAGATCTCCTCGGCACTCTGCGGCATCGCCTGGCCCTTCCTCAGGTCCGCGGCATCGCGCCGAGCCGGGCGAGCAGGAGCGCCTCGGCGGTGCACACCCGCTCGAACTCCCCCAGGTGCAACGACTCGTTCGCGCCGTGGGCGCGGGTGTCCGGGTCCTCCACGCCGGTGACGAGGATCGCGGCGTCGGGGAACTTCTCCGAGAAGGCCTGCACGAAGGGGATCGACCCACCGATGCCGACGTCGACGGGGTCGTTGCCCCAGGCGTCGGCAAACGCGGCGCGCGCCTGGTCGTAGATCGGACCCTCCGCGTCGGCGGCGAAGCCCCAGCCCTGCTCGTCGAGCTCGACCTCGACGGTCGCGCCCCACGGAGCATGCTCGGTCAGGTGCTTCTGCAGCGCCTGCCACGCCTCCTCCGGGTCCTGCGTCGGGTTCAGGCGCAGGTTGATCTTGGCCCGGGCGCTCGCGGCGAGGACGTTGCCGGCCTCGTCGACCGCAGGCGCGTCGATGCCGATGACGACGGCGGCCGGCTTGGTCCACAGCCGGGACGGGATCGAGCCGGTCCCGATGAGCTCGGTGCCCTCCAGCAGCCCGGACTCCTCACGTAGCCGGGCCTCGTCGTAGTCGACCTCGGGAGCGTCGGTGTGCACGAGCCCCTCCACCGCGACGTCGCCCTGGTCGTCGTGCAGCGTCGCCATGAGACGGCACAGCGTGGTGATCGCGTCCGGGCAGGCGCCACCGAACATCCCCGAGTGGACCCCGTGGTCGAGGGTCCGCACGGTGACGACACCCCGGACGGAGCCGCGCAGCGTCGTCGTCAGCGCGGGCGTGCCGATCGCCCAGTTGAGGGAGTCGGCGAGCACGATCGCGTCCGAGGCCAGCTTGTCGCCGTGCCGCTCCAGGATCCGCGGGAGGGACTCGCTCGCGATCTCCTCCTCGCCCTCGACGAAGATCGTCACCCCCACCGGCAGCTCACCCGAGTGCGCCCGCAGTGCGGCGATGTGGGCCATGACCCCGGCCTTGTCGTCGGCCGCACCCCGCCCGTAGAGGCGGCCGTCGCGCTCGGTGGGCTCGAAGGGGTCGCTGTCCCAGTCCTCCCGGTCGCCGGGCGGCTGCACGTCGTGGTGGGCGTAGAGGAGGATCGTCGGGGCACCCTCCGGGCCGGCGGCGTGGCCGATGACGGCGGGGCGTCCCCCTTCGCTCACGATCTCCACGTCGAGGCCCTCCGCGCGCAACAGCTCTGCGGTGCGCTCGGCGGAGGCCTGCACGTTGGCCTGGTCGAAGGAGTCGAGGCTGACGCTCGGGATCCGGGTGAGGTCCTCGAGGTCGGCGCGCACCTGCGGCATCAGCTCGCGCACGCGGGCTCGCACGGTCTCGATCTGGTCTGCGGTGAGAGTGGTGTCGGTCACGCGCCGACGGTACCGCGGGCCGGGCGGGGACCGGCGGCGAAGGGGGTGCGCCTAGAGTGCTCATCGTGTTCGGACGCAAGAAGAGTGACGAGACCGCCGCCAAGGCGGAGGACCACCCCCACCGCGAGGGCGCCAAGAACCGGCCCACCCCGAAGCGGAAGGACCAGGAGGCGGCCCGCAGGCGTCCGCTCGTGCAGACCGGTGGCGGGAAGGGCAGCAAGTCCGCCAAGGCCGCCGACAAGGCCGCTCGCCGGGAACAGGCGCGCAAGATGCGCGAGGCGATGGTCACCGGCGACGAGAAGAACCTGCCGCCCCGCGACAAGGGGCCGGTGCGCCGCTACGTGCGCGATGCCACCGACGTGCGCTTCAGCCTCGGCGAGATGCTGCTGCCGCTGATGCTCGCGGTCCTCGTGCTCAGCCTCTTCGCCGGGCGGTGGGCGACCCTCGTCTTCCTCGGCGTCTACGTGCTGATCATCCTCGCCATCATCGACAGCGTCCTGCTGTGGAAGCGCACCAAGAAGAAGATCTTCGAGCGCTTCGGCGAGGACACGAACACCCAGGGCCTCGCGATGTACCAGGTGATGCGCACCTTCCAGATGCGGCGCACCCGGATGCCCAAGCCGATGGTCGACCGCGGGGACAGCCTCCGCTGACGACGGAGCACTCCCTTCGCCCGCCCTGCGAAGGGAGCCCACCTCACCTACGGTCGTGGGCGTGAAGACGTTCTCCCGCATCGCATCCACGTCCCTCGCGGTCGCTGCCACCGCCTTCGCAGCAGCCGCCCCCGCCGGCGCCGCCACGGCCCCCGCGTCCGCCCCGAGCTCACCCACGGCCGCGCCGACGAGTGGCGCCGCCGCCTGCCAGGCCGTCGCCGACGGGCGCGTTGACGGCCTCGAGGGCACGCCGGACCGGGTCACCCTCGCCCTCGCGAGCGACTACGGCACCTCCTACGCGACGCTGACCGAATGTGTGCGCTCGGGCGACGGCTACGCGGTGGACTTCACCGTCGACGCCCGGATCGGCAGCGAGGGCTTCGCCCCCGAGGGCGCCAAGCGTGAGGGCGACGGGCGCAGCCCCTCCGGCGTCTACTCCTTCGGCACCGGATTCGGCGCCGGGGACCCGGGCTCTTCCACCGGGTACCGCGAGATCACCGACCGCTCCTGCTGGGTCGACGAGCCGGGCAGCACCTACAACACCTGGCAGGAGACGGACGACTGCCGCGGCGAGCAGCTCGCGGACTACGTCGACCAGGACTACGCGCAGGGCATCGTCATCAACTACAACACCGCCGACCCGGTCGCCGGGATGGGTTCGGCGATCTTCCTGCACGCCTCCGGCGACGGCGCGACCGCGGGGTGCGTCTCGATCCCCGAGGCGCGGGTGAGCGAGAAGATGCGCTCCACCCACGAGGGCGACCGGATCGTCATGGGCGTGGCCGAGGACATGATCGGCGAGGGGTCCGGGTCCGACTCGGGCTCCGACGAGATCACCCACACGCTCTCCCCCGGCAGCCCGCACCACGCCGAGGTGCGGACGCTGCAGCGTGAGCTCGGGGTCACCGCCGACGGGATCTACGGTCCGGTGACGAAGGGTGCGGTCGAGGACGTGCAGCGCTCCGAGGGCCTCGTGGTCGACGGCATCGCCGGCCCGAAGACCCTGGGTGCGCTCGGCCTCGCCTGAGGCCGGGCTACTCCGCCGAGAGGGGCATCGGGCCGTAGACGACGGCCTCCTCGCGGAGCAGGGTCGCCTGGGCGACGCCCTGCTCGGCGAGCTCCTCCCAGGTCTCGGCGAACCACGCCTCCGCGTCCGCCTGCGTCGGGAAGTCCGCCGAGCGGCCCGCGTCACCGGGCAGCGGTGTGCCGGACGCGTCCTCGAGTCGCCAGTGGTGGTTCTCGCTCATCAGCCCTGCACCTCCACGAACGGCGGCTTCGTCACTCTCGCAGGCAGCTCGCGCTTGCGGACCTCGATGACGACCTCGTCGTCCCAGGTGACGGCGCGGTCGATGAGGATCAGCGCGATGCCCTGCTTGAGGGTGGGGCTGAAGGTCCCCGAGGTGACGACGCCGACCTCCTTGCCACTGCTGTCCTTCACCGTGCACCCGGGGCGCGGGATGCCCCGGCCGGTGACGAGCGCGCCGCGCATGAGCCGCGAGGACTTGGCCACCCGCTGGGCGACGAGCGCCTCCTTGCCCCAGAAGCTCTCCTTCTCCCAGCCGACGGCCCACGCGGAGCGGGCCATGACCGGGGTGATGTCGGGGCCGAGCTCGTGGCCGTGCAGCGGGTACCCCATCTCCGTGCGAAGGGTGTCCCGCGCACCGAGGCCACAGGGCAGGCCCTCGAAGGGGGCCATCGCCTCCATCAGCGCGTCCCACAGCGCCTCACCGGCTGCGCTGGGGGCGACGAGCTCGTACCCCTTCTCCCCCGTGTACCCGGTCCGGCAGACGCTGACCTCGTGGTCCTGCCAGCGGGTGTCCTCGAAGGACATGAAGTCGTGGCCCACCGGCAGCCCGAGCGCGGTGAGCACCTCCTCGGACTTCGGCCCCTGGACGGCGAGCACGACGAAGTCCTCCTGCAGGTCACGGACCTCGACCCCCTGGGGTGCCGCGTCGCGCAGCATGCCGACGACCCGCTCGTTGTTCGCCGCATTGGGCATGAGGAAGACCTCGTCGACACCGCGCAGGTACTGGATGAGGTCGTCGACGACGCCGCCGTCCTCGGTGCAGCACATCGTGTACTGCGCCTGGCCGGGGCCGATGCGACCCAGGTCGTTGGTCAGGCAGGAGTTGACCAGCTCGGCGGCTCCGGTCCCCGTGACCGTGGCCTTGCCAAGGTGGCTGACGTCGAAGAGCCCGACCCGCTCGCGCACGGCCGTGTGCTCGGCGACGACGCCACCGCCGGGGTACTCGATGGGCATGCTCCAGCCCCCGAAATCAGCCATCTTCGCGCCGAGCGCGACATGGCGTTCGTTCAGTGGTGAGGTACGCAGGGAGTCGCTGTCCGTCATGCCCCCAGACGCTACCGTCTCGCCATTCGGGCTAGCCTCCTGCGTAGAGATCGACATCCCCACACCGAAAGGTTCCCCTCGTGGCATCACTGACCCTCGGCTCGAAGTCGCCCTCGACCTACGCCGGACACACCCTCGTCCTGGGGGTCGGCGGCACCGGTGAGAACCCGTCCGTCCGGGCCTCTGCCGACCTGCCGAGGGCGCTGGCGAAGCAGCTGGACTCGGTCGTGGCCGCCCTCTCCCCCAGCACGAAGGTCGGCGAGACCACCGTCGTGGCCGCCGTCGCCGGCGCCAAGGCCGAGACCATCGTGCTCGTCGGGCTCGGCGAGGAGCCGGGCACCGACCCCCTTCGTCGCGCCGCCGGTGCCGGTGTGCGCGCCGCCGGCAAGGGATCAGTGGCGCTGGCGCTGCCCCACGAGGACGCCGCCGGACTCACCGCGATCGCCGAGGGCGCTCTCGGTGGCGACTACACCTTCACGACGCACAAGTCCGCCCAGGAGACCGACGGCGACCGCGAGATCACCGTCTTCACCTCGCTGGGCCGCAAGGACGACCCGAAGGGGGTCCTGGCCCGCGCCGAGACCGTCGCCCGCGGCGTGCGCTGGGCCCGCGACCTGGTCAACACCGCCCCCAACCTGCTCTACCCGCAGACCTTCACCGAGCAGGTCCAGCAGGTGGTCAAGGCCTCCCCCGGCAAGCTCACCGTCGACGTCCTCGACGAGGAGGCGCTGGCTGACGGCGGCTTCGGCGGCATCGTCGGTGTCGGGCAGGGCAGCTCCCGCCCGCCGCGGATCGTCACCCTCTCCTACGCGCCGAAGTCCAAGAAGGCGAAGCACGTCGCGCTCATCGGCAAGGGCATCACCTTCGACAGCGGCGGCGTGTGCATCAAGCCCTCCGCGAGCATGGCGACGATGAAGTCCGACATGGCCGGCGCCGCTGCGGTCGCCGCCACGGTCGTCGCGGCTGCGGAACTCGAGCTGCCCGTCGCCGTCACCGGCTACCTCTGTCTCGCGGAGAACATGCCCGGCGGCAATGCCCAGCGCCCCGGTGACGTCGTCACCATGCGCAACGGCACCACCGTCGAGATCATCGACACCGACGCCGAGGGCCGGATGGTCCTCGCCGACGGGCTGAGCCTGGCCGCCGAGTCCGCCCCGGACCAGATGTTCGACGTCGCCACCCTCACCGGCGCCTGCGTCGTGGCCCTCGGCCCGGACATCTTCGGCGTCATGGCCAACGACGACGAGGTCCGCACCGCGATCACCGACGCGGCCGAGCGTGCCGACGAGCCGAGCTGGCCGCTGCCGCTGCCGACCGGTCTGCGCGCGCAGCTGGACTCCCCCGTTGCAGACATCGCCCACAAGGGCGGTCGCATGGGTGGGGCCCTGACGGCCGGGCTCTTCCTGCAGGAGTTCACGAAGGGGGCCGACGGCGAGCTGATCCCGTGGGCGCACCTGGACATCGCCGGCCCGTCCTTCAACGAGAGCGGCGCGAAGGGACACCTGCCCAAGGGCGGCACCGGCGTCGCCGTGGGCACCCTGCTGGAGCACATCGCCTCGCTGGGCTGAGCCCCACGTCGAATTCGACCCGCACGTCCAAACGTGCGGGTCGAATTCATGTCAGGGCCCACTCGGGCCGATCACCACTGCCGTCGTCCACGCGGTCCGGCCGCCCCGTACGCTGGACCCGCCCGTGACCCCGGACACATTTTCTCGCAAAGGAGCGCTCCCGTGGCCGACCCCACGAACTCGACCTCGACCCCCTTCGACCTCGTCGTCCTCGGCGCCGGCAGCGGCGGATACGCCTGCGCGCTGCGCGCCGCCCAGCTCGACCTCAAGGTCGCCCTGGTCGAGGAGGACAAGATCGGCGGCACCTGCCTGCACCGCGGGTGCATCCCGACCAAGGCGCTGCTGCACGCGGCCGAGGTCGCCGACCACGCGCGGGCCGGCGCCTCCCACGGGGTGCTCACGACGTTCGAGGGCATCGACACCGAGGCGCTGCACGCCCGCAAGGACAAGATCATCGGGCAGCTGCACAAGGGCCTGACCGGACTCATCGGCCAGGCGGGCATAGAGGTCGTCACCGGCCGCGGACGTCTCGTCGACGCCGGGACCGTCGCGGTCGAGACCGCCGAGGGCACCCGCAACGTCACCGGACGCACCGTCGTGCTGGCCACCGGCTCCTACGCGAAGACCATCCCCGGGATCGAGCTCGGCCCGCGGGTGATGACGAGCGACCAGGCGATGGACCTCGCGGAGATCCCCGAGCGGGTCGCCGTGCTCGGCGGCGGCGTGATCGGCGTGGAGTTCGCCTCGTTGCTGCGCAGCTTCGGCGCCGAGGTGACGGTCATCGAGGCACTGGACCGGATCGTCGCGGCCGAGGAGCCCTCGATCTCCAAGCACCTCACCCGCGAGTTCAAGAAGCGGGGCATCAAGGCCAAGGTCGCCACCAAGGTCTCCTCCGTCGAGGCCGACGAGACCCGCGCCGTGGTCCACCTCGAGGGTGGGGAGGACCTCGAGGTCGACCTCGTCCTCGTCGCCGTCGGCCGCGGTCCGCGCACGGACGGTGTCGGCTTCGAGGAGGCCGGCGTGAGCCTCGACCGCGGCTTCGTGCCGACCGACGAGCGACTGCGCACGAATGTCGAAGGGGTGCGTGCCGTCGGCGACATCGTGCCGGGGCTGCAGCTGGCCCACCGCGGCTTCGCGCACGGGATCTTCGTCGCCGAGGACGTCGCCGGGCTGGACCCGCAGCCGGTGGTCGACGTGACCATCCCCCGGGTCACCTACTGCGACCCGGAGATCGCCTCGGTCGGGCTGACCGCGGAGGCGGCGAAGGGGGCGGGCCACGACGTCGAGACCGTCACCTATCCCCTGGGCGGCAACGGCCGCAGCCTGATCCGCGGTACGACCGGGTCCGTGCTGCTCGTCCGGGAGAAGGACGGACCGGTGCTCGGCGTGCACATGGTCGGCCTCGGCGTCAGCGAGCTGATCAGCGAGGCCCAGCTCGCCGTGGGGTGGGAGGCCCACCCCGAGGACATCGCCCCGCTCGTGCACGCGCACCCCTCGCAGGGCGAGGCCTTCGGCGAGGCCGCGATGCTCGCCGCGGGTCGGCCGTTGCACGCGCACGCCTGAGGGCGAGGGCCACGAAGAAAGTGGTCCGAAGCGACGGCGGGCCCGTCGACACGGGTAGGGCCACTCATGAGAGTCTGTGACGTATCGCATCTCGATAGAAGGAGCAGAGGCGCATGTCTGAGCGGGTGACCATGCCGGCACTGGGTGAGTCGGTGACCGAGGGCACGGTGACACAGTGGCTCAAGAACGTCGGTGACACGGTCGAGGTCGACGAGCCTCTGCTGGAGGTCTCGACGGACAAGGTCGACACCGAGATCCCGTCCCCCGTCGCGGGGACACTGCAGGAGATCCTCGCCGAGGAGGACGAGACGGTCGAGGTCGGCGCCGATCTCGCGGTCATCGGGGACGGCGATGCTCCGGCCGCCTCCGACGACGGCGGACAGTCCGCGCCTGCCGAGGAGCCTGCCCAGGAAGAGCCCGCGCAGGAGGAGCCTGCCGAGGCGGCCGCCCCTGCGGAGCCCGAGCCGGCCCAGGAGGAGCCCGCCTCCTCCGGTGGCGACTCCGGCGGTGGCTCCGATGGCGACGGCACCACCGTGAGCATGCCGGCGCTCGGTGAGTCGGTCACCGAGGGCACGATCACCCAGTGGCTGAAGGCCGAGGGCGACCAGGTCGAGGTCGACGAGCCGCTGCTCGAGGTCTCCACCGACAAGGTCGACACCGAGATCCCCTCTCCCGTCGCCGGGACCCTGACCTCGATCCTCGTCCAGGAGGACGAGACCGTCGAGGTCGGCGCCGACCTGGCGATCGTCGGCGGCTCCGGCGGTGGCAGCGCTCCCGCGCCCAAGGAGGAGCCGAAGCAGGAGGAGCCCGAGCAGGAGGCTCCCAAGGAGGAGCCGAAGGCCGAGGCCGCCCCCGCCCCCGAGCCGGCGAAGGCCCCCGAGGCACCCAAGGCCCCGGAGCCGGCGAAGGCTCCCGAGCCCACACCGGCACCCGCCGCCGCCCCGGCCGCTCCCGCCCCCTCGGGCTCGACCGGCTCCGGCGCCGCTGCCGCGGGCTACGTCACCCCGCTCGTGCGGAAGCTCGCTCAGGACAACGGCATCGACCTGTCCACGGTGGAGGGCACCGGCATCGGTGGCCGCATCCGCAAGCAGGACGTGCTCGACGCGGCCAAGGCGAAGAACCAGCCGCAGCAGGCCGCGCCCGCCGCTGCCGCCCCGGCTGCCTCCGCACCGGCCCCGTCCGGCGTGCCCGCCGGCATGGAGTCCAACGTGCCGAAGTCCAAGCGCGGCACCCGGGAGAAGATGTCCCGCCTGCGCAAGGTCATCGCCACGCGGATGGTCGAGTCGCTGCAGGTCAGCGCCCAGCTGACCACGGTGGTCGAGGTCGACATGACGCGGGTCGCCCGCGTCCGGGACCAGGCCAAGGCGGAGTTCCAGGCGCGCGAGGGCACGAAGCTGTCCTTCCTGCCCTTCATCGCGCTGGCGACGGCCGAGGCGCTCAAGGAGCACCCGGGCGTCAACGCGAGCGTCGAGGGCGAGGAGATCGTGTACCACGCGGAGGAGAACCTCTCCATCGCCGTGGACACCGAGGGCGGCCTCATCACCCCGGTCGTGAAGAACGCCGGTGACCTCAACGTCGCCGGGCTCGCCCGGGCCATCGCGGACGTCGCCGACCGCACCCGGACGAAGAAGATCACCCCGGACGACCTCTCGGGTGGCACCTTCACGATCACGAACACCGGCAGCCGCGGTGCGCTCTTCGACACCCCGATCCTCAACCAGCCGCAGGTCGGGATGCTCGGCACCGGCGCCATCGTGCGCCGCCCGGTCGTGGTCAACTCCGAGGACGGGGGCGAGACCCTCGCCATCCGGTCGATGATGTACCTCGCGATGTCCTACGACCACCGGGTCGTCGACGGCGCCGACGCCGCCCGCTTCCTCGGCACGGTCAAGGCTCGCCTCGAGGAGGGCAACTTCGAGGCCTGACGTGCCCGACACCCGACAGCGCGTCGCCGTCGCCGGTTCCTCCGGTCTGATCGGCGGCGCGCTGTCGTCTGCTCTGCGCGAAGGGGGCCACGACGTCGTCCACCTCGTGCGAAGGGAGCCGGCAGCCGGCCACGAGCGCCGCTGGGACCCCTCGCGGGGCAGCCTCGACCCGTCCGTCCTGGGCGACGTGGACACGGTCGTGCACCTCGGGGGCGCCGGCATCGGCGACCGGCGGTGGACACCGGGGTACAAGCGCCTGCTGCACCGCTCCCGCATCGAGAGCACCGACCTGCTCGCGAGAGCCATCGCCGGAGACGCCGGCCCGACGCGACTCGTCGTCGCCTCGGCGGTGGGCTACTACGGCGACCGCGGCGACGAGGTCCTCACCGAGGCCTCGAACGGCGCCGATGACTTCCTCGGCCGGCTCGTCCGCGACTGGGAGGCCGCCGCCGACCCCGCCCGGGCCGAGGGCGTGCCCGTCGCGCACGCCCGCACCGGGATCGTCCTCTCGGCGAAGGGCGGAGCGCTCACCCCGATGCTGCGGGTCGGACGCCTGGGGCTCGGTGGCCCCCTCGGATCGGGACGGCAGTGGATGCCGTGGATCACGCTCGCCGACGTCGTCGCCGCCTACACGAGGCTCGTCGAGGACCCGGGGATCACCGGACCGGTCAACCTCACGACGCCTCACCCGGTACGGCAGCGCGCGCTGGCCCGTGCCATCGGGCGGCACCTGCACCGTCCGGCCGTGCTGCCCGCACCGCGCCCGGCGATGCGGCTCGTCCTCGGGGAGTTCGCCGGGGCGGCACTGGCCTCGCAGCGGGTCCTCCCCCAGCGGCTGCAGGAGATCGGCTTCGAACACCAGCACGCCACGCTGGAGCAGGCGCTCACCGACCTGCTGTAGGACGCCGCTCGCGAGACCACAGCACCCAGGACGCGCGCTCAGGACACCCCCCGGACCGCACGCACCCGCCAGCGCCCGTCCTGCCACGCGAGGACGAGATCAGCCCGCTGGCCACGTCGGGCCCGGTGACGCTCCCGGCTCCCGTCCTCGTGGCGCAGCTCCCACGCGGACTCGTCCACGACCGCCCGCAGCACCACCCCGTCAGAGGACCGGTCGTGCAGCCGAGCGGACCGGACCCGCAGGTCGACCCCGCGGAAGCGACTCCCTCCAGCCCGCATCTCCCGCAGCACCGCTCGGTCGTCCTTCGCTGCCGGCGAGCCGGGCACGGTCAGCCGCTCGAGCAGCCGAGCATCGAGGTCAAGCATCATCTCCTCGCGCAGCTCGGTCAGGGCCGAGGCCACCTGCTTCGGGGACTCC
>CAYLUX010000060.1:0-14327 GCA_964386935.1 uncultured Janibacter sp.
GGGCCATGACGACCCGCTGCTCGGGGACCTCGTGGACCTCGACCGGGTCGGCGGCGGTCGTGCCGGGCGCGACCGGCAACCAGATCGAGATGTCCGGGTCGGACTCGCGGTAGTCCGGGTCGTGCTCGAGGGCACCGCCCGGGCCGATCGGGGTGATCCCCTGCTGACCGAGCTGGGGCATCAGCTGCCCCCAGAGCACCCCCTCCTGGTCGTAGGCGGGGATCACGCCGCGGAGCGTGACGATGGTGCGGGCGGGGACGGTCTCGGCGGTGACGGTGATGGGCATGGCGGATCCTTCCTGATCCAGGAGCTGGTCGATGAGGGCCAGTCGCTCCCGGGCGGCGCGCAGCTCGTCCCCGAGGGACTCCCGTTGCAGGACCAGTGCCTGCCGGTAGCTCTCGGTGCCGCGCGCGGCGAGGAGGACCGATATGGCCGAGACGGTGAAGCCGACGTCGCGCAGCCGACGCACGTGCGCGGCCTCGGCGAGCTGCTCCTCTGCGTAGCGGCGGTAGCCACTACCCGGATCCACCTCGGCGGGCACGAGGATGCCGTGCTCGCCGTAGTGGCGCAGCATCCGCACGCTGAGGCGACTCCTGGAGGAGAACTCCCCGATCGACATGAGCCTGACTGTCCCGGTCATGGGGACCACCCTGTCGTCTCACACCGTGTGAGGGTCAAGGACGCGCCCGTCACCCACCGAAGGGGGACAACCCCGGTCAGGCGTTCGCCACGTCGGTGAAGAGCGTGGTCTCCAGCTCCTTGACCGCCGAACGCAGGTCCTCGATCCACTCCAGCACCGTCGTGCCGCTGGTCCCCCGCGGCAGCTGGGCGAGCCGGAGCATGCGGCAGGGGCGACCGTCGGGGTCGTGGACGGTGGCGACGAGCATGCCGACGTCGTACTCCTCCTCGGCCACGATGTCGCGCATCCGGTAGCTCACCGAGACCTCGGCGATGGACTGCTTGATCTCCCGCTGGGTCGTCGGGGTGACCCGGTCGTCCGCGTAGCGGTGGGTCGCTTCGTGCAGCTCGCGGTACGGGTCGAGCTTGCCGGCTGGCAGGAAGGACATGAGGTAGCCGTGCTCGCGCGCGAACTCCAACCGGTCCCGGAAGGTCGCGCGAGTCTCGTCGTCGTTGACGCCCTTCGCCAGCCACTCCTCCTGGGCCTCCTTGGACAGCTCGGCGACCCACACGTCCGCGATCGGCGGGATGATCGGCACCCGGGTGCCCAGCCCGTCACGGGGGTTGACGCCGTCACCGACGGCGGTGGCGACCGCGGCGAGCTCGACCTGGTCGACGACCGTGAGCAGCGAGGCCTCGCACCGGTGCTTCGTCGCGATCGAGGCCAACAGGTCGCGGGCGTTGCTCGCCTGCTGCACCGCCCCGATGATGTCGTTGTCGTGGTCGATGCGTGCCAGCAGCGGGGGGACGGCGAAGCCGCCGTAGCCGCCCTGGAAGAAGATCAGCGGCGCCTTCGGGTTGTTGACCGCCATGTCGTCGATGGCGCAGAGGGCGATGTAGTGGTCACCGGCATCGACGATCCGGTCGAGGCGGACGTCGAGCCAGGCAAGCGAGCCGTGCAGCATGGGTGCTCCGGAGGAGCAGGGAGACCAGTCGATCCCCTCGAGCTTGTCCTTCCGGCGACTGGCGATCGTGCTGCCGATCCCCTCCTGCTCGTCCGTCAGGACGTTGATGCACAGACTCTCGCACTCGCGGAGCCTCGCGAAGGTGTACGAGGAGCACATCGGGAGGAAGGCCACGAGTGGTGGCTCCATCGAGACCGAGGTGAAGGTCCCCACGATCATCGCCAGTGCCTCCCCGTCAGGGTGCATCCCCGTCACGATGACGACACCCGTCGGGTAGTGGCCCATGACCTCGCGAAACGTCCAGGGTTCAAAACATGTGGCTGCAGCCATTGAGCCTGCCTCCTGTCGTGGCTTCATTGCCCGTCCGCACCCCCTGCCGGAGCGGTGGATCGCCCAGAAACTAGGAAACAAAAGACTGCGTCGACAGTGGAGAAACCTTTACTTGATTGCGTGGTGGTGAGGGGGCAGCCTTTAGGCGATCGCAGAAGGAGGGTCCAACGGTGGACCGTGGCAGGACATGTGTCGGCGGGTTGCTGGACGACCTGGAGGAGGTCCGTTCGGGACGAAGGGGGGCAGGCGAGCTCGTCGCCGCCGCCCGGCAACGGATCGAGACCGAGGACCCGGAGGTCCGTGCTTGGGTCGCGTTGTCGCAGAACGCGCTCCGTGACGCCGAGGCTGTCGACGCCCGGACCGACTCAGCACCACTTCGGGGCGCCGTCGTCGGCGTCAAGGACATCATCGATGTCGCCGGTCTACCCACCCGCTGCGGGTCCCCCTCGACGACCTCACCGGAGCCCGTCGGGAGCAGCGCTGCGATCGTCCGCCGTCTCGAGAGCCTCGGAGCCGTCCCGATAGGCAAGACGGAGACGACGGAGTACGCCTACTTCGCTCCGGCACCGACGATCAACCCGGCCGCACCGGACCGCACACCCGGCGGGTCCTCCAGCGGGTCCGCTGCTGCCGTGGCCGCGGGGATGGTGCCGCTGGCCCTCGGGTCGCAGACCGCGGGCTCCACGACGCGACCCGCGTCCTACTGCGGCGTCGTCGGGATGGTGCTCGCGCACGGCTCGACCGACCTGACCGGGATCACGGGGCTGAGCCCCTCTCTGGACTCGTTGGGCCTGCTCACCCGCACGGTCGCGGACGTCGCCCACGTGCACCAGGTCCTGACGAATTCGGCGACGTTCACCGACCCGTCGGAGCGCCCCCCGATCCACGTCTGGCGAGGCCACGACCTGGCGGTCGGGACGTCCATGTCCGCAGCGGTCGAGGCAGCGGCAGCGGGGCTCGCCGACGAGGGGCACCCGGTCACCGAGCTGGACTGGGACGACCACATCTTCACCCTCGTGAGGGACCACCCGATCGTGATGGCTCGCGAGGCAGCCGCCTCACGGCCCGACCTGCTCGAGCGCTCGTCGGACATCAGCATCCAGCTCACCCAGCTGCTCGAGCAGGGACAGGTGATCGACGACGAGTCCTACCAGCAGGCACTCGTGCGGTGCTCCACCTCGCGGACCCGCCTCGAGCAGTTCCTCGAGGAGGACGGAGGGGTCGTCATCGGGCCGGCGGCCCAGGGCCCGCCGCCGGAGAGGTCGACCGGCACCGGCTCCCCCGAGCTCAGCCGTCCCTGGCAGGCAATGGGCCTGCCCGTCGTCACCGTGCCGGGCGCCCGCACCGCTGAGGGGCTGCCCCTGGGCATCCAGGTCATCGGGATCCCCGGGCAGGAGGCCCGCATCTTCGCAGTCGCCCGGACCCTCGAGCGCGTCCTGGCACAGGCATCGACGACTCCCCCGCTAGGAAGGGTGTGACATGGAGACGCTCATCGAGAACGACCACATGTTCCTCATGTGCTACGAGGACACCTTCGGCTACGGCTGGCGCCACGTCGACCTCTTCGTCCACGACGAGCACGGACATGAGGTCAACTGGGTCCACTGGACGGTGGACGCCGACGGTCCGGAGGCGGCCGATGCCTCCATCGCCCGCGTGGAGCCCACACTGCGCCGTACCACCGACTGGCAGCACGGCGTGAGTGCCGCCGGCATGAACTACTGGACGGCGGACGCCGCGTGGGCGACGTGAGCGTCGACGGTTCCGATGCCCCGCCCGCCGGCCCCGATGCGGTGCCCGACACCGTCGTCTACGTCATCGACGACGACGCGGCCGTGTGCGAGTCGGTCTCGTGGCTCCTGGGGAGCATCGACATCACCCCGGAGGTGCACCACCGGGCGGACACCTTCCTCGAGGCCTACGACGGGTCCCACCCGGCGTGCCTGATCCTCGACATGCGGATGCCGCGGATGAGCGGGGCCCGGCTGCAGGCAGAGCTGAACGAGACCGCCCCGCATGCGGCGATCATCTTCGTCTCGGCCCACGGGGACATCAAGATGTCCGTGACCGCGATGCAGGAGGGTGCGCTGCACTTCCTCGAGAAGCCCTACGAGCCCCAGCAGCTGCTCGACCTCGTGCAGGAGGGGATCGTCGTCGCGCGGGAGCAGTTCGTCGAGCACGCGACCCACCTCGACGTCCAGCGGCGGATCGACTCCCTGACCCGGCGGGAGAAGGAGATCCTGCAGCTGGTCATCGAGGGCCTGCCGAGCCAGAACATCGCTCGCCAGCTCGGGATGAGCGTGAAGACCGTCGACGTCCACCGCGCCCGCATCAAGTCCAAGACCGGTGCCGACAGCATCAACACGCTGGTCCGGGACGTCCTGCGGTACGGCGCCACCGTGTGACGCTGGGGCCGGCGGCTCAGTAGTAGTCGAGCTTCAGCAGCGGCGAGGTGCACCGCGAGACGCAGACGGTGATCAGCTCACCCGACTCCTTCTCGCTCTTGGTGAGCACGCTGTCGCGGTGGTCGATGTCCCCCTCGAGGACCTCCATGATGCAGGTGCCGCAAATGCCCTCCTGACACGAGGTGTCGATGTCGGCGCCCCCTTCACGCAGCACGTCGACGATGGTCCGGTCCGCCGGCACGTGGAAGGTCTCGCCCTCGAGCTCGACGTCGAACGCGGTCTCCTCGCCGGTGTCCTCCTGCTCCGCCGGGCGGAAGTTCTCCTTGTGGATGACTCCCTCGTCGAGGTACTCGAGGGCCACCGCGGTCACCATGTCCATGAAGGGCTCCGGGCCACACATGTACAGGTGGGTGCCGTCCGGGAGGTCGGCAAGCGCTTCCCGCAGGAGGGCGTCGTGCTCCTCGAGAGGGGTCCCCAGGTGCGGGTGCAGCTTCTGGGGGCACTTCTCCTGCAGCAACCCGAGGAAGGCAGCCTCCTCCGAGCTGCGCGCGAAGTAGTGCAGGTCGAAGTCGCCGTCGTGCACGTCGAGGTACCTGGCGATGCTCAGCATCGGGGTGATCCCGATGCCGGCGGCCATGAGCACGTGGTGCTTGGCCTCGGGCACGATCTGCAGCAGGTTGCGCGGGCTGCTGATCTGGATGACGTCCCCGACCTGCAACGCGTGGAGCGCCTCGGACCCGCCGCGGGAGTGCTGCTCACGCTTGACCGCGACCGTGTACGAGTCCGGGTCCTCCGGCCGGCTGCACAGCGAGTACTGCCGCGTGATGGCCGTCGGTCCCACGACGTCGACGTGGGCACCGGCCTCGTACACGCCGAGCGGCTGACCGTCGACGCGCTCGAGGCGCAGCGACTTCACGTGCGCCGACTCCTCGATGATCTCTGCGACGCGGACATCGATGAGACTCATGCCTAGTTCCTCCCGAAGGGTGCTGCGCTCAGCGCAGGTACAGACCGCCGTTGATGTCCCAGCAGGCGCCGGTGACGAAGCCCGCGTTCTCCTGCGCGAACAACGACACCGTGTCCGCGATGAACGAGGCGTCGCCGAGGCGCCCGACGGGGATCGAGGACACGACGCCGGCGAGCTTGTCCTCCGGGACCGTCTCGTGCACGACCGGGAGGTCGTGCGGTCCGGGCGAGATCGAGTTGACCGTGACCCCGGAGGCGGCCAGCTGCCTCGCGAAGACCTTGGTCAGGGTGATGATCCCGCCCTTGGACGTCGCGTAGTGGGCACCAGTGGCCGTCCCGCCGTTCTCACCCGCGAGCGAGGCCATGTTGATGATGCGTCCATAACCCTGCTCGGCCATGGCGGCGCCGAAGACCTGGCAACCGAAGAAGACGCTGCCGCTGTTGACCGACAGCACTCCGAGGAACTCCTCGGCATCGAGTGTCATCGTGTCGGCAGCGCGGGTGAGGGCGGCGTTGTTGACGAGCACGCTCGGCTCGCCCCACCCATCCCGCAGATGGGCCAGGGTCGTTTCGAAGTCCGCCTTGCGCGAGACGTCGAGCCTGCGGAAGGCGCAGCTGGTCCCGTCGGGCGAGAGGTCCTCGGCCAGCCGGGTGCCGGCCGCCTCGTCGACGTCGGTCACGAGCACGCGGAAGCCGTCGCGATGGAGGCGAGCGCTGATCGCCTCACCCATGCCCCCCGCGGCTCCGGTCACGACGGCGACGGGCGCCCCCTTCGACACTGACTCGGTCATGGTCACCACCTCAGAGCAGGAATCCGGCGGCGGGCACGTGCTCGTCGCTGTTGAGCAGGCGGACGACCTTCTCCGCGATCCGGTCACCGGAGTCGGCCAGGGCGATCCGGTGGGTCACAGTCGCACCGAAGGTCAGGGTGGTGCCCCGCTTGTACGCGACGAGCACCTGGGCAGAGCGAAGGGAGACGTGCGAGTCATCGACGTCCGTCACCGTGAAGCGGGAGACGGTCCGCACCGTCCGGGCTGCCGCGACCGCCGACTGCGAGAAGCCCCCGACCATGCGCTCCACGCGCATCCGGCGCATCCGTGCGTCGTCGTAGACCATGTTGAGCGAGGACGCATGATCGTCGCCCTTCTGGTCGATCGGGATGATGTACATCGCGTCGTCGGTGTACAGCTGCTCCCACGTCTCGTACTGCTTGTCGTCGAGCAGCTCAGCCTCGCGCCAGACCAGCTCGATCGCCCGGGCGACTCGGGTGTCCGTGAGCACCGGCTCAGTCATCGCTCATCATCTTCTTCCACATCGCGTAGGCACCGCGCATGCCCGTTTCGTCGGTGACATGGGACGTGTGCTGCCCCTCCACGTCGGTCTCCCTCTCGAGCCCGCGGTTGAGCAGGATCGGCATCTCGGGGTCGCCGGCGGCGCCCAGCTGGACCCGCTCCCACCCCTCGGAGTCATCCGGGCTCCCGAAACCGAAGGGCCCCTGGAAGTGCTCGTGGATGCGCAGCCGCTCCTGGTTGACCACCTCGGGTCCCCCGTCCATGCCGAGGGACATGTGCCAGATCTCGGTCTCGTCTACGGAGATCGGCACGAGCACCCGCAGGAAGGAGATCGACATCGAGACGTTGGGGAAGGTGTTGAGGTTGAACCCGGCACCATGGATCGAGCGGACGAAACGCCGGATCTGCTCCTCGGAGTACTCCCCGCTCTCCCGCAGCTCGGCGACGACGTGGTCGAAGCGCGGCTGCAGCGGGGCACCGTCGTCGACGTCCAGGTCGGAGTTGCCCGGCGCCATGATCGCGACCGCGTGGCCGTTGCCGAGGTCGTGTGTCACGGCCTCCGGGTCGTTCATGAACGACATCATGTCCGCGGTCTCGGCATCGACGGAGGCCATCCACGACTTGTGGACCATCGGGAAGTGGTAGCCGTCGGTGGTGTTCTCTAGCTGGATCTTCCAGTTGCCCTTGAAGCGGAACTTGTGGATCCCGGTGACCTTCGTCGGGTAGCCGTTGCTCTGCTTGAAGAAGCGCTCCATCCACGGCTTGGCGTCGCCGAGGAAGTCCTCCAGCGGCTCTGCGTCCTGGTTGAAGGTCGCGAAGATCATGCCCATGTAGCTCTCGGTGCGCAGCCGGTGGAGCGGGAAGTCGCTCTTCTCGACGACGCCCTCGTAGCCCTCGGGGTAGGGGATCCCTCGCAGCCGACCGTCCAGCGCGTAGGACCAGTTGTGGTACGGGCAGGTGAACCCGTTGGCCTTGCCCTTGGGCAGGTCGCACACCGTGGAGCCGCGGTGACGGCACCGGTTGACCAGGGTGTGGAACTGGTTCTTGCGATCGCGCGAGACGATGACCGGCTGTTGCCCGACCTGCGTGGTCTTGAAAGAGCCCTTCTCGGGGAGCTCGCTCTCGTGCGCGACCCACACCCAGGTGCGGTAGAAGATCTTCTCCATCTCCTCGGCGAAGATCTCCGGGTCCGTGTACGCGCGGCCCGCGATTCGGTCGCCCTCCAGCAGACTCGCGTAGTCGCCCTTGGCGGTCTCGGCGATGGTCATGACTTCACACTCCTTCTGCGTGGCACCGGCTCAGACGTCGTCTCGGATCGTGAGGGCCCGTCCCATGCGGGCCTCGATCTTGGCGTAGCGCCACAGAGCGTGCTCTTCGTCGACCATCGTCGTGCGGAAGAGGTTGCAGGCGGCCTTGACGGTCTCCTGGTCGCGGACGTCAGCGAGGACGTAGCAGGTCCAGGGCCAGCCGTCGCCCGGGCCGACGACGTGAGCGTCGTCGTCCATGTTCCCGAGGACGGTCACTCCGTCCATGTCCTCCATGTCGCGCAGCATCCCGGCGAAGGCCGTCCAGACGGTGCCGATCTGCGCCTTGGGCAGGTCGAAGAAGTTCTGGTTGATGCCCATGCAGAAGAGCACGCGCAGCGGGTCAGCCATGGTCAGTCCTTTCGTGCGGTCAGGGGTCGGTGGTCAGGGGAAGCTCGGGATGCCGGCCTCGGCCCCGAGGAGCAGGGCGCCGGAGGCCTCGTAGGTCCCGCCCTGGAGCATCGCGTGCTGCGGCGGTACGAGGGCGTCGCGCAGGTAGCGCTGCAGCGGGTGCTTGTTGTAAATCGCCCCGGTCCCCGCGAGGTCGAAGGCGGCCAGCACGACCGCGCGACTCTCGTGGGCGGCGTGGGACGTGGCCAAGCGGAGCAGAATCTTCTGCTCCTCGCTCACCGGATCGCCGGCGAGCACGGTCTGCCAGACCTCGTCGGTCGTCTCGTAGAACCAGGCGCGTGCCGAGCGCAGTCGGGCCTCGGCCTTGGCGATACCGATCTGGAAGGTGCCGGTCGTGCCGCGGCGGTTCCCACCGGTGATGCTCGTGCGCTGGCTGCCGACCTCGCGGACGTAGTCGAGGGCGCCGCGTGCGGCACCGACGCCGGTGACCGCGAGCACCTGTGCCGCGTAGCCGAGGGCCGGGTAGCGGTAGAGGGGCTCGTCGACATTGGACTCTCCGCCGCGGATGAAGGTGCGCTCGTGCGGGACGAAGACACCGTCGAGCTTGATGTCGTTCGAGCCCGTGGCCCGCATCCCTGAGACGTCCCAGTTCTCGATGATCTCGGCCTCGTCGGGAGAGATCACCGCGTTGCGCGGCCGCGGGTCGCTCGGGTCCTTCAGACCGACCCCGAGGATGTCCGCGCCGGCGGAGCCGCTGGCGAACTGCCACCGACCAGTGCAACGGAAGCCCCCTTCGACGGCCTCCGCCTCGAGCATGGGGAAGAGGGCGCCCGCGTAGACGACGTCGGGGCCGTCGGCGTAGAGCTCGGCCTGGACCTCGAGCGGCAGCGCCGTGAGGTAGGTGAGCGAGGACCCGAAGCTCGCGACCCAGCCGGTGGCGGGGTCGACCGCCGAGATCTGCTCGATACGGTCCAGGAAGTCGCTCGGCGCCATCGGCTCGCCACCGAAGGTGCTCGGCGTCGACGCCCGGTAGATCCCCGCCTTCTTCAGCAGCTGGACGTAGTCACGCGGGACATACCCCTGGGCCGTGAACTCGTCCCTGCGGTCCCGCAGGACGTCGAGTGCTTCCTGAAAGGCCTTCTCTCGCGCCGGGCCAGCGGGCTCGGCGAGCGCGTACTGTGCGGCCACCAGCGTCTCCGTTTCGTGTGCGACTTCGGACGAACACGCTCAACGTAGATTCGGGCTCGACTACGCTGCCATTGGTAGTTCCTCGGCTCCCGCTAAGGGAAACACCTAGGGACTTGTGACCCGGTCGATGCCACTATGTCGCCGACGAGTGAGGTGGCAACGGGTGTTTCCGACCGGCAAGGACTTCGAGCAGATGACGCTCCACACCACCACTGGTGTGCTCATCCACGAGGCGGTCTCGAAGAACATCCTGTGGGCCAACCCGTCCGCGTGCCGGATGTTCGACTTCACGCTCGAGGAGCTCAAGCCACTCAAGGCCCACCACATGAGCGGCCAGGAGAAGCAGTACCGCCGGGCGCTGGGAGTCGCCTGGCTGGAGGACGCCGTCGTCCACGGCCGCAGTCGCCGGCAGTGGATGTACCGGCGCCGCGACGGGCAGGAGTTCCTCACCGACGCCGTCGCCGTGCGGATCGAGCTCGAGGACGGCCCGGCGGTGATGGTGCAGTTCCGCGAGATCGCGGACGAGGTCGAGGTCCGGGAGGAGCTGCAGCGGGCCACGAGCTACCTGCAGCGGATCATGACCTATGCCTCCGCAGGTGTCATCCTCCTGGATGAGCAGCGCCGCATCGTCGACACCTCACCACTGGCCGCACGCCTCTTCGGCGCCCCCAAGGAGGCGGTGCTCGGGCACCCTCTCGACGACATCGTCACCGTCTCCCCGCCGATGGACGACCCCGTCGTCGTCGCCGCTCTCACCGAGCACTCGCGCTCGACCGAGCTGCGGTTGCGACCTCGGACCGGCGAGGAGCCGCCGTGGCTCTCCGGTCAGCTCGAGACGATCGCGCACGACGGCATCGAGTCCCGGGTCCTCGTGGTCCGCGACATCTCGGCCAAGGTCGACATGGAGCACGCAGCGGCCCGCCGCGATGCCGAGCTGCAACGAGTGAGCCGCGAGAACGCCATGGGGGACATGGCGATGACGATCGCCCACGAACTCGGGCAACCGCTCGCCGCGAGCAACAACTTCCTCAAGGGTGCCGTGGCCCGGATGGACGCGCCCGAGCCTCAGGAGGCCGCGGTCCGCTACGGGATCGACCACGCACTGCAGCAGCTGACACGCGCGTCGGAGATCGTCGCGAGCGTCAAACGGTACGTTCAGCGGACCGAGACCCCTTCCGCCCCAGTGGATCTGACGGACATCGTCCGCGAGGGGCTGTACTTCGCGCAGATCTCGGCCGCCGAGCAGAGCGTCGTCCTCGACCCCGACCTGGCCAAGGCACCGCTGCGGGTAACCGGTGAACGTGTGCTCCTGGAACAGGTCCTGCTCAACCTGCTGACCAATGCCATCCGGGAGGTCACACCGCTCTCCGCCGACCGGCGTCGGATCCGCGTCCTCACCTACGAGGAGGAGGGATACGCCTGCTGCAGCGTCGTGGATGAAGGGAGAGGTATGCCGACCGAGCCGGACGGCGCCTCACCGAGTGGTTTCGTCCGCAGCTCCGGTGGTGCCGGGATCGGCCTCATGCTGTGCGAGCGGATCATGGAGCGGCATCGTGGGGAGATGGACTTCGCACCCAACCACCCCTTCGGTCCTGATCGGGAGGCTCGGGGCACGCGGGCCACCGTCCGAATCCCGCTCGACGACTCCTGAGCCGCGACCGGGTCGGGCGGTGGTCCCCGCGGGACCCCAAGGAGGGAACCCGGCACCCCCTTCGGCTCAGTCCTCCATGAGAACCGAGGTGGAGGGCATGTCGTGGACGACGCCTTTCGGCAGCTCGGCGATGAGCACGTTCTCGGTCCGCGTGCGGGTGATCAGCCACCGCCCGCCCTCGCGGCGGAAGGCGTTGTTCAGCCGGCTGGAGCGCACCCGGGTGGTGCCGTCCGCGAAGACCCAGGGCTGCATGTGGATCCACTGCCCCTCGGCCGTCTCGCCGTCGACGTGGATCTGCTCGGCCGTCAGGTAATGGGCGTTGAGCAGCAGCGCCGGGTCCTGCTTCTCACCCCAGAACCGCTCGAAGTGGGCCCGGATCGCCGGAGCACCCTCGGCGCGTCCGAACTGGCCCTCGTAGTACTCGCCGACTCCCTCCCAGACCGCCTCCGGGGCGTACAGATCCATGATCCGGTCGATCCGTTCGACGTCGTCGGCGATACTCGGCTCGGGGCACGGGGTGTCGCACAGGAACATGTACCGGGCCTGCACGCGCCGAATCTCGGCCTCGGCCTCGAGCACACCGATGCGGTGCTCGAGTGCACTCACCCTCGCGATCAGCTCGTCATCGGTCATACGGCATCTCCTTTCACCCGCCCATGAAGCTGGGCAGGAAGAGCACGACGTCCGGGAAGATCGCCAGGATCGTGATGACCACGAGGTCCGAGACGATCCAGGGCAGAACCGACCTGTAGAGGAGCGACATCTTCAGGTGCGGCGCCACTCCCTTCATGACGAACAGGCTCATCCCGAAGGGCGGCGTCGTGTTGGCGATCTGCAGGTTGATCAGCAGCAGGATGCTGAACCACACCGGATCCCATCCGAACGCGGTGACGATGGGCATGAACAGCGGAGCGGTCACGAGCATGATCGAGACCTGGTCGATGAAGGCTCCGAGGACGAGCAGCACGACCATGATCACCAGGAGCATGAGGAAGGTGCCCGACACCGTGCCGGTCACGGCGCTCACGAGGCCGCCGGTCGCACCCGAGAAGCTCATCAGCTGCGCGTAGAGGGTCGACCCGAGGACAATCGCGAAGATCATCGTCGTCGTGCGGACCGTGCCCACGGCCGAGTCGTATAGCCCCTTCCAGGTCAGCCTGCGGGTCACGACCCCCAGCAGCAACGAGGCCACCGCGCCGATGGCTGCCGCCTCCGTTGGTGTCGCGATCCCGAGGAAGATCGTCCCGAGCACGGCCACCACGATGACCCCCGGGCCGAGCGCCCGGCGCACCCCGGCGCCCAGGGCGGTGGCGAAGCTGCGCTTGGGCAGATCCTCAGACTGACCGTCGGCCCCTCGGCGGCTCCACACCCAGATGATGCAGACGTAGCCCACGGTCATCATCAGACCGGGGATGATCCCGGCGATGAGAAGGGGGCCGATCGGCACCTGGGCGACGCCGCCCCACAGGATGGCGAGCGCGCTCGGCGGCAGGATCATCGCGAGGCCGCCCGCTGCCAGGATCGACCCCACGGCCAACCGCTGGTCGTAGCCGCGCCGCTCCATGTCGGGCAGGAGTGTGCGCCCGAAGAGCGCCGTGTTGGCCAGCGTGGATCCCGAGAGGAGACCGAAGGCGGCGCCACCACCCACCGCGACCATCGCCAGTCGACCCGGCATGCGTCGCATGGCGATGGAGAGCTCGTCCAGCGCTTCTTGGGCCACCTGGCTCCGGAACATGAGCTCACCCATGAGGATGAACAGCGGGATCGCGGTGAAGGTGAAGGTCGTGACGCTGCTGAGGATGCTCAGGCCGATCTGGTTGAGGGCGGCGTTGACGTCGCCGTACACGACGAGCGCCCCCAACGCACCGGTCCCCAGCATGGCGAAGGCCACCGGGACACGCAGGATCAGCAGGACGACCAGGACGGCCAGGAAGGAGCCGAGGAAGGCGTACCAGGACATGTCGAGCATCAGTCATTGCCCTTCCGGACGACACGGACGTCGACGACGGCCTTGCGGATGAGGACCACGAGGACGAGCAGGAAGCAGATGACGGCCACCCCGCTCACCCACTGGCGTGGGATGTCGAGCTCGCCGCTCAGGGTGGTGCCCGTCATCAGGTCCGTGCGGAAGACCTCCGACAGGGCGTAGATGACCACGGCCGTGACGAGGATCTGCACGGTGTCGACGAAGAGCTCGAGGCGATTCACCCGCTTCTCCCCAAGGGCGGCGTCGATGATCTCGAGGCGCACGTGCTCGTCGCGATAGGACAGGCCTGCCGCCCCGAGGACGACGACCACGAGCATCGACAGCGAGGCGAGCTCGACGAGTCCGAGGACCCCGTGGCCGGCGGCGCGCAGGAGCACCCCCGCGGCTACTCCGACCATGAGGACGAGCACGACGACGGCGCCGATGGTCTCGGGGATCTTCGCCGGCAACCAGTCGGGGTTGTCCAGCGCCTCCTGCTCCGCCTCCGAGTGGTGCAGGTGCGACGCCGCGAGGACGTCCTCCTCCCCCGGTGCGGGTCCGTCCTCGCGGTCGGGTCCGGTGCGTTCAGTGTCGGCCATCGCTCACTTCTTCGGTTCGATGCTCGTCCCACCGGGGACGACGGAGCTGAGGTCCTTGGCGTACTCCGCCTTGAACTTCTTGCGCATCTCCTCGGCCTCGGGGCCCTCGGACGAGATCCGCTTCCAGTCCAGCGCGTCCCACGCATCGACGTAGGCGATGTTCAGGATCTTCTTCTCGTCCCTGCCCTTGAAGGTGATGGGCTCCAGACCCGCCTTCTGCCACTCCGCGGTCTCCTTGGCCGCCACGTTGCCGAAGTGGTCGAAGATCTTCGGCTCGAGCTCGACCATCGTGTCGGTGATGGCCTTCTGGGTCTCCTCGTCGAGGGACTGCCACTTCGCGTCGTTGATGACGGTGTTGGCTAGCGAGTCGTAGAAGCGCGGCTCGACGTAGTACTTCGCCACCTTGGAAATGCCCAGGTCCTTGGCGCCGACGGACGCCCAGGCGGACCCGTCGATGACCCCGCGCTCGAGGGCGGTGTAGATCTCCCCACCCGGCAGGTCGACGGGCGTGCCACCGAGCGACTTGACCATGTTGGAGGTCGCCGAGGAGGTCCGGATCGAGAGCCCCTTGAAGCTGGGGTTGGTCAGCTTCTTCTTCGTGAAGATCACCTGCGGGATGCCCGAGATGCTGTGCCCGACGTAGTGCAGGCCGGCGTCCTCGTGGACCTGCTCCCACAGGTCGGAGATGCCCT
>CAYLUX010000061.1:0-14237 GCA_964386935.1 uncultured Janibacter sp.
GGTGGCTGGACTGGAAGGGCAACCCGATCGCCGACCGCGAGCCGGGCGACGACTCCCCGTGGGCGCACCCGAACAGCCGCTTCACCACCACGCTCGGCAACGTCCCGAACGCCGCCGAGGACTTCGACGAGGCTGCGGGCGTGCCGATCGACGCGATCATCTTCGGTGGCCGCACCCGCGACCGTGAGCCGCTGATCCGCGCGATCCACGACGTGGCCGAGGGTGTCTACGACGGCCTCACCCTGGGTGCGGAGGCCACCTTCGCCGCGGAGGGCGTCGAGGGCCAGCTGCGCTACGACCCGATGTCGAACCGCCCCTTCATGGCCTACGGCGAGGGCGACTACGCGCGCCACTACCTCGACCTGCTGGCCCAGGTGAAGGACAAGCCGCTCTTCGCCCACGTCAACTGGTTCCAGAAGGACCCGGAGGACGGGCACTACGTGTGGCCGGGCTTCCGCGAGAACCTGCGCCCGCTGCTGTGGCTCATGCGCCTCAAGGACGGCGAGGTCACCGGCCGCGAGACGGCCGTCGGCATCCTCCCGACCGAGGAGGAGCTGGACCTGGAGGGTCTGGACCTGCCGAAGAAGGACCTCGAGCGGATCCTCTCGATCGACGTGCCGCGCTGGCAGCAGGAGATGGGCTTCCGCGAGGAGCACCTGAACCAGTTCGACCGGCTCCCGGAGGAGATCTGGGAGGCCCACCGCCGCGTCGCGAAGGATCTGCAGGGCGAGGCCTGACCGACCGCCGCACGCAAGCGAAGGGGGTGGCCCCGGGTTGATCCCGGGGCCACCCCCTTCGTCGTGCCGGTCAGCGGAAGGCCTGCTGCCCCGTCATGGCCTGGCCGATGGTCAGGGCGTGCATCTCGGAGGTGCCCTCGTAGGTCAGCACTGACTCGAGGTTGTTCATGTGGCGGATGACGGGGTACTCGAGGCTGATCCCGTTGGCGCCCAGGATGGTCCGGGCGGTGCGGCACACCTCGAGCGCCTCGCGGACGTTGTTGAGCTTGCCCAGGCTCACCTGCGCCGGCAGGAGGCCCCTCTCGTCCTTGACCCGACCGAGGTGCAGCGCGAGCAACGTGCCCTTGACGACCTCGAGCGTCATGTCGGCGATCTTCTGCTGGGTCAGCTGGAAGGCCGAGATCGGGCGCCCGAACTGCGTCCGGTCGGCCGCATAGTCCAGCGCCGTCTGCAGGGATGCGCGAGCGGCCCCGATGGCTCCCCACACGATGCCGTACCGGGCCTCGTTCAGGCACGTGAGTGGACCGCGCAGCCCCACGACCTCCGGCAGCACCGCCTCCTGCGGCAGACGAACACCATCGAGGACCAGCTCGCTGGTCACCGACGCGCGCAACGACATCTTGCGCTTGATGGCGGGAGCGCTGAATCCGGGTTCGTCGGTGGGGACCACGAAGCCACGGATGCCCTCGTCGGTCTGCGCCCAGACGATCGCGACATCGGCGACTGACCCGTTGGTGATCCACATCTTTCGCGCGTCGAGCACCCACTCACCGCCCTCGCGGCGGGCACGACTGCGCATCGACCCGGGGTCCGAGCCGGCATCGGGCTCGGTCAGGCCGAAGCAGCCGATCGCCCGCCCCTCGGCCATCCGGGGCAGCCACTGCTGCTTCTGCTCCTCCGAGCCCCAGTGGTGGATGGCGAACATCGCCAGCGAGCCCTGCACGGACACCAGCGACCGCAGACCCGAGTCCGTGGCCTCGAGCTCGAGGCAGGCCAGCCCGTAGGCCGTGGCGGACAGTCCCGGACAGCCGTACCCGTCCAGGTGCATACCGAGCACACCCAGCGAGCCGAGCTCGACCGCGAGCCCGCGCACGTCCGGGATCGTCCCGGACTCGAACCACTCGGCGACGTGGGGCTCGACGCGGGTATCGCAGAAGTGGCGCACCGCATCCCGGATGTCGCGCTCGTCCCGGGAGAGGAAGGCATCGATCCCCGCGGGATCGGAGGCCCGGAAGGCACGGGTGGTCGTCTTGCTCATGAGGGGTCCTCCACGACGGTCAGGTGCGGTCGGTCGACGGCGGCTGTGCCCCCTTCGCCTCCGGCTCACGCAGCTGGTAGCGCTGCAGCTTGCCGGTGGCGGTACGGGGGAGCTGGTCGATGAACTCCACCCGCCGCGGGTACTTGTAGGGCGCGATCCGGCTCTTGACGTGCTCCTGGACGGCGGCCACCAGCTCCGGTCCCGTCTGCACGCCCTCCCGGGGCACGACGTAGGCGGTGACCACCTGGCCCCGGCTCGTGTCGGCCAGACCGACGACGGCGCAGTCGGCGACGTCCGGGTGCGAGAGCACCGCCTCCTCCACCTCCGGCCCGGCGATGTTGTACCCGGAGGAGATGATCATGTCGTCGCTGCGGGCCCGGTACCAGAAGTAGCCGTCCTCGTCGCGGACGAAGGTGTCGCCGGTGATGTTCCAGCCGTCCTCCACGTAGACGTGCTGGCGCGGATCGGCCAGGTAGCGGCACCCGGTCGGTCCCTTGACGGCGAGCCGACCCGGGGTGCCGTCGGGGACCTCCCGGCCGCTGTCGTCGACGATGCGCGCGGCGTACCCGGGAACCTCGACGCCGGTGGAGCCGGGACGGATGTCCTCGTCGGCGGCGGCGATGAAGACGTGCAGCATCTCGGTGGAGCCGATGCCGTCGATGATGCGGATCCCGGTCTCCTCGTGGAAGGTCCGCCAGGTCGCCTCGTCCAGGTGCTCGCCGGCGGACACCGCTCGACGCAGCGAGCGCAGCGACCCTGCGTGCCCCCCGGCGATCATCGCCCGGTAGGCCGTCGGGGCGGTGAAGCAGAACGTGACGCCGTGGGTCTCGATGTGACCCGCGAGCTCGGCCGGGCTCGCCTTCTCCACGAGGAGGGTGCTCGCCCCGACGCGAAGGGGGAAGACGACCGCCCCGCCCAGGCCGAAGGTGAAGGCGATCGGCGGCGTCCCGGCGAACCGGTCCTGCGGGGTCGGTCGCAGCACGTGGCGGGAGAAGGTGTCGGCGATCGCCAGCACGTCGCGGTGGAAGTGCATCGTGCCCTTCGGGCGACCGGTCGTCCCGGAGGTGAAGGCCAGCAGGGCCACGTCGTCCGCGGCGGTGACGACGTCCTCGTGCTCGGCCGACGCGCCGGCGGCGCGCTGGCTCAGGTCGTCCTCGGATGACCCGCCGTAGGCGACGACGGGTGCTGATCCCCCCGCCTCCTCCAGCTCGGTGAGGAAGCGGTGGTCGCAGAGCGCCAGGTCGATCCGGGCGATCTCGTCCACGGCGGCGAGCTCACCGGCGCGCAGCAGCGGCATCGTGGCGACGACGACGCCACCGGCCTTGAGCACCCCGAACCAGCAGGCCACCGTCCACGGGCTGTTCGGACCGCGCAGCAGCACCCGGTTGCCGGGCACGAGACCGAGGTCCTCGACGAGCACGTTCGCGACCCGGTTCGCGGTGCGGCGCAGCTCCTCGTAGGTCCACTCCTCGCCGGACGGACTGAGCAGGCACGGGCGGTCGCCGCCGAGCTCGTCGATGACGTCGTCCAGCAGCGCCGTGGCGCAGTTCAACCGGTCGGGATAGGTGGTGTCGGGCCCGAGGATGATCTCGGGCCAGTCCGCGGGATCCGGCAGGTTGTCACGGCAGAAGGTATCGGTGTGGGCCGATGGGGACAGGTCCGCCGGGGACGGTCTGGTCGTGGGCACGGTGTCTCCTCACTCGCCGGGGTGCGGCGGGATCTGTGTGGCGAGGCGTTGGGAGGTCACGGCCGCCACCGGCGGTGCGCGGTCGTCGGGGTGCCCTGCCGGACCAGCTCCAGGCGGGGCTTGGGTCCGTCGGAGCGACCGGTCTGCGGCTTGCGGCGGCCGGCCCGCCACGGGTCCGGCCACTCGGCGCCCGGGCCGTCGTAGTCCTGCTCGACGGCCGCGTGCAGGACCCAGTTGGGGTCGTAGAGGTGCGCCCGGCCGATGGCGCACAGGTCGGTCCGCCCTGCCAGCACCAGCGAGTTGACGTCGTCCCACGAGGAGATGACCCCGACGGCGATGGTCGGGATGTCCACGCGGTTGCGGATCGCGTCGGCGTAGGGGGTCTGGTACGAGCGCCCGAAGGCAGGCCGCTCGGCGGAGGTGACCTGCCCGGTGGAGACGTCGATGGCCGCGGCGCCCGCGGCGGAGAAGGCCTCGGCGACCGCGATCGTGTCCTCCTGCGAGATGCCCCCGTCGACCCAGTCGGTCGCGGAGACCCGCACCGTCATCGGCCGGTCCTGCGGCCACACCTCACGCATCGCGGTGAAGACCTCGAGCGGGAACCGCAGGCGGCCCTCGACGTCGCCGCCGTACTCGTCGGTGCGCCGGTTGGTGTACGGCGACAGGAAGCCGGAGAGCAGGTAGCCGTGGGCACAGTGCAGCTCCAGCAGGTCGAACCCGGCCTCGGCCCCGCGCCGGGCAGCCGCCACGAACTGCTCACGGATCTCGTCCATCCCCGCCCGGTCGAGCTCGTGCGGGCACTGGTTGACGTCGGGGTCGTAGGCGACCGGGGAGGCCGCGACGACGTCCCAGTTCCCGGAGTCCAAGGGCTCGTCGATGCCCTCCCACATCAGCTTGGTGGACCCCTTCGCCCCGGAGTGCCCGAGCTGCAGCCCCACCTTCGTCGGGGTCTCGGCGTGGACGAAGTCGGTGATCCGGCGCCACCGGTCGGCCTGCGCGTCGGTCCACAGGCCGGTGCAACCGGGGGTGATCCGCCCCTCCGGGGACACGCAGACCATCTCGGTCATGACCAGCCCCGCACCGCCGAGCGCCTTGCCGGTGAGGTGGGTGAAGTGGAAGTCCGTGGGCATCCCGTCGACGGCCTTGTACATGTCCATCGGTGAGACGACGACGCGGTTGTGCAGCTCGAGCTCGCCCTTGCCCGGCCCTCCCAGCACGAAGGGCTGGAACATCGGTGGCCGGACCTCGCCGGAGCCGTGGCCGCGCCACTTCTCGTGCTCAGCGAACCACTCCTCGAGGCGCTGGACGAACTCCGGGTCGCGCACCCGGAGGTTGTCGTGGGTGACCCGGCGGCTGCGCGTGAGGATGTTGAAGGCGAACTGGAGCGGCTCCTGGTCGGTGTACTGGCCGAGGTTCTCAAACCACTCCAGGCTCGCCTGCGCTGCCCGCTGGGTCGACTGCACGACCGGCTTGCGCTCCGCCTCGTAGGCCGTCAGCGCCGCGTCGAGGTCGGGCTGCTCGTGCAGGCAGGCCGCCAGGGCGAGCGCGTCCTCCATCGCCAGCTTGGTGCCGGAGCCGATGGAGAAGTGGGCGGTGTGCGCGGCGTCCCCGAGCAGCACGATGTTGCGGTGGCGCCACTGCTCGTTGCGGATCGTGGTGAAGGTGATCCACTTGGAGTTGTTGGCCATGACGTCGTGGCCCTCCAGCTCCTCGGCGAAGAGCTCGCGCACCCGCTCGATCGAGGCCAGGTCGGACTCCCCCGGCCCGAAGTCACCGTGGGTGAAGCCGGCCCGCTCCCACACCCGCGAGTTCATCTCGACGATGAACGTGCTGCCGGTCGTGTCGAAGGGGTAGCCGTGGATCTGCATGACGCCGTACGGCGTCTCGCGGATGTAGAACTTGAAGGCGTCGAAGACCTTGTCGGTGGCCAGCCACATGTACTTGCAGTCGCGCACGTCCCGTGACGGGCCGAAGGTGTCGGCGTACCGCTCCCGGATGGTCGAGTTCAGACCGTCCGCGGCGACCACGAGGTCGTGGGTCCGCGAGAGCTCCTCGACGTCCGGGGACGCGGTCTCGAAGTGGACCGTGACGCCGACCTCGGCGCAGCGCGCCTGCATGATCTGCAGCAGCCGCTTGCGGGACAGCGCGGCGAAGCCGTGGCCACCGCTGGTGACCACCTCGTCGCGGTAGTGCACGTCGATGTCGTCCCAGAGTGCGAACTCGGCCCGCATCGCCTCGTGGATCGCCGGGTCGGCGTGCTCGATGCCGCCCAGGGTCTCGTCGGAGAAGACCACGCCGAACCCGAAGGTGTCGTCGGCGGCATTGCGCTCCCAGACGGTGATCTCGTGGTCCGGCCCCAGCTGCTTGGCCAGCAGCGCGAAGTAGAGCCCTCCGGGTCCTCCACCGACGACAGCGATGCGCATGCGATACCCCTTCGTGTGATGCAGTGCACAGTATATTGATCCGTTGACGAGCGTTGTCAATACGCTATACGGTCTCGCCCATGACCTCGTTCGGGTTGACCGCGGACCAGCAGCAGTACGCCGACCACGTGCGTGACCTCGCCATCGCCCACTTCGCCGGCGGCGAGCTGCGCCACGACGAGACGGAGGGACGAAGGGGGCCGGGCCAGGGGCACGTGGACCGCCGACTGGTCAGGAAGCTCGGTGATCTCGGGCTCCTTCGCGGACTCTTCGGCGGCGACGCCGGGGAGCCCCCGCGCGATGCGGCCGCGATGCAGCTGTGCCTGCTGCGCGAGACCCTGGCCGGCGTGGACACCGCGGCCGAGACCGCGCTGGGCCTGCAGGGCCTGGGCAGCTACCCGATCCTGCAGTCCGGCAGCCGGCAGACCGTCGAGCGGTGGATCCCCGGCGTCATCACGGGTGAGGTCGTGGCGGGCTTCGCCCTCTCCGAGCCCGGTGCCGGTTCGGACGCGGCGGCACTCTCCCTTCGCGCGGAGCCGGACGGGGAGGGCTGGCGACTCTTCGGGGAGAAGACGTGGATCTCCAACGCACCGGAGGCCGACGTCTACACCGTCTTCGCGCGCACCACCCCCGACGCCGGCGCACGGGGCGTGACCGCCTTCGTGGTCTCCGGTGATGCCGCCGGCCTCGGGGGCGAGCACATCGACCTGCTGACCCCCCACGCCATCGGCCGCCTGACCTTCGACGGCGTCCGGGTCGAGCGCGAGGACCTGCTGGGCGAGGTCGACGCCGGGTTCCGGGTGGCCATGCGCACCCTCGACCTCTTCCGCCCGAGCGTCGGCGCCTTCGCCGTCGGCATGGCGCAAGCGGCCCTGGACTCCGCGGTCCAGTGGTCGACCGAGCGCCAGGTCCACGGTGGTCCGCTCCACGAGCAGCAGGCGGTCTCGCACGCACTCGCGGAGATGGCCACCGCGGTCGAGGCCTCCCGCCTGCTGGTCCACGCGGCGGCGTCGGCCTACGACTCAGGGGCCCCCGCTGCCGAGGTCACCAGGGCCGCCGCCATGGCCAAGCTGCACGCGACGGAGTCCGCACAACGGGTCGTGGACCAGGCCGTGCAGCTGCACGGTGCCCGCGCCCTGCAGCGCGGCCACCTCCTGGAGCACCTCTACCGCGAGGTCCGCGCGCCCCGGATCTACGAGGGCGCCTCGGAGGTCCAACGCACCATCATCGGCCGGTCCCTCGTCCGCGAGGCCCGGAACACCAACCGCGAGCGCCCCTGAGGAGCCCACGATGACCCGATACCGAGCATCAGCAGAATTCACCCGGGAGTGGCGGCACTTCCGCTTCGACGTCGCCGACGGCGTCGCCACGGTCACCCTCGACCGGCCCGAGAAGATGAACGCCCTGACCTTCGAGAGCTACGCGGACCTGCGCGACCTGCTCCACGAGCTGCCCACTCGTGACGACGTGTCGGTGCTCGTCATCCGTGGTGAGGGCAAGGGCTTCTGCGGCGGTGGGGACGTCAACGAGATCATCGGCGAGCTGATCCAGATGGATGCTCGCGACCTCATCGGCTTCACCCGGATGACCGGCGACGTCATCCGGGCCATGCGTGAGTGCCCGATCCCCATCGTCGTCGGCATCCAGGGCATCGCGGCCGGGGCCGGCGCGGTGGTCGCCTTGGCCGCCGACTTCCGGGTCGTGGCCCGCTCGGGGAAGTTCGCCTTCCTCTTCACCAAGGTCGGGCTCTCCGGTGGGGACATGGGTGCGGCCTACCTGCTGCCCCGGGTCGTCGGCGCGGGACGTGCCACGGAGATGCTCATGCTGGGCGAGACCGTCAACGCCGAGACTGCCGACCGGTACGGGTTGGTCAGCCGACTCGTCGACGACCCGGAGCTCGACGAGGCCGTCGGCAGTCTCGCCCGGCGACTGGCGGACGGCCCCACGCTGGCCTACGCCGAGACCAAGTCGCTCATCACCCGCGAGCTCGACATGAGCCTTGCCGCCGCGGTCGAGCTCGACGCGTCGACGCAGGCCCTGCTGATGACCACGCAGGATCACCGCGAGTTCCACGCCGCGTTCAACGCCCGCCGCACCCCGAAGTGGACCGGCCGATGAGCGCCGCGGACACCGGGACGGGCACCACGCAGGGGCGCGGTCGGGTCGCCCTCGTGACCGGCGCCAGCAAGGGCATCGGCCTCGCGGCGGCGCAGCGGCTCTCCCGTGACGGGATGCGCGTGGCGCTGCTGGCCCGGGACGAGACCGCCCTGGCCGACGCCGCGGCCACCCTGCCCGGCGAAACCCTGGCCCTGGCCGCGGACGTCACCGACGGCGAGCAGCTCGAGGGTGCCTACCGGACGATCGAGCAGACGTGGGGACCCGTGGAGGTGCTCGTGCTCAACGCCGGCAACGGCACCGGCGCCCCCCTGACCGAGACGACCGACGAGGACTGGCAGCGACTGCTCGACCTCAACCTCACCGCGCCGTTCCGGTGCCTGCGGCGAGCGCTGCCCGGCATGCTCGAGCGCGGGTGGGGACGGGTCGTGGTGATCGCCTCGATCGCGGCCAAGGTCGGCGAGAAGCAGATCGCGGCCTACACCGCCAGCAAGCACGGCGTGCTCGGCCTCGTCCGCTCGGCCGCGGCCGAGGTCGCCAGCAGCGGGGTGACGGTCAACGCCGTGTGCCCCGGCTACGTCGACACCCCGATGACCGACCAGTCGGTGGTCGACATCGCTGCGCGCAGCGACCGGTCCGAGGACGAGGCCCGTCGGCTGCTGGAGCGCAAGCAGCCGATCAGGAGGCTGGTCGCGACCGAGGAGGTCGCCGACGTCGTGGCCCTCTGCGTGGCCAACGGAGCGATTAACGCCCAGGGCATCAACGTCGACGGAGGAGCGGTCCAGTCATGAGCATCGAGCGGATCAACCCGTCCCATCTCGCACCGGCTGCCGGCTTCTCCCACGCGGTGCGGGTCACCGGTGGGGCCACCGTCCACCTGGCCGGCCAGACCGCACTCGACTCGACCGGCACGATCGTGGGCGAGGACGTGGTCGAGCAGTTCGAACGGGCACTCGGCAACCTCCTCGCCGCGCTGGAGGGCGCCGGCGGGTCGCCCGAGGACATCGTGTCGATGACCATGTACATCGTGGACATGGACGACTACAAGGACCGCTCGCGCGACATCGGTCGGGTCTGGAAGCACCTGGTGGGCAGCCACTACCCCGCGATGGCCGCTGTCGGGGTCGCCCGGCTCTGGGACGTCGAAGCACTCGTCGAGGTGCAGGGCGTGGCCCACGTGCCCGACCGGTCCGGTGGGTAGGACCTCGTGCCGGCGACGCGAGGCACGGGGGCGAGTCCCCCACGCGCCCTGATCATCACTCTCTACGGGCTCTACGCCCGCGAGACCGGGGGCTGGCTCAGCGTCCGGTCGGTGATCCACCTCCTCGGGGAGGTGGGCGTCGACGGCCAGTCGGTCCGCTCCGCCGTCTCGCGGCTGAAGCAGCGGGGGCTCCTGCTCCCCGAGAAGCGGGACCGGGTCGCCGGGTACACGCTCTCCGACCGGGCTCGCGACGTGCTCTTCGAGGGCGACCGACGGATCTTCGCCCGACCGCGCTCCGAGGGCGACCACCGGTGGCTGCTCGCGGTCTTCAGCGTGCCGGAGTCCGAGCGTCAGAAGCGGCACCAGCTGCGCGCCCGGCTCAGCCGGTTGGGGTTCGGCACCGTGTCCTCAGGCGTGTGGATCGCCCCCGCCCACGTGGACGACCTCGCCCGTGAAGCACTCGAGTCGGCGGGGCTCACGCAGTACCTCGACCTGTTCCGCGCCGAGCACCTCGGCTTCCACCCGCTACCCGAGCAGGTGGCGCGTTGGTGGGACCTGGAGGGGCTGAACGAGATGTACGCCGACTTCGTGGCGACGTACCGGCCGGTCCGGGACGCGTGGCATGGAGCCGCGCTGGACGACGCCACAGCCTTCGCCGACTACGTCGGTCTGCTGACGAGGTGGCGGCGCCTGCCCTACCTCGACCCCGGCCTCCCGACGGATCTCCTCCCGGACGGGTGGCACGCCGCCGAGGCCGCCGACATCTTCTTCGGCCTGAACGACCGCATCGCGGCACCTGCTCGTCGCCACGCCGCGGCCCAGGCTCCGGAGATCCCCGCCGACGACGCGGACCACACGTAGCCCACTCTGAGCTCGATCGGCCCCCTCGTCATGTCCCGGCCCGTACGCTGGATCCCCATGGCGGACCTCACGGAACCTTGCCCGAACTGCGGCCAGCTGATGCGCTGGGAGACCTCCCACGAACGCTGCGACGGGTGCGGCTACATCCAGCCGTGCTGTGAGGGCGCTCCCTGCCCGATCCCGTGACGGCTCCCTTCGAACCCGCGGTGTCTCCCGGAGAACCCCCGGGCGCTGCGCTTCTACGAGCGCCTGGGCTGGGTCCCGACCGGCCGGCGTGAGCCGTCCGAGTACCCACCGCACCCCGTGCAGGTCGAGTTGGCACGCGGTGCCTGCCCGACACGAACCCCTTGGATCGGACCCTGACGTCGTCCGAGAACGACGAAGCCCCCGGCAACTGCCGGGGGCTTCGTCCCTCTGTCTCAACACAGAGCGCGCCTGTAGGGATTCGAACCCCAAACCTTCTGATCCGTAGTCAGATGCTCTATCCGTTGAGCTACAGGCGCCCGCCGCCGTGACGGCGACAAGGAGAGACTGTACCCGCTTCGGGCGCCCACCACGAAATCGGCTCGTCCGGAGATGGCGGGAGCCCCCGGGCCATTCGGCTCGGGGGCTCCCGTTGCGCGGAGGCGGAGGGATTTGAACCCTCGACGGGGGTAACCCGAACCGCATTAGCAGTGCGGCGCCATAGGCCTCTAGGCGACGCCTCCAGACAACATCCGACAGCGTAACCGGCGACCTCCCGACCGACCAAGTCGCCTCCGTCCGCGCCGGGGGACGACGAAGGGCCCCCACCGTCCGGTGGGGGCCCTTCGCGGTTGTCGCGGTGGCTATCACCGCGTCATGTCAACCGCTGATCAGACGGGGCGAACGCCGTCGGCCTGCGGGCCCTTCGGGCCCTGGGTGACCTCGAACTCGACGCGCTGCGCCTCGTCGAGGGTCCGGTAGCCGGAGGTGTCGATCGCGGAGTAGTGAACAAACACGTCGGGGCCGCCGCCGTCCTGGGCGATGAAACCAAAGCCCTTCTCAGCGTTGAACCACTTAACGGTGCCCTGTGCCATGGGGTGAATCTTCTTTCCTGTTGAACACATCCGACCCCGCGGGCGCGGGATCGATCGGCTGCAATTCGCCCCTCTGCAGGGGTACACGCCCCTGGTAACACTGACGAACCCGACCTTGCGGAAGGGCCCATTCGCATCATGCGAGAAGTCCGGTACTGCAACTCGTCCCCGACGCTATCAGCAAATGTGGGCCGGAGCACCACCGTGAACAGCGGCCGGACAGGCTCTCCGGGCCGCCCACGCCCCCGACAGGCACTCACTCCCGGAGCAGCCGCTCCAGCAGGTCCCGCGCCCACTCCGGCAGGGCCGGCTCCGGCAGCTGGACCGCCACGTCCGGGCGCTCGCAGCTGACCCCGTAGCAGAAGGCATCAGGGTGGGCCTCCTGCTCGGCCCACTGCTCGAGACCGGGGTCGGCCAGCAGGTCACGCACGCCCCGCGCATCCGACTCCCCCAGCTGCGCCAACCTCACCTCGCGTGACCTCGTCATGCCGGCCACCCCGCCGGAGCGGGAGAGCCGCACGACCTCCGGCTCCTCGCCTGCGGGGGCACGGCGACCACCGGCGAAGGGGGACGAGGCTCCCCCTTCACCCTGGGCCAGGCCGACCTGCGACCAGGCGTCGGCCACGGCTTCGGCCTCCGCCGAGCCCTCACCGAAGCGGGCCACCGCCGCGGCGCTCGTCAGCCGGGCGAAGCCGGCGAAGTCGCAGTCCGCGTCGATCTCCCCGGTGATGACGTCGAACCAGATCTGCCCGGCGGCCTTCCACGCCGGGCCCCCGATGGCGGTCGCGGCGAGGTAGAAGGCGTGGTTCGGGATGCCGGAGTTGATGTGGACCCCGCCGTTGTCCTCCTCGGTCTCGACGTAGTCCTGCATCGTCGCGGGCTGCGGGTCCTTGCCCATCCGCGGGTCGTCGTAGGCGGTGCCGGGCGCCTTCATCGACCGCAACGCCTTGCCCTGCACGCCGTCGGCGAGCAGCTCGGCACCGATGAGCCAGTCCGCCTCGTCGGCGTCCTGCCCGAGATGGCGCTGCTTCACGAGCACCCCGAAAACGTCCGAGCAGTGCTCGTTGAGCGCTCCGGACTGCCCGCGGTATACCAGCTCCGAGGTGTACTGCGTGACGCCGTGGGCGAGCTCGTGCCCGATGACGTCCAGGCTCGCGGTGAAGCGGTTGAAGATCTCGCCGTCCCCGTCGCCGAAGACCATCTGCTCGCCGTCCCAGAAGGCGTTGTCGTAGTCCTTGCCGTAGTGCACGCTCGCGACGAGCGGCAGGCCCGCGCCGTCGAGGGAGTTGCGTCCGTAGGCCTGCCACCACAGCTGCCAGGTCTGCCCGAGGCCGTCGTAGGCCTCGGTGACGGCGACGTCGTCTCCGGCGGGTTCGCCCTCCGAGCGCACGAGGGCGCCGGGCAGCTCCTTGCCACCCCGGGCGTCGTGGATGGTCCGATCCGGTGCCGGCTCTCCCCCGGCGGCGGCTCCCTTCGCTGCGGGACGGCGACCGGCGGCGGACGGCCGTCGCTCCCATCGCTCCCACAGACCCGCGTCCAGATCCTTCGTCTGCCCGGCTGCGGCGACGAGGCGCTCGCCACCGGAGCGGGACAGCGCGGTGATGATGTGCGGCGGGATGATGCTGCAGCGCGTCATCCACCCATTGAACTCCCCCGGTCCGACACCCGCCACCGTTCGCGCGCCCCGGACCCCCAACCACTTCTGCGGAGGGCGTGGGATTCGAACCCACGAGACGGTTGCCCGCCTAGCGGTTTTCAAGACCGCCGCACTAGGCCACTATGCGAGCCCTCCCTGCCGTCGCGGGGCGACGGCGAGACCACGGTAGGCCATGCCGGCCGGGAGGGTCACGCGGTCGGCGCGACGGCGCTAGATGAGCAGCGCGGGGTCGGCGTACATGGCCTCCTCGACGGGCACGCGACCGTTGCCGAGCTGCGGGTAGCGGGCGACGGCGGGGACCCCGGTGGCGACGGCGCCGGTGGGGACGTCCTTGACGACCACCGAGTTGGCGCCCACGCGGACGTTGTTGCCCACGTGCACGTCTCCCAGGATCTTCGCCCCCGCCCCGACCATGACGTTGTCGCCGAGCGTCGGGTGCCGCTTGACGCGCTTGCCGGAGGTCCCGCCGAGGGTGACCCCGTGGTAGAGCATCACGTCGTCGCCGATGATCGAGGTCTCACCGATGACGACACCCATGCCGTGGTCGATGAAGAAGCGGCGCCCGATGTGGGCGGCCGGGTGGATCTCGATGCCGGTGACCGCCCGGGAGAGGTAGGCCAGTACCCGGGCGGGCCACCGACGCGAGGGGCTCTGCCACCAGCGGTGCGCGATCCGGTGCAGCCAGATCGCGTGCAGGCCGGCGGAGGTGAGGAGCACGACCCACCGCGAGGTCGCGGCGGGGTCGCGGTCCATCGCGGCCCGCACGTCCTCACGGATCGTGGCCCGGATCGGCAGGTGGCTCTCGCTCATCGTCAGTCCGTCAGGCCCTCGAAGAGCGGGGTGGACAGGTAGCGCTCGCCGAAGTCGGGCAGGACCACGACGATCGTCTTGCCCGCGTTCTCCGGACGACGGGCGACCTGGTCCGCCGCAGCCAGGGCGGCACCGGAGGAGATGCCCACCAGCAGACCCTCGTCGGTCGCGGCCTTGCGGGCCCACTCGAAGGAGGTCGGCGCGTCGATGGTGACGACCTCGTCGTAGATCTCGGTGTCGAGCACCTCGGGGACGAAGTTGGCACCGAGGCCCTGGATCTTGTGCGGTCCAGCCTCGCCGCCGGAGAGGACCGGGGACTCGGCCGGCTCGACGGCGACGAGCTTGACGTCGGACTTCTTGGAGCGAAGGTGGCGGCCGACACCGGTGATGGTGCCGCCGGTCCCGATGCCGGAGACGACGATGTCGACCT
>CAYLUX010000062.1:0-14141 GCA_964386935.1 uncultured Janibacter sp.
GGGGCGAGTTCAACCGCGAGGTCACCGGGCTGCACGTCGCCTACTCCAAGGACCTCGGGTACGTGCGGGTCGACCCGGAGGTCGCCCGCATCTGCGACGACGCCGTGGCGAAGGTGGCCGCTGCCGGCCTCGACGTGACGAACGCCGACCCCGGCTTCGAGGACCCCTACGAGTCCTTCCAGGTGCTCTGGGCGGCAGGCGCGGCGAAGCTGCTCGGCGGCATGCCCGGCGCCCGCGAGACCGTCGACCCGGGTTTGGGGCGGATGTGGGACCAGGGTGACCGGGCCACGGCCGTGGAGTTCCTCAAGGCGCAGGCCGTCTCGGCGGCCCTCGGGATCCGGATGGGGCAGTTCCACGAGGAGCACAACCTGCTTATCACCCCGACGATGCCGATCGTCGCCTTCGAGGCGGGCCACGACGTGCCGCCGGGCGGCGACTACGAGACCTGGCCGCAGTGGACGCAGTTCAGCTACCCCTTCAACATGACCCAGCAGCCGGCGATCAGCATCCCCGTGGGCACCACCGCGGCAGGGCTGCCGGTCGGTCTGCAGATCGTCGGGCCGCGCCACTCCGACGACCTCGTCCTGGCCGCCGGGCGCTTCGTGGAGTGGGTGATGGGCCGCTGAGGCCACGGCCTCCGTCGTTACCGGAACGAGACCTCCCGGAACGGTAAAGGAGGAGTAAGGTCGAGGCGTCGGTTCGGGGGAGGAGGGGCCCTCCAACGTGCTTGGGGGGCCCTGCCATAGCCGTAGTCCGGTCACAGGCACCGTCGGGACGTGACGGAGGGGGGCCAGTCAGCCTGTCAGGCCGGACATCCCATCGCACTGCTCGGTCCGTGGTGCCCATCGACCCCCGGCCCGGGCGCATGCGCCCCCTCCCCCGAGGCAGCGCCCGGGTCGGGCTCCGATCGCGAGGCGTGGATCAGGCGCGGGCGAAGGTGAGCCGCTCGCCCACGACGCCGGTGCGCCACAGGTCGTTGCAGGCCTCGGCCATCTCGGCCAGCCCCTCCTCGATCGTGGCGAAGACGTTGCCCGGCACCCACCCGACGTCACCGTTGATGAGCAGGTTGTTGCGCCCGTAGAAGATCGCCAGGTCGGTCGCGCCCTGCTCCTCGTGTGCCGTCGACCCCGGGTCGTATCCGTAGGCCGGGTTGCCGATCTCCCAGGGCTCGAAGTCGAAGAGGCACACGTCCCCCGGGATCGGGGTGATCGTCGGGTTCTCCCGGCGCGGAGCTGCGGTCAGCCGGGGGATCAGGGTGTAGACCTCGTTGCGGGCGTACTTCGCGTGGAAGGCGTCGCTGCCGGTCGGCAGCGCGTCCCACACCGCGGCGCAGCTGCCGGGCGCCTCCTCCTCGAGCAGGCGGGCCCGGCAGGAGACGCCACGGCTCTCGAGCGTGATCGTCATGTAGCGAGCCACGGCTCAGACCTCCTTCAGCACCTCGGACCAGATCTGCAGCCCCTCGTCGATCTCCTCGGGCGTGATGACGAGCGGCGGGATCATCCGGACGCAGTTGGTGTGCGCGCCGTTGGTGAGCATGAGCAGCCCCTTCTCGGCGGCCTTCTGCTGGGCGGCCTTGGCCCGCTCGGTGTCCGGCTTGCCGTCCGCGGTGGTGAACTCGTTGCCGACGAGCAGGCCGAGCCCTCGCACGTCACCGACGCCGGCGTCCGCGGCCTGGCGGGCGCCCTCGATGAGCTGCTTGCCGCGCTCCTCGGAGTTCTCGACGAGGCCCTCCTCCTCGATGACCTCGAGGGTGGCCACGGCGGCCGCGCACGCGACGGCGTTGGCGCCGTAGGTGCCGCCCTGCGAACCCGGCCAGGCCTTGGCCATGAGCTCCGCGGAGGCCGCGATGCCGGAGATCGGGAAGCCCGAGGCGATCCCCTTCGCCAGCGTCACCACGTCGGGGCGCACGTCGAAGTGCTGGTGGCCGAAGTACCGTCCGGTCCGGCCGAAGCCGGTCTGCACCTCGTCGACGACGAGCAGGATGCCGTGCTCGTCCGCCCGCTCCCGCAGTCCCTGCATGAAGGCGGTGTTGGCGGGGATGTACCCCCCTTCGCCGAGGACCGGCTCGATGATGAAGGCCGCGGTCTCGTCCGGCGCGGACAGCGTCGCGAAGACGTAGTCCAGCTCCTGCAGGCAGAAGCGGGTCGCCTCCTCCTCGCTCCACCCGTAGCGGTAGGCGGTGGGGAAGGGGGCCACGTGCACCCCGCCCATGAGCGGGCTGATGCCTGCCGAGAAGCGGGTGCCGGAGGTGGTCATCGTCGCGGTCGCGACCGTGCGGCCGTGGAAGCCGCCGTGGAAGACGATGACGTTCGGGCGGCCGGTCGCCTGCCGGGAGAGCCGGAGCGCGGCCTCGAGGGCCTCGCTGCCGGAGTTGGCGAAGAAGAGCGAGTCCAGCCCCTGGGGGAGCACGTCGCCGAGCTTCTCGACGAGGCGCTGCAGCGGCTGGTGCATGACGGTCGTGTACTGGCCGTGGATGAGCTTGCCGACCTGCTCCTGGGCGGCGGCGACGACCTTCGGGTGGCAGTGGCCGGTGCTGACCACGCCGATGCCGGCGGTGAAGTCGAGGTAGCGGCGCCCGTCGGCGTCGAAGACCTCGCACCCCTGGGCGTGGTCGACGACCACCGGGGTGGCCTGCTTGAGGATGGGCGACAGGGCAGTCATCGATGAACCTCCATTGGTTGTCCGATTGTTGACAATACTTCTAGGATGGCGGCAACGGCAAGGAGGCTTTGACATGGCAGAGAACGCTCGCGAGAACGACGCGATCGCATCGGTCCCGACCCAGCTCTTCATCGGAGGGGAGTGGGTGGACACCGCGAAGAAGCTCGCGGTGGAGGACCCCTCGACCGGGGAGGTGCTCGTCGAGATCGCCGACGCGGATCCCGAGGAGGCGATGCGCGCCCTCGACGCGGCCGCTGCGGCACAGGCGGACTGGGCGAAGACGGCGCCACGCGAGCGCAGCGAGATCCTGTCCCGTGCCTACGACCTGCTCATGGCCGAGCAGGACCGACTCGCGCTGATCATGACGCTCGAGATGGGCAAGCCGCTGCCGGAGGCGAAGGGGGAGATCGCCTACGCGGCCGAGTTCTTCCGGTGGTTCGCCGAGGAGGCGGTGCGCATCGACGGCGGCTACATGACCGCGCCCGCTGGTGGCGCGCAGTTCATGGTCGCCAAGGAGCCGGTCGGTCCCTGCGTGCTCATCACGCCGTGGAACTTCCCGATGGCGATGGGCACCCGCAAGATCGGCCCGGCCATCGCCGCCGGCTGCACCTCGGTGATCAAGCCCGCGTCGCTGACCCCGCTGTCGACCCTGGCGCTCGTGGACATCCTCGTGCGCGCCGGGCTGCCGAAGGGGGTCGTCAACGTCGTCACGACCAGCCGCACCGATGACGTGATGACCCCGATGATCCTCGACCCGCGCTCGCGGAAGCTCTCCTTCACCGGCTCGACCCCGGTGGGCAAGCACCTCCTCGAGCTCGCGGCGAAGACCGTCATGAAGACCTCGATGGAGCTCGGGGGCAATGCCCCCTTCCTCGTCTTCGAGGACGCCGACCTCGACGTCGCGGTCGAGGGCGCCATGGCGGCGAAGATGCGCAACATCGGCCAGGCCTGCACCGCGGCCAACCGGATCCTCGTGCAGCGCCCCGTGGCCGAGGAGTTCTCACGCAGGCTCACCGAGCGGATGGGGCAGCTGGCCATGGGCCGCGGCGTCGAGGACGGCGTCGTCGTCGGCCCGCTCGTCAACCAGGGCGCGGTCGAGAAGGTCCACGAGCTCGTCACGGACGCGGTCAGCCGTGGTGCCACCGCCGCCATCGGCGGCAGCCCGGTCGACCGCGCGGGGCACTTCTACCCGGCCACGGTCCTGACCGGGGTCCCCTCGGAGGCGGACCTGACCAGCACCGAGATCTTCGGTCCGGTCGCGGCGATCACCGCGTTCGACACCGAGGAGGAGGCGGTGCGGATGGCCAACGACACCCCCTTCGGCTTGGTCTCCTACCTCTTCACCCAGGACCTGGACCGCGGCCTGCGCGTCAGCCATGCCCTCGAGGCCGGCATGGTCGGCCTCAACCAGGGCGTCGTCTCCAACCCGGCGGCCCCCTTCGGCGGGGTCAAGGAGTCCGGCCTGGGGCGCGAGGGTGGCTTCACCGGCATCGACGAGTTCCTCGAGACGAAGTACATCGGCGTGCGGATGCCCTGACGCCCGCCCCACCCGTCCCACGATTCTCGGGTGACCCGAGAAACCTCCCCTTCGCATGAGTTCCAAACTCTTGCGAAGGGGAGGTTTCTCTTGTTCAGGGCGCCGAGTGTCAGTCGGCGAAGTCCTCCGCCGTCACCGGGCCCGCCGCCGGCTGGGTGATCCGCACCATGTTGCCGAAGGGGTCCCGCAGCGCGCAGTCGGTGCCGTAGGGACGCTCGGTCGGCTCCTCGGTGAACTCGACCCCCTTCGCCCGCAGCGCCTCGTAGGTGGCCCGGCAGTCGTCGGTCGTGAGGATCGCGGCGGCGCCGAGCGCGCCCTTGGTGAGCAGGTCGCGCAGCTGGGCGGCGGTGGCGTCGTCGGCGAAGGGAGGGCCCGGCACCTCGAGCATGATCTGCCGGTCGGGCTGGGCGGGCACGGCGACGGTCAGCCAGCGCATGAAGCCCAGGTCGACGTCGGCCGTCACCTCGAGTCCCAGCCTTCCGCAGTAGAAGTCGAGGGCCTCGTCCTGGTCGAGGACGTAGACGGTGTGGTGGCTGATTCCTGTGAACATGCGTCACAACCTAGGGACCGGGCGGCGGGGACGATTCTCCGAAACTGCTCGGTCTGCTCCACCGCCGCACGAAACATCCCGGCACGTCGATTGGCGGGTCGGCGCGAAATGCGCTCGGCGTGCGGCCGGTGACCTCGCGGAAGGTCCTGCTGAAGGTGCCGAGGCTGTCGTAGCCGACGGCCAGCGCGACCTCGGTGACGCTGCGGTCATGATCGCGCAGCAGGGTCATGGCCCGCTCGATGCGGCGCCGCTGGAGGTAGCGGTGCGGTGTCTCCCCGAAGGTCGCCGCGAACTGACGCGAGAAGTGTGCCGGCGACATCAGCGCGACCCGGGCGAGCGACGGGATGTCGAGCGGACTGGCATAGCCCCGGTCCATCGCGTCCCGGGCCCGCAGCAGACGCCTGTTCTGCTCCTCCCGCGCCGACATCGCCACGGCCCGACGCTACCGCCCCGCACAGGGCACCATTGGATGCATGACCCTCCAGCACGTCGCCTTCGAGTCCGACTGGCAGGCCGCGCAGGCCACGGGGACCTATCCCGTCTCCACGCGGGGGAGGATCGTCGCAGAAGAAGGCTTCATCCACTGCAGTGGGTCGGCGGAGCAACTCGAGGGCGTCCTCGGCCGCTTCTACGCCGACGTCACCGAGCCGCTCCTGCTCCTGACGATCGACGAGGGGTCCCTCGAGCGGCACGGCCTCGACGTGCGCTACGAGCCCGCGGTCCTCGGTGGCGACGAACTCTTCCCGCACGTATACGGCGGCGAGCTTCCGGTCGCCTGTGTGTCCGAGGTGTCCCCGCTTCGCTGACCGGCGAAGGGGGTCAGTCCCCCTTCGCGATCGCGGCCACCTGCGCTGCGGTCACCTGGACCAGCGCTGCCGGGGACAGCTCGATGTCGAAGCCGCGCCGGCCACCGCTGACGAGCACGGTCTCGTGCGCGGTGGCGGACTCGTCGAGCACCGTTGTCAGAGAGCGCTTCTGGCCGATCGGACTGATGCCGCCGACGACGTATCCCGTGACCCGTTCGGCGTCGGCGGGGTCGGCCATGCTCGCCTTCTTCGCGCCGACGGCGGCGGCGACCGCCTTGAGGTCCAGCTGGTGGTCGACGGGGACGATGGCCACGACGAGGCCGTGGTCGCGCGTCAGGTCGGTCTGCGCGAGCAGGGTCTTGAGGACCCGCTCCGGCTCCACCCCGAGTGCCTCCGCGGCCTCGAGCCCGTACGACGTGGCGGCCGGGTCGTGCTCGTAGGCGCGCTCGACGAACTCCAGGCCTGCCGCCGACAGCGCCTTCGTCGCGGGGGTGGCGCCGCCCCCCTTCGCTCGCTTGCCCATGAGGTCACCCTGCCAGCGACGCAGGTCGTGTGCACGAAGGGTCGTCCTGGTGCATCCCGCGTCACTCACCGGCGGGTATCGGGGGGTTTCACCACCGTCGGTGCACGGGCAATCGCGTTACCTGCTGGACACCTTGGGGTGGTACCCACGGCACATGCAGCAGAACCTGCGCGAGTACATCGACCGGTTGATCGACGAGGGCTACACGGTCCGCGACGACCAGGGCGATGACCCCATGCTCATCACCCCGGCCGGTCACGCGGTCGAGACCTGGCGGGAGAACTACCCGTACGAGGAGCTGATGACCCGCTTCGACTACGACGTCGAGAAGTACCTGCTGCAGATCGAGCTGCTGAAGTTCCAGTACTGGGCCCAGGACACCGGCCGCAAGTTCGTCATCCTCTTCGAGGGGCGGGACGCGGCCGGCAAGGGCGGCACGATCAAGCGCTTCACCGAGCACCTCAACCCCCGGGGTGCCCGCGTCGTGGCCCTGACCAAGCCCTCGGACCGCGAGGAGGGGCAGTGGTACTTCCAGCGCTACCTCCAGCACCTGCCGACGAGCGGCGAGATCGTCATGTTCGACCGCTCCTGGTACAACCGCGCCGGTGTCGAGCGGGTCATGGGGTTCTGCACCGACGAGCAGTACGAGGTCTTCATGGACCAGGCGCCGAAGATCGAGAGAATGCTCACCGAGGCCGGTGTCCACGTGACCAAGATGTGGTTCTCGGTGACCCAGCAGGAGCAGCGCACCCGCTTCGCGATCCGTCAGATCGACCCGGTGCGCCGGTGGAAGCTCTCCCCGATGGACCTCGAGAGCCTCGACCGGTGGGAGGACTACACGGCGGCGAAGGAGGCGATGTTCGAGCGCACCGACACCAAGCACGCCCCGTGGACGGTCATCAAGTCCAACGACAAGAAGCGCGGCCGGATCAACGCCATCCGCTTCTTCCTCAACCAGTTCGACTACGAGGGCAAGGACCCGGCCGTCGTCTTCGCCCCGGACAAGAAGGTCGTCGCGCGGGCGAAGAAGGTCGTGGGCGACTGACGGGGCGTGGGCCGGGCGCGCCGCGGATGGCGGACACTGGAGGCATGCCCACCCCCGCGTCGTCCCGCACGCTCGCCGACATCGGCCCCCTCGCCCAGCTGCGGGCCGGTCGCCTGCTGCTGCGGCTGCCGATGCTGCTGGTCGGCCTCTTCCTCTACGGCGCGTCGATGGCCCTCGTCATCCGGGGCACCCTCGGGCAGATCCCCTGGGACGTCCTGCACGTCGGTGTCTCGCACCACGTCCCGCTCAGTTTCGGCACGATCGTCGTCGGCGTCTCCCTGCTCGTGCTCCTGGGGTGGATCCCCCTTCGTCAGAAGCCCGGCGTCGGGACCATCGGCAATGCCCTGCTCATCGGCCCCTCCGCGGACGTCGTGCTCGGGGTCCTCGAGCCACCCGAGCACCTCGGCTGGCGCATGCTGCTGCTCGTCGGCGGCGTCGTGCTCAACGGGGTGGCGACGGGGATGTACATCGGCTGCCAGTTCGGCCCCGGCCCCCGCGACGGGCTGATGACCGGTCTGTCGAAGGTCACCGGGCGCTCGATCCGCCTGGTGCGCACCGGGATCGAGGTGACCGTCGTGGTCGTCGGCTGGCTGCTGGGCGGGGCGGTGGGCATCGGCACCGCGCTCTACGCCGTGGCCATCGGACCGTTGGCCCAGCTCTTCCTGCCGATCTTCACCGTCGAGCTGCGCACCGAGTCACCGGAGCCCGCGCCACATCCTGAGACGGGCAACGCATAACTGGACATTATGAGTCGCTGCGTGACAGGTTATGCGCAGGTCATGAGTCCCAGCGCGAAGCCCCGGCTTGCTGGGCGGCAACCCTCCACCCACGGTGGGGTGCCCCGGGTGAGGACCTGGCCGCGACCGACCGGTCGCGGCAAGCGCGGGTTCACCAGAGCCCTGAATGACAGGAGCATGCCATGACGCAGACGGCCACCAAGAACACCCAGCTGACCATCACGGTCGGGGGTTCCCTCGTGCGGGGGACCGCCACCGAGGTCGAGATCACCGCGGGCAAGCACGAGTTCACCATCGACGAGCCGGCCTCGCTGGGTGGGACCGACAAGGGGGCCAACCCGATCGAGCACCTGCTCGCCGCGCTCGCCTCGTGCACGGTCATCAGCTACCAGGTCTGGGCGGGCAAGCTCGGCCTGCAGCTGGACGGCGTGGACGTCGAGCTCACCGGTGACATCGACCTCGCCGGCTTCTTCGGCACCGGTGAGGGCGTGCGGCCCGGTTACGAGGGCATCGAGCTGCAGGTCAGCCTCACCGGCCCGGAGAGCGAGGCCTCCTACCGACGTCTCGAGGACGCCGTGGCCACGCACTGCCCGGTCGCCGACAACCTCACCAACGGCGTGCCGGTGACCACCAAGGTGCAGGTGGCGGCACCGGCTGCCTGAGGTGGGTGACGAAGGGGGCCGGCCGGCCCCCTTCGTCCGCTCAGCACGAGTTCCTGCCCCTTCGCAGCGGTTTAAAACCCTTGCGGAGGGGCAGTTTCTCGGGTCACCCGAGAATCGGGACCGGCGGCGTCAGCCTCAGCGCACGACCTCGCGCAGCCGACCGTCGACCCGGCGGGTCCAGCCGCGGGAGTCGAGGTGCTCCAGCAGGGGGACGGCGGTGCGGCGGGTGGTCCCGAGTGCCTGCCGCGCCTCGCTGAGAGTGAAGGGCTGGTCCAGCCCCGCGAGCACCCGCATCGCGCGGGCCGGCCCGTCCGGCAGCAGCACGACGTCGTCGGGCAGGCGGAGCACCCGGCCCAGGCGTTCGGCGGCGGCGAGCTCGGCGGCGCCGAGGCCGAGATCGGCGAGCTCACCACGCTCCGGTGCGACGAAGGGGGTCTCCCGCAGCTTCGACTCGAGCGCGGCCACCCCGCCCTCGGCCCGGCCGAGGCCTCCGGCCGAGGGGTCGTGGACGCGGCCGTCCGTGATCGCCAGCCCGGCGGCGGGTGCCAGGTGGTGGACGAGCTCGACCGCAGGGGGGTCGAGCTCGTCGCCGAGGGTGCCCCCGTCCCGGCGGTCGCGCAGGTGCTCGGGTAGCCCGAGCGCGCGGGCGGCGTCGGCGATCGACAGGCCGGCGCTCAGCGGGTGCTCCCGATGGTGCCGGGCGACGGCATCGGCCAGGTGGGTCCGCCACTGCTGCAAGGCATCCGGGTCGACTCGCCAGGACCCGATGGGGACCGCTTCGGTGGGTACCGGCAGCCCGAGGCGACGGAGGCGCTGCTCGGTGTCGGCCGAACGGGACCGCAGGCGCAGGGCCGCGAGCGCGTCAGCGGAGATGCGGGCGTCGTCGGACGCCGCACGGACCGACCCGAGCTCCTCCGCGCGCCGCCGCGCCGCACCGCGACGCTTCAGCGGCAGCGGGTCGACGTCCACGACCCGCACCGACCAGATGCGGCGGCTGCCCGCGTCACGCAGGATCGCCCGGTCGCCGACCCGCCAGGGCAGCCCCTCGGGGGAGGACAGCCGCGCCCAGCCGTCACCGAGCGGTCGGACGTGCACCCCGACGTCGGTGGTGCCCACGTGCAGAGTCGCCTGCTCCGGGGGGCGCACCGCGACACCAGGATCCGCACCGTCCCCAGTGGTGACCGGGACGACCGCGATGTCCACGCTCGTCGCCAGCTCGAAGGCACCCGGTGTCAGCAGCACGACCGAGCGACCGAGGTCCTCGACCCGGCGCAGGTTGACCGCGGCCCGGGATACCGGGGCGATCGCCTCGCGTGCCTCGTCCTCGCTGTGCAGGCCGCGCACGACGACCTCCTGCGAGCGGCCGTGCTCCAGCAGCGCCAGCCGGTCCCCGACGCGCACGGTGCCGGCGCCGAGGGTCCCGGTGACGACGGTCCCGGCGCCCTTGATGACGAAGGAGCGGTCGCTCCACAGCCGCACCGGACCGTCGGCGTCCGGCTCGGGCATCCGGACGACGAGCGCCTCCAGCGCCTCCCGGAGCTGCTCCATGCCCTCACCGGTCGTGGCCGACACGATGGTCGCCGGCAGGTCCAGGCCCGCGCTCGCCAGACGCGCCGTGGCCTCGTCGGCCACCTCGGAGCGGCGTTCCTCGTCGGCGAGGTCGGCCCGCGTGATGACCAGCAGCCCGTCGCGGATCCCGAGTGCCTGCACGGCCGCGAGGTGCTCGCTGCTCTGCTCCTGCCAGCCCTGGTCCGCCGCGACGACGAAGACCACCGCGGGAGAAGGGCCGAGCCCAGCGAGCATGGTCCCGATGAAGCGCTGGTGACCCGGCACGTCGACGAAGGCGACGTCCGCGCCACCGGGCAGGGTGGTCCAGACGAAGCCGAGCTCGATGGTCAGGCCGCGGTCGCGCTCCTCGGCCAGCCGATCCGGGTCACGGCCGGTGAGTGCCCGCACGAGCGTGGACTTGCCGTGGTCGACGTGGCCGGCCGTGGCCAGCACCCTCCTCATGGCTCGGGTGCCCCGATCTCGGCGAGCGCCGCACGGGCCGCGGTCTCGACCTCCTCGTCCTGCTCCGGCGGTATGCACCGCAGGTCGATCAGCCCGCGCCCGTCGTCGACCCTGGCCAGGACGACCGGCATGCCGTCGCGCGGGTCCCGCAGTCGGGCCACCGCGGCCTCGGGCACCTCGACGGCCCACCCGGGCAGTGGGACCCCCGGTCCGCCGCCGCCCCCGACCCGGCCCTGGACGGCGACGACCTCCCGGTCAAGCGCGGCGCCGAGCCGTTCGGCTCGCTCGCGCAGCTCTCCGGCGTCCGCGTGCAGTGCGGCCGTCACCGGGGTGGCGCCGCCGCGCACCGTCGCCTCCAGCGCGGCGAGGGTCAGCTTGTCCACGCGCAGGGCGCGCGCGAGCGGGTGCCGGCGGAGGCGCTCGACGAGCTCGGCGTCACCGAGGAGCAGCCCCGCCTGCGGTCCGCCGAGGAGCTTGTCCCCGCTGGCCGTGACGAGGTCCGCGCCCTGCCGCAGCGAGGTGGCCGCGTCGGGCTCGTCCGGCAGCGCCGGGTCCGGCTCGAGCAGACCGGAGCCGATGTCGGCGACCACCGGAACCTCGCTGCCGTCGGGTCGGGTGAGCCCGCGCAGCTCCGCCAGACCCACCCCGGAGACGAAGCCGTCGACGACGAAGTTGCTCGGGTGCACCTTGAGCACGCACCCGGTCTCCGGGCCGATCGCCTCGGTGTAGTCCCGCAGGTGCGTGCGGTTGGTCGTGCCGACCTCGCGCAGCCGTGCCCCGGTCGAGGCGATGAGGTCCGGCAGCCGGAAGCCGTCACCGATCTCGACCATCTCTCCCCGGGAGATCACCACTTCCCGCCCGGCCGCGAGCGCGGTCGTGGCCAGCACGAGTGCCGCGGCGCCGTTGTTGACCGCGAGCGCACCGCCGGCACCGGGGACGGCTGTCGTCAGGGCCCCGACGGCGCCGACGCCACGGCTGCTGCGACGCCCGCTCGTGAGGTCCATCTCCACATCGACGTACCCGCAGGCGTCCAGGACTGCGTCGATCGCGGTGCGGGAGAGGGGTGCCCGGCCGAGGTTCGTGTGCACGACGACCCCGGTCGCGTTGAGCACCGGCGTCAGCGAGGAGGCGCGCAGCGGCAGTGTCGCCAGCGCCGTGGCCGCGACCTCGTCGGGTGCGATCTCGCCCTCCCGGGCCCGCTCCTGGGCGACGGCGACGGCGGCCCGGACGGTGGTCCGCCCGAGTCGCCGGGCGGCGTCGACGAAGGGGGCCTGTGCGAGGACGGAGTCCGTGCGGGGGATGGCGCGGCGGGGGTCGGACTGGCTCACCGGCGACTCCCTTCCTGTGGGGACGAAGGGGGCGCACGCCCCCTTCGTCGGGCTGGCGGAGGCGGACGGGAATCGAACCCGCCAGACCGAGATGCTCGGCCTCACCGGTGTTGAAGACCGGGGGGCCCACCAGGAACCCAGACGCCTCCGAGGCCAACCATACGGCCCGTCCCCGCGTTGGACACGCGGTCTATGGTCGGGCCATGGAACCTCCTGCCGTCGTCGGGAGCGTCCATCGCATGGACCGTCGGGTCCTCGCCGTGCTCGCCGCCGCCCTCATCGCCGTCGCCGGTCTCACGTGGGCGAAGTGGTGGCCGTACACGATCAAGATCGACGGCCTCGTGGACACCCGTGCCTGGGACGGTGGCGCCCTCATCGACGTCGCCCGCGATGCGCCCACGTGGTGGGCGGGGGCGTGGGACTTCGCGTTCGCCTACACGGACTCGGTGTGGAAGGCGCTGCTCGTCGGTCTGCTCATCGCCGCGGCCATCGACGCGCTGCTGCCCCGGGAGCACATCGCCCGGTTCCTCGCTCGCCGCGGCACGGTCGGCGGCGCCGCGATCGGAGGGGCCGCTGCGGTCCCGAGCATGATGTGCACCTGCTGCGCCTCGCCGGTGGCGGTCTCGTTGCGCCGCAGCGGTGTCCCGCTCCCCGCCGTGCTCGCCTACTGGCTGGGCAACCCGGTGCTCAACCCCGCCGTCGTGGTCTTCCTCGCGCTCGTCGGGCCGTGGGAGTGGGCGGCGACGCGCGTGGTCGTGGGTGTCGTGCTCGTCTTCGGGGCGGCGCTGCTGGCGGCGCGACTCGCCCCCGGAATGGTGACGCAGCCGCCCGCCCTCGACGCCGGCACGGACCCGGTGCACCGTCCCGCGCCGGTGAGGCTGCTGCGCTCCTTCTCCCGCTTCACCCTCACTCTCGTGCCCGAGTACCTGGGAGTCGTGATGCTCGTCGGAGCCGTCGCCCACGCCCTGCCCGAGGAGTCCGGCTGGAGCGAGCTGACGCTGCTCGGGCTGGTCGTGCTCGTGGTGCTGAGCGTGCTCATGGTCATCCCGACCGGTGGCGAGATCCCGCTGCTGCTCACCCTCGCCGCAGTCGGTGCCTCGCCGTGGGTGCTCGGTCTCGTCCTCGTCGCGCTGCCCGCGGTGAGCCTGCCGTCGTTGGTCATGGTGCGCTCGTCGCTCTCCTCCCGGATCACGGTGCTGACCGTCGTGCTCGTGGCGCTGGCCGGCCTCGCCGCCGGGGCGGTGCTCATGGCCCTCACCTGACACCCCTCACGGGGTGTCCTAGCCTCGGGTCATGGTGGCAACTCGGCTGACCCAGTACGCGCGTGGCGGTGGCTGCGCCTGCAAGATCCCTGCCGGGGAGCTGGAACAGGTGATCGCCGGGCTCCAGGCTCCCCTCACCGACCCGGCCGCCGAGGTCCTCGTCGGTCTCGACGACGGCGACGACGCAGCCGCCGTGCGGATCGAAGGGGGCACCGCCCTGCTCTCGACCGCCGACTTCTTCACCCCGGTCGTCGACGACGCCTACGACTGGGGCCGGATCGCCGCGGCCAACGCCCTCTCCGACATCTACGCGATGGGCGGCACCCCCGTCATGGCGATCAACCTCGTGGGCTGGCCCCGCGAGGTGCTCCCGACCGAGCTGCTGCGTGAGGTGCTGCGCGGCGGCCTCGACGTCGCCGCAGAGGCCGGCTGCCCCGTCATCGGAGGGCACAGCATCGACGCGCCCGAGCCGATCTACGGCATGGCCGCCACCGGTACCGCCGACGCCGCCACGCTCATGCGCAACGACGCCGCGGAGGCGGGGCACCCGATCAGCCTGACCAAGCCGCTGGGTGTCGGGGTGCTCAACAACCGGATGAAGGCCACCGGCGAGGCCAGCCCCGAGGCGATCGCCTCGATGGTCTCGCTGAACCGTGAGGCCTCCCGGGCCGCGCTCGCCGCCGGGATCCGTGCGGCGACCGACGTCACCGGCTTCGGGCTGCTCGGGCACCTGCACAAGATGGCGCGGGCCTCGGGCATCGCCGCCCGCGTCGACCCGGCCGCCGTGCCCTACGTCGACGGCGCCCGTGAGGCGCTCGCCGCCGGGCACGTCCCGGGCGGCTCGCGCCGCAACCTGGACTGGGTGCGCCCCCACCTGGCCGCCGACGGGGTGGACGAGGACGAGCTCATCCTGCTCGCCGACGCCCAGACCTCCGGCGGTCTGCTCGTCGTCGGTGAGGTGCCGGGCGCGCCCGTCGTCGGGGAGACCGTCGCCGCAGGTTCGCTCGGCGAGGGGGTCAC
>CAYLUX010000063.1:0-14060 GCA_964386935.1 uncultured Janibacter sp.
GCGATCCTACCGGACCCGCGTGGTGGGTGGGGTTTGAGTGACGAGTGGGACTTTGTTGGCCCGTCGATGTCGTGAGGATCACGTCGGTTCCCCCTTCGTCAGCGCTTGGTCACGCTCGGGTCAGGGGTACTCAAGGGCCGTGCCGCCTGTCGCGTCGGCCCGACCGCTGGCCGTGCTACCCCGAGGTCACCCGTTGTGCCGCAACGGGTCCCGGCGAAGGCTGCGCGGACAAGCCACACCGACGAAGGAGTCGCCATGGACCACCGCACCAACGAGAACCCCGAGCGCACCCTGCCGCGCCGTGCCTTCATCGGAGGGGTGGGTGTCGCCGCGATCGGAGTGGCCACCGCCGGTGGTGCCGGCGCCTTCGCGAAGGGGGCCCGCCCCACCGACAGCACGAAGGGGGCGGCCGTCGCCGCGGCCGACATGGACCCCCTGGACCTGCTGCAGCGGATGATCCGCTTCGACACCCAGAACCACGGCGAAGGGGGCAAGACCCGCCCGCACGCCGAGATGCTCAAGAAGGTCTGGGAGGACGCTGGGGTCAGCGCCGAGATCATCGACACCCCGCAGCCGGACAACGTCCACCTGATTGCTCGGATCAAGGGCACGGGCGACAAGGAACCGCTGCTCTTCCTCGGCCACTCCGACGTCGTGCCCGTCGAGGAGGAGAACTGGGACCACGATCCCTTCGCCGGCACGGTCGTCGACGGTGAGGTCTACGGTCGGGGCGCCCTGGACATGAAGGGTGCCAACTCCGCCTCCATCAGCGCGCTGCTTCGTCACTTGGACGAGGGCGCGACCTTCGACCGCGACCTCATCATCCTCACTGACTGCGACGAGGAGGCCGGCAGCTACGGCTCCCGCTGGTTGGCCGAGAACCACTGGGACAAGATCGATGCCGGGTCGGTGCTCACGGAGGGCGGCTGGTTCCTCGCACAGAGCGACGAGAGCACCCCGATGCTCATCACCGCCACACGTCAGGACAACGTCTACTTCAACCTCGACATCACCGCGAAGGGGACCGCCACCCACTCCTCGAAGCCGATCCCGGACGACTCCGCCGCTGTGACCCTCTCGCGGGCGCTCGTGGAGCTCGGGGAGTGGGAGGCGCCGGTCCACCTGACCGACGTCACACGCGAGTACTTCGAGGCGCTGCAGCACGCGAGCACCAATCGCCGCTTCGCCCGCGCGATCCGGCTGATGCTGAAGGCTCGCAGCGGGCCGTCCCGGGAACGGGCGGCGGCACTGGTGGTCAAGGAGTCGGACTATCCCTGGCTGCACCGTGCACTGCTGCGGACGACACACGCCTTCGTCATCCAGGAGGCCGGCTACAAGGAGAACGTCATCCCCTCCGAGGCGACCACGCGCGTCAACTGCCGCGGGATCCCCGGCGGGGAGAAGCCGCGCGAGTTCCTCTCCCGAGTGCGCGAGCTGCTCGCCGAACGGGACGTCGAGGTCGCCCTGGCCACCGCCGACGGGCAGAGCGAGGAGGAGGCGCTCGCCGAGCTCGACGAGACCTGGGCGACGCCGCCGGCGGATCTGGACACCGACCTGTGGACGGCCATGGAGGCGGCCTCGGAGAAGACCTACGGGGACACCCCCTTCGCCCCGGCGCTGTTCGAGGCGGGCACCAGCCTCGGCCCATGGCGCGCGAAGGGGGTCCCCGGTTACGGCGTCTACCCCTACGTCCTCAACAACGAGCAGCTCATCGGCATGCACGGCAACAACGAGCGGATCTACGTCGATGCGCTGCGGCAGGGGACGGACTTCATGTACGAGGTGTGGGCGGGTTTCCGCACGAACAAGAAGTGAGCGCTGCGGGTCCTCCGAACGGAGGCCACCACTGACCGAACGGATGATCCCCTCGACCCGATGACAGGCCTATCTTCAGCTCGAAGCGTTCGTCACGAGAGCTGTGGAGGGTTCGGATGAGGTCATCGGGTCGAGGGGTCGCGCTGCTGGGCGCGCTCGCGCTGGCGGTGCTGCCGGCGTGCAGCACGGAGGACTCGGAGCAGCCGGCGTCGGAGGCGAGCACCTCCACGAGTTCGGCCGCGAAGGGGGATGACCGGGCAGGTGGGTCGGCCGATACGAAGCCGGCCACGGAGAAGTCCGACAAGGATCACAAGGCCACGGACAGTCGCAAGGACGGGGACGGAGCGAAGGGCCAGGCCGGCGAGGGCTCGTCGAAGAAGTCCGGGGACGCTACCCAGAAGGACGACGCCACGAAGCACGAGGGCAAGTCCACGCTGCACCGCGTGATCCGGGTCGTCGACGGCGACACCGTGCTCGTCGACATCGACGGCGGCGAGAGGATCCGGGTCATCGGCATCGACACCCCGGAGACGGTCGACCCGAACTCGCCGGTCGAGTGCGGCGGGCCAGAGGCCTCGGCGGCCGCGGAGTCCCTGCTCGAGGGCAAGAAGGTCGAGGTCGTCCACGACCCGAGCCAGGGCGAGCACGACAAGTACGGCCGGATGCTGGCCTACCTCGACCTGCCGGACGGCACCGACTTCGGAGAGGCCATGCTGCGCGCCGGGCACGCGGAGGAGTACACCTACGACACCGCGTACGAACGCCAGGCCACCTACCGCGCGGCGGAGGAGTCGGCACGTGGTGGCGGTCAGGGGGTCTGGGGCGGCTGCAGCCAGGAGCCGGAGCCGACGAGCGAGCCCACCTCCGAACCGGATCCGGAGCCGGCGCCCGAGCCGAGCACCCCGGCGCCGCCCGCAGAACCGGCGGCTCCGGCACCCGGCCCCGCGGACGCGGCGTCGGCCCCCGGGCCGGGCTGGACCAACGACAGCCTCACCCCCGGCTACACCGGGTGCCGGCAGGGGTACCCGGGCGGGCGGATCGACGGCGTCTACTGGTGGAAGCCGATCTCCTGCTGAGTCCTCTCGATCAGCGCCTGGCGGCGACGACGTCGGTATGGGTGAAGTCCTCTCCGACGAAGAGCAGCGCTTCACCCGTCGTCGCCGCCAGGGCGTAGGCGAAGCAGTCCCCGAAGTTCAGGCGGGCAGGTGAACCCGAACCGCGGCCGTAGCGCTGGTGGGCGCGCCGGGCGACCTCGCCCTGATGCGGAGTCACCGGCTCGATCGCGATCTCCAGCGCCTCGATGAGCTCGTCCAGGCGGGCGCCGTGCGACACGGAGCGGGCATCGCTCACGATGGCGGCCTCGAGACGAGTGGCAACGGACATGCGGCAGTCAGCCGCGGCCGCCGCCTGCACGAGTTCATCGGCTCCTGGCTCGTCCTCGATGATGGCGATGAGCGCGGAGGAGTCGACGATCATCGGGGGAGTCCCGTGCGCTCGTCGTAGAGGTCCTCGACGCGACGGATGCTGCGCTCAGGATCCGAAGGTGTGTCGAGGTAGGTGCGCACGATGCTGTGCACCCGGTCCACCTTTGCCTGGATCCTCGGCTGCTCGGGGTCGATGTCGTGGCTGGCCAGTAGTTGCATCAGAGCCTCCTCGATGGCACCGGTCTGGGACTTGCCCGTCACGGCGGCCGCCTGCCGCGCGAGCTCGTGGACGCGCTCGTTCTTGATGTTCAATCCCATGGTAGAATTCTACCCTTCTTGAAAGGTAGATGTATACCCGACACAGTGTCCGAAGGGGGAGTGTCGAGTTGCGATCCATCGTCCGATGACGACGGGGCCCGACGATTCCTAGTGTCGAAGCCATGAGCCAGACATCCCACGACGACGTGGTCATCATCGGCGCCGGCATCGGCGGACTCACCCTCGCGCTCGCCCTGCGGCAGCGCGGGATCGAGGCGACGATCATCGAGCGCACCTCCGAGCTGCGCGAGGTCGGCGCCGCGGTCGGTCTCTCGGCCAATGCCGTGAAGCTGCTGCGCGAGTACGGCGTCGAGGACGCCCTCGCGAAGGTCTCCTGGGCGCCGACGGACCTGATCTTCCGCAACGGGCGGACCGGCGAGACGCTCGGGCGCACCCCGGTGGGGCAGACCTACCGGGAGCGCTTCGGGACCGACTGGTGGGGCCTGCACCGGGCCGACCTGCAGAAGGTACTCTCCGAGGCGGTCGGCATGGACCGGATCCTCCTCTCGCGCAACGTCACCGGACTGCGGGAGGAAGGGGGCCACGTCGCCGTCGAGATGGCCGACGGCTCCCGGGTCACCGGACGGGTCGTCGTCGGCGCCGACGGTGCTCGCTCGACCGTGCGGCGCTGGATGCTCGGGCACGACGACGCCGTCTACTCCGGGCGCAGCGGCTTCCGCGGGATCATCCGCACCGAGGAGCTCACCGAGCTGCCCGATCCCCATGCCCTCCAGTTCTGGGTCGGGCCGACCGGGCACCTGCTTCACTACGCGATGGGTGGGGACGGCAGCCACGTGAACTTCCTCGCCGTCTCCCGCGAGCCCCGGGAGTGGACCGAGCCGGGCTGGGTGGTGCCGGTAGAGGACTCGGCGAAGCTGACCCCCTTCGCCGGATGGCACCCGGCGGTGACCCAGATGCTGGAGGCGGTAGAGGTGACCCAGCAGTGGGCGCTCATGCGCCGCCCGCCGATCCGGACCTGGCACCGGGGCCGGGTCGTGCTGCTCGGGGACGCCGCGCACGCCTTCGTGCCGCACCACGGTCAGGGGGCGAACCAGTCGATCGAGGACACCTGGGCGCTGGCCGAGGAGCTGGCGGCGGTGCACGGCCGGGACCCGGAGCCGGCCTTCGAGGCCTACACCGCCAAGCGTCGGGCGCGCACGCGCGCGGTGGCCTTCGCCTCCGCGCAGGTCGCCGAGGTCATGCACCTGCCGGACGGGCCGGAGGCGCGGGAGCGGGACGCGCTCATGAAGACCCAGCAGTGGTTCGAGGACCGGTTGGCCTGGGTCCACGCCTACGACCCGAGGGTCGACACCGGGATCCGGCCGGGGAGCCTCGCGGGCGTCAGTCGCTGAGCAGTCCGGCGAGGCGGGCGACCCGCAGCCCGGTGTGCAGGTCACGGCGCACGGCACCGTCGGCCAGGTCGACCGCGGTCGTCGTGCGGATGCGGGCGAGGCGGTAGTAGAGCGTCGAGCGGTGGATCCGCAGCGAGGTCGCGGTCGCCCGGCCGTCCCCGCCGCAGTCGAGGTAGGCCAGCAACGTTGGGACGTCCACGTCGTGGTGGTCGCTCGCGAGCAGGCGCGCGACGGGCGCCGGCAGGTCTCCCTCAGTGAGGTGCTCCAGCGGCAGGCGCAGCAACAGCTTGTCGACGCCGAGTCCCTCCCAGGTGCTCACCCGCGGGTGAGCACCTGGGTCCAGGCACGCTGCGCGCCAGGCGATCTCGGCCTGCTCGTGGGAGATGCTCGCGGTGGCGAGACGGTCGGTGAGGCCGCCGATGCCGGCCCGCACTTCGGTGAGGTCGGGCGCCTGCAGGATCCGCTCGAGGCGGTCCTGCACGACTGGGCGGGGGAAGACGAGCACCCCGAGGTCGCCCACAACGCCCCCGACGACGGTGGCGGTGGTCGTGCGGACGACGAAGTCGAGGGTCGCCTCGACCGCGCGTCTGGCCAGCCACCCGTCATCGCGCAGCTCCGGCGGTGGGGCGAGGACGGTGACGCAGTACTGCTCGGCCGGGCCGACGAGCCCTTCGTCGACGAGCGCCGTTGCGGCGGCGGAGCATTCGGTATCCGCGACGGCGGGGGAGAGCAGCGTCGTGAGCAGCTCGTCGGCACGCGCGCTGGCCCGCTCGGCATCGCGGGAGCGCAGCGCGAGCAGCACGCCGAGCCGAGCGGCGCCTCCCCGCAGGGTGGCCTCGTCCGGGGGCGGGGCCCCCTTCGTCACCACGCGCAGGAGGTGGCCGACGAGGTGGCGCTCGTCGCGGAGGGGGACCATCTCCCACCGGGTGCCGTCACCGGCGGTGCGGACGGTGGGTTCGGTGCGGCCGGCCGGAGGGGCGGGCCAGGTGTCGCTGTGCGCGAGCAGGTGGGAGAGGCGGGCGCGGTCCGCCTCGCTCTCGTGGATCGAGTAGGCGACCACGCGAAGCGCCACGTCGAGCACGACCAGTCGCTGCTGGAGCTCTTCGGAGAGGTCCTGCAGCGCGTCGTCGAGGCTGGTTCCGGGGCGCACCTGCTCAGCCCGCGGTCGGGCCGTCCTCGAGCTCGTCGCGGGTCGGCACGTAGTAGAGGCTCCCGGTCACGGCGGTCGAGAAGTCGAGGATCCGGTCGTGGTTGCCGGGCGGGTCGCCGATGAACATGTTGCGCAGCATCGTCTCGGTGACGTCGGGGTCGGAGGCGTACCCGATGAAGTACGTGCCGAACTCGCCGGCCTCGATGCTCCCGAAGGGCATGTTGTCGCGCAGGATCTCCCGGTCCTCGCCCTCCGCGTCCTGGATGTCGTTGAGGGCGATGTGGGAGTTGCTCGGCTTCTCCTCCTCCGGCAGCTCGATGTCGGTGAGCTTGCGCCGGCCGATGACCCGCTCCTGCTCCTCGGTCGAGAGCGCCTCCCAGGCGGTGAGGTCGTGCAGGTACTTCTGGACGATGACGCAGCTGCCGCCGGTGTGGGCGGGGTCCTCGTCGCCGATGAGTGCCGCGGCGATCGCGTCCTCGCCCTCGGGGTTCTCGGTGCCGTCGACGAAGCCGAGCAGGTCGCGCACGTTGAAGTAGCGGAAGCCGTGCACCTCGTCCACGACGGTCGCGGCGTCACCCAGCGCGCCGACGACCCGCTGGGCGAGGGCGAAGCACAGGTCCATACGGTCCGCGCGCAGGTGCAGCAGCAGGTCACCGGGGGTCGCGACGGCGGTGTGCTTCGCGCCCTCGATCGCCTCGAAGGGGTGCAGGTGCATCGGCCGCGGTACGTCGTACATCCGGTCCCACAGGTGGGCGCCGATGCCGACGATCATGTCCAAGCCGCCCTCGGGGAAGCCGAAGGCCACCGACCGGGTGAGCATCCCCGCGTCGCCGAGCACGTCGCGGACGCTCGCCTCGCCCCCTTCGGCCACGGTCAGGACGAGGAACATGCCCGCCTGCGGCGGCGGAGTGACGACGTGCTGGGTGGTCGGAGCGGGCGGGTTGGGCATCGGGTCTCCTCGGGCGGAGGGGGTGGGCCTGCGCCCACGGTAGCCGGGCCGGCGGGCGGGCGGAGGTGACGCTCCGGTGGGGTGGGTTCCGGCGCTCCTTGGATGGCTTCCGGGTCTGCGTCACGGTCCCCACCAACCAGCGCCAACCTGCGAAATGAACGAGCGCCGCGCCCCCGAGGAGACGCGGCGCAAGTCCATTGGCGGTCCGTCAGAAGCCGTCGTGGGCCATGCAGGCCGCCACGAAACTGAAGTAGGCCCAGTTACTCTCGGGGAAGGCCTTCTGTGCCTCGAGCGAGCATATGCCCAGGTTGTGGGAGAACGAGTCTTCCGGCCCGGCCATGGCGACACCGGTACCGGACATGAGCAACACTGCCGTCGCTCCAACCGTTGCCACGCTTCGCTTGACCCACGTCATTTCAGGACCCCTCCTGCCGTTTGATTCCCGCTCCCGCCGGGACCCTACGGCCACCTGGGGAACGAAGTTTCATTTGAGGACCCTCGCAAAGAAGTGGGGGGACGTCCAGCCACAGGAGGGGTGCACCCGTGTTGGCCCTGCGGAGACTACGGCCCTGATCCACGTGGTGGATCATGATCCGTCCGGTGGATCAGGACCGTAGTCCGGAGGGGTTCACGCTCCGGCCTTACACGTCTTGACGCATACCCATATAGGAATATGATGCTGGCGTGGCACGAGCAGCAACGACGTCGGACGTCTTCAACGCGATCGCTGAGCCCCAGCGCAGGCAAATCCTGATGCTGCTCCGCGCCGGCGAGCGCGCGGTGACCGACCTGGCCCACGAGCTGGACCTGCCGCAGCCGGGGACGTCGAAGCATCTGCGCGTCCTCCGGGAGGTCGGGCTGGTGCGGGACCGCCAGCAGGGCAAGCAGCGCCTCTACAGCCTCGACGCTCGAGGGCTGCAACCGGTCCACGAGTGGACCGGTGGGTTCGAGCGGTACTGGAACGAGAGCTTCGATCGGCTGGACGCGTACGTGCAGGACATGAAGCAGAGGGATCGGAAGGACTAGCTGATGAGCAGGGTGGAACAAGGGGCTCCGGGGTCGTCCTCGGACGCGGGCCGCGAGATCGTGGTGTCCCGGACCATCAATGCCCCACGGGAGCTGGTCTTCGAGGCGTTCACGACAGCGCGCCATCTGTCGCAGTGGTGGGGGCCGAAGGGGTTCACGACCACCACGACGGCGTTCGAGTTCCGCGTCGACGGCGTGTGGGACTTCACGATGCGCGGGCCCGACGGGACCGTCTATCCGGAATGGATCACCTGGACCGAGATCACCCCGCCGGAGCGGATCGCCATGCTCCACGGTGAGCGTCGTGACGATCCCGATGCGTTCGAGTCCGTCGTCACGTTCACCGCCGACGGAGGCGTGACCACGGTCGAGATGCGGACCCTCTTCCGGACCAAGGAGCAGCGGGACGAGGCTGTCCAGCGGTTCGGGGCGATCGAAGGGGGACGGCAGACCCTGGGCAGCTTGGCCGAGTACGTGGCCGGGACCGCTCGGGAAGGTGCTGAAGGCTGATGGGCGGCACGGTCTTCTTCAGCGTGTCGATGTCCCTCGACGGGTTCATCGCGCCCCAGTCACCGGAAGAGCTGATGGGGCAGCAGTGGATGGAACTGCAGGCGTGGATGTTCCCGCTGCGCTTCACCCGGGAGAACCTCCACCTCGGCGAGGGTGGTGAGGAAGGGCGCGACAACGACATCGCGGCCGCGACCTTCGAGCGCACCGGCGCCAGCGTGATGGGCAAGCGGATGTTCGAGGCGGGTGAGGGTGCCTGGCCCGAGGATGCCCCGTTCCACACGCCGGTCTTCGTCGTGACGCACGAGGAGCGTGACCCGTGGGAGAGACCCGGCGGGACGACCTTCCACTTCGTCACCGACGGCATCGAGTCCGCGTTGGCCAGGGCGCAGGAGGCCGCGGGGGACCGGGACGTGCGGATCGCCGGGGGCGGCGAGACGATCGTGGAGTACCTGAACGCGGGGCTGGTCGACGAGTTCTCGATCGCCCTCTCACCCGTTCTCTTCGGCTCGGGCATCCGACTCTTCGAAGGGGTGGACGCGGCCCGTATCGCCCTGGAGCAAGTGGGGTCGGAGTCGTCTCCGCGGACGACTCATCTCACCTACCGGGTTCACGAGCGCTGACTCGCGCCGAGGCGCCCGCCTGGTGTCGTGTGATCAGGACATGCAGGTGTCGGTGTAGCGATCGAAGAGGGCCTTTTGGGCAGCGTCGACCTCGTCGGTCCCGGCGTCGATCAGGGCATTGGGGTTGTCGTCGACGTTCTCGAGCGCGGTCTGCAGGTATTCGCGCCAGGTGTCGAGGTCGTCCTCGAGGTCCTCGGGCGGGTCCTCGATCTGGTCGACGAGGTCCAGGCGCTCTCGGACCATCGACTCATCGACCATGCCCGGGATCACCGGGGTGAAGACGGTCGCGGCGGTCTTCGAGTCGTCCGTGAGCACCTCGCAGAAGTCGCCCTGGCCGCCTCCGCAGCCGGCGAGCGCGAGAGCGAGGGCGGGCGTGAGCAGGAAGGAGGGGAGTGCCGTGCGAGATCGCATGCGGGCGATCCTACGGAGCGGGAGATCGCGCCGGGCCGGCCTCCCGGCCCGGCGCGATGGGAGAGAGCGTGCGTCCTGGTCAGTGCGCGACCGCGAAGCGCTGCTGCGGGTGGTTGCCCTGCTCGATCTCGTCGACGAAGGCCAGCGCGTAGTCGGTGCCGGAGATCTCGGAGGTGCCGTCCTCGGTCGTGATGAGCTGGTCGTTGCTGACGCGGTAGTGGCCGGTGGTCTCACCCGGCGCGAAGGACCCGAAGAGCGCGGCGGGGGAGACGTAGAACCACCGCAGTTCGGCGGGGGCCGAGCGAAGGGCGTCGAGCACCTTGGCGTGGGAGAGGGCCTCGGGCTTCCAGTCCTCCAGGAAGTCCGGGGTGTCGACGAGGAGCGGGCCGCCCTCGGACACGTGCAGGGAGCCGGCGCCACCGACGAAGGACAGCCGCGCGTCGTGCTCGATGGCGGCGGCGGTCAGGCGGTCCACGTGGTCGATGAGCGGGGAGCCGCCCACGTCGGCGCCGTGGGTGGCGACGACGAGGTCGTCGGCCTCGGTCGCGGCCTCCGTCAGAACCGCGTCGTCGGTGAGGGATCCGGTGCGGTACTCGACGCCCTCGTCGGGACTGCTCGCCCCCGAGCGGCTGTAGGAGATGACCCGGTGGCCGCGGGAGACGGCCTCGCGGGCGATGTTGCCGCCGGCGTAGCCGGTGCCGCCGAAGATGACGATCGTGGACATGTGTTTCCTTCTCTCTGTGCGGGAATCGGTGGGCGGGGCCCTCAGTCCGCGAGGCCCTCGACGGGTCCCTCGGTGTTCGACTGCCAGCCGAGTGCCGGTGCGACGTGTTCGGCGAAGGCCGAGAGGATGTGCAGGTTGTAGTCCGCGCCGAGCTGGCTGGGGATGGTCAGCATGAGGGTGTCGGCGGCCTCGATGGCCGGGTCCGCCTTGAGTTGCTCGATGAGGGCGTCCGGCTCGGCGGCGTAGGTCTTGCCGAAGGTCGAGCGCAGCCCGTCGATGATGCCGACCTGGTCCTGGGAGGCCTGGCCGCGCAGCCCGAAGAACTGCCGGTCCAGGTCGCTGACGATCGGGAAGACGCTCCGGGAGATCGACACCCGTGGGCTCCACCCGTGCCCGGCCTCGCGCCATGCGGCCCGGTAGCGGTCGATCTGCTCCCGCTGCAGCTCCCCGAGGGACTGACCGGTGGCCTCGGTGAGCAGGGTCGAGCTCATGAGGTTCACGCCCTGGCGGGCCGTCCACTCGGCGCTCTCGCGGCCCCCGGCGCCCCACCAGATCCGCTGCGCCAGACCGGGGGAGTGCGGCTCGATGCGCAGCCGTCCGGCCGCACCCTGGGTCGGATCGGCGTCGACCATCGTCTCGCCGCGGACCGCGGCCATGAACTGCTCGAAGTGCCCGTAGGCGATGTCGGCGCCGCGCAGGTCGCTCGACCCGGTGTAGCCGAAGGCCTCCCAGCCCCGCTGCGCCGGCTCGGGTGAGCCCCGGCTGACGCCGAGCGCGACCCGGCCGTCGGCGATGAGGTCGAGGGCGGCAGCGTCCTCGGCCAGGTGCAGCGGGTTCTCGTAGCGCATGTCGATCACGCCGGTGCCGACCTCGATGTTGCGGGTGCGGGCGGCGATGGCCCCGAGCAGCGGCATGGGGGAGGCGGACTGCCGCGCGAAGTGGTGCACCCGGAAGTAGGCGCCGTTGACCCCGATCTGGTCCGCGCCGACACCGATCTCGACGGCATCACGCATCGCCTGTCGGGCGTCGGGGTCACCCAGACCCTTGCCGTGGCCGTAGTGCCCGAAACTGAGGAATCCGAAGGCGCGCATGTCCTGTGCAACTGATTGTCGGATCAACCAATTCCCGGGAGGCCGCGCAGTTGACAGGCTCGGAGCGGTCTTCGACGCTGGATCACACGCAACCAGGGGGGAGCGCGACGATGCGCCGACTCGTCATCACCGAAAACATCACGCTCGACGGCGTGATCGACAACGACGGCACGTGGTTCGACCCGGGCGACGAGTCCGAGGCAGGGCGTGAGCTGGCCGCGGTCACGCGCGAGCATGCGGCGGCCTCCGACGGGTTCCTCGTCGGGAGGGTGACCTTCGAGGAGATGCGCGGCTTCTGGCCCCGCCGGATCGACGACTCGACGGGCGTCACCGACCACCTGAACCGGGTGGCGAAGTACGTCGTCTCCCGCGACATGGCAGACCCCGAGTGGGAGGGCACCGAGATCTTGCGTGGCGGTGACCGACTCGAGACCGAGATCCGGTCGCTGCAGTGTCGTGAGGGCAAGGACATCGTCCTCACCGGCAGCATCTCGCTGGCCCGGCAGCTGCTGGCCCTCGGTCTGGTGGACGAGCTGCGGCTCTGGGTCTACCCGGTGGTCGTCGGGGCCGGCCGACGGCTCTTCACCGACGGGCACGAGATGCGCGACCTCACCCTGCTCGAGAGCCGCTCGTTCCCCAATGGAGTGGTGCTCCTGCGGTACGCGCGGGCCTGAGCACAGGGAAACTACTCGGGCGCCCCTGGCGAAGGGGGAGTCAGCCGCCGATGGCGACCGCCGCCGTCGCCACCTTCATCACCAGCCGTGAGCCTGTGCCCAAGGTCGGGACGAAGCCGTACTTCTCGTAGAAGGTCGTCGCCGCCGCGTCGATCGGGTCGACGACGATGATGCGACCGCCGCCGACTGCCGAGGCGTCCACGCAAACCTCGAGGGTGCCCAGGAGCAGCTGCGCGCCGAGTCCGTGGCCCTGCAGGTCGCGGTGCAGGCCCAGACGGGCGATCAGGTAGCCGGGGACGCGGCTGTGTCCGCCCGCCGCGCCGCGAGTGAGGTCGGCCGCGGTCAGCTGCGTGGGTTGGACGGCCGCATAGGCAACGACCGTCTGCTGCTCGGCCTCGTCGACCCAAACGTAGATGCGGGCGATGCGCTGCCGGTGTGCGCGCCTTGCCTGCTCGCGCAGCCAGGTATTGAGTTCGTCGACACCACAGTCGAAGCCCGAGAGGTCGTCACCGTCGGCCAGCTGTCGCTGGAGCCACATCAGGCACGCCGGTAGCGCCGTGGCCCCGCTGCTGCGTTGCGCAGTGTCGGAGCCGGATCCGGCTCGTCGAGGGAGGCGACCAGCTCGTCGAAGAGGGCCGGGTCCATCAAGGTCGTGTCGCTGCGCGCGAGGACGTCCTGGGCCGCGGCTCGGGCCGCGTCCGCCACGAACTGCGACTTGCTGACGCGCAGCAGGTCCGCGGCGGTCGAGGTCAGCTCGTCGGTCTCCTCGTCCACCCGCGTCTCCCAGCGTCGGGTCTTCGCGGCCATGACTTCACTGTACGGCACTTGTACGGCACCCCATCTGGTCGGTGATTCGGAGTATTCGCCGGAACGGCGTGCCCGTCACGGTTGTCAGGGGGTCTGTGCATAGTGACTGGTGCACATTGGGGGTTGTGGACCGCGCCTCCTCCGGCAATTCGAACCGAAACGACGTGGCGGTGCCCGTCGTGGAGAGGCGTCCTGATGAAGCTCACCACCGCACAGAACGACCGCGCCTGCGGAGTCGTCCTCGGCTCCGCGGTGGGCGATGCCCTCGGCGCCGGCTATGAGTTCGGTTGCGCCGCAGTCGGTCTAGACGGCGCGGCGATGATTGGCGGCGGCCTGGGTAATTTCGAGCCGGGGGAGTGGACCGATGACACGTCGATGACATGGCCGATCGCGGCGGCCGCGGCGAAGGGGGCTGACCTCGCCTCCCCGGAGGCGCTCGACGAGATCGCTGCCGGCTTCCTGGACTGGTTCGACTCCGACCCCGCCGACATCGGCAACCAGACCCGCGCCGTCTTGGCAGCCACGGTCCCTGAGGTGCGACGAAGGAGCCTCGAAGGGCCGCGGCCCAACGACCGAACGCTGGCTGAGGTGCGGAGGCCGCCCGCGGCCGGAGCGTCGAAGCCCGGCGACCTGAGCACCCACATGACCCAAGCCGCCGCGGCCCTCCACGCGCGTACCGGCCGCACGGGAGGCAACGGCTCCCTCATGCGCACCTCACCGGTCGCGTTGGCCCACCTGGACGACCCAGACCGCCTCACCGAGGCCGCACTGACGATCTCGGCGCTGACCCACACCGACGAGCGTGCCGGCGAGGCCTGCGTCTTGTGGTCCCACGCCATCCGGCACGCGGTGCTCGATGGCGAGCTCGAGGTGCGCGTCGGCCTGCCTCACCTGTCGGATGAGGGACAGGCCTTCTGGTCCGAGCGCGCCGCTGAGGCCGAGAGGCAGGACCCCGCGACCTTCAATCCCAACGGGTACGTTGTATCGGCCTTCCAGGCCGCCTGGTCGGCGATCCATCACACACCCGTGCTCCACGGAACACCTGACCATCACTTGCAGACCGCCCTCGACACGGCGATCCGCATCGGCAACGACACCGACACGGTCGCTGCCATCGCCGGCGGCCTGCTCGGCGCTCGCTGGGGCGCCTCTGCGGTCCCGGCGGAGTGGCGTCGCATCGTGCACGGCT
>CAYLUX010000064.1:0-12580 GCA_964386935.1 uncultured Janibacter sp.
CGGCGACCCGCGGGAGATGCTCGCCTGGAGCATCCTCGCGGCCAACTGCTCCCGGGTCCGGGCCGGCGTGACGCTCGCTCCCGGCGGGGCGCTGGACGATGGCCTCTTCGACGTCCTCGAGGTCACCGTCCGTCGGCCCGACCAGTGGTTGGCGGTGGCGGCGAAGGGGGTCCTCGGCCACCGCCGCGACGTGGCGGGGCTGCGCACCCGGCCCGCGGCCGCGCTGGAGGTCACCGCCGAGGACCCGTTGCTGGTCCAGCTGGACGGCGACACCTACGGACCCGCGCACCGGCTGCGGCTGCGCTGCGAGCCTCAGGCGCTCTCGGTGCGCACCTGAGGGACGGCAGCGAGCGCCCCGGCGCGGGTGAAGTGCAGCGCGATCCGCTGCCCGTCGACGTCGTGGACGCTCACCGGCACCTGGAAGATCTCCTCCAGCAGGTACGGGTCCATGATCTCCTCGGGGGTCCCGGACGCGATGACCTGCCCGTCGCGCAGGGCGACGATCTCGTCCGCGACGACCGAGGCGGCGTTGATGTCGTGGACGACGACGAGCACCGTCTTGCCGAGCTCGTCGGCCGCCCGGCGCAGCAGGTGCATCATCTGGGCCGAGTGGCGCAGGTCGAGGTTGTTCAGCGGCTCGTCGAGCAGCAGGTAGTCGGTGTCCTGGGCGAGGACCATCGCGACGAAGGCCCGCTGGCGCTGCCCGCCGGAGATCTCGTCGAGGTAGCGACCCTCCAGCTCCTCCAGCTCCAGCAGCCCGATCGCCCGGCCGATCTGGGCCACGTCCTCCGCGTCCGGTCGCAGCCCCCCGACCCGGGAGCGTCCCCGCTGGTGGGGGTAGCGGCCGAAGGAGACGAGGTCGCGCACGGTGAGGCGCACCGCCAGGTGGTTGTCCTGGCGCAGGATCGCCAGGCGCCGCGCGATCTCGTCCGAGCGTGCGGTGAAGACGTCCAGACCGTCGACGGTGACCCGCCCGGAGTCCGGCTCCAGCAGTCGGGCGATGCACGAGAGCAGGGTCGACTTGCCGGCGCCGTTCGGACCGACGAGGGCGGTGACGCCGCCCTCGGGCAGGTCGAGGCGCACCCCGTCGACGACGACCGTGCCGTCGTAGGACTTGGTGACGTCGGTCAGGGAGATCATGCGCGGCTCCGTCCCAGCAGCAGTGCGATGAAGAGGATGCCGCCGAGGAACTCGACGACCATGGACAGCGACCCCTCGAACCCGAGGGCCCGCTCGAAGAGCAGCTGCCCCCCGACGAGGCAGACCACCGAGGCCAGCGCGGCGGCGGGCAGCGTGTGCTCGTGCTTCGTGCTGCCGACGAGGCGGTAGGCCAGGTGGGCGACGAGCAGCCCGAAGAAGCTCGTGGGGCCGACGAGCGCGGTCGCGGTGGCGACGAGCAGCGCGACCGCGGCCAGGCTGAGGAGCACGACGCGGCGGTGCTCGACGCCCAGGCTCGTGCTCACCTCGAGCCCGAGCGAGACGACGTCCAGCGCGCCTCGCCCGCGCCACAGCAGCAGGCCGGTGCCGGCGACGATGACCGTCCCGATGAGCAGCAGGCCCTGGTCGCGCCCGGTGAAGTCGGCGAAGAAGCGGTCCTGCAGCACCGCGAAGGCGGTCGGGTCCATGACCCGCTGCAGCAGCTCGGAGAGGCTGCGGAAGAGCCCGCCGATGACGACGCCGACGAGGACGAGCAGGTGCAGGCTGCGGCGCAGGTCCAGCAGCAGCCACGTGTAGAGGAGCAGCGAGAGACCCACCATGATCACGGTCTCGACGCCGAACTCCACGACCTTGGGCACCCCGTGGATCCCGCTCACCCCGAGGGTGGTGACCGCGACCGTCTGGATGAGCACGTACAGCGCGTCGAAGCCCATGATCGAGGGCGTGAGGATCTGGTTGGCCGTCACGGTGTGGAAGACGACGGTCGCGGCCCCGACCGCGACGGAGACGAGCACCATCGTCGCGAGCGTCGTCGCGCGCCGCTCGAGCAGCCAGGCGATGTTGCCGGAGAGGTCGATGGTCAGGTAGGTCGCCACCGAGACGAGCGCGGCCGCGAGCAGGCCGAGCAGGGCCCGCCGTGGACGAAGGGGGTTCGCGCCCCCCTTCGCCACCGGGCGGGTGGTGCTCACGTGGTCAACCGACACGGCGGGTCCCGGCGAGGAGCATGACGACGAAGGCGATGCCGCCGACGACCCCGAGGATGGTGCCGATCGGCAGCTCGTAGGGGAAGCGCACGGTGCGGGCGAGGATGTCGCAGAGGAGCACGAGGGCGGCACCGGTCAGGGCCACCCACGGGATGGCGCGGCGGGCGTTGGAGCCGATGAGCAGGGCGACGAGGTTCGGCACGACGAGGCCGACGAAGGGGAGCATCCCCGCCGTGACGACGACGGCCGCGGCGACGATCGAGACGATCGTCATGCCGAGGGCCAGGGCCTTGCGGTGGTCCAGGCCGAGGTTGGTCGCGATCTCCTCCCCCATCCCGGCGACGGTGAGCCGGTCGGCGACGAGCAGCGCGAGGCCGGTGAGGACCGCGGTGACCCAGAGGATCTCGTAGCGGCCCTCGATCACCACCGAGAAGTCCCCCGTCGTCCAGGCGGTCATCGACTGGATCAGCTCGGCGCGGTAGGCGATGAAGGTGCTCACCGCCGCGACGATCCCGGCGAGCATGAGGCCCACGAGCGGGACGACGAGGATGTCGCTCACCTCGATCCGGGAGATCACCGCGAGGAAGAGGGCGGTGCCGATGAGGGCGCAGACCGCGCCGAAGCCCATCCGCACGATGATCGGGGCGCCCGGGACGAGGAGGGCGGACAGCAGCAGACCGAGTCCGGCGAACTCCATCGTGCCGACGGTCGAGGGCTCGACGAAGGGGTTGCGGGTCAGCAGCTGCATGATCAGGCCGGAGACGGCCAGCGAGGACCCGGCGAGCACGAGGGCGAGGCTGCGGGGTATGCGGCTGGTGGCGATGAGCTCGAGGGCCTCCCCGCGGGTGGCCTCGTGCAGCAGGTCGGCGGGGCGCAGGTCGGCGACGCCGACGAAGGTGGACAGGAGGAACAGCACGAGGAGGAGACCGAGTGCGGACACGGCGAGGCCCGCCGACCGGCTCCTCCGGTCGGCGGGCGCCGTGGCCACACCTGTCTCACTCACTGCCGAGCCTCACTTGATGCCGGATGCCACCTCGTCGAGCATGCGGGGCAGCGCGTTCAGCCCCGAGGAGACGAGGTACCAGTCGGTCGCGTCGAGGTAGGTCACCCGGTCCTGCTGCCAGGCGGGGGTCTTTGCGACGAGCGGGTTGTCCAGGACCTGCTTGGCGGTCTTGCCCTCCTCACCGATCGCGGCGTCCCGGTCGATGACGAAGAGGGTGGAGGGCTCCTTGTCGGCGACGAACTCGAAGGAGACCGCCTGCCCGTGCGGGTCCTTCTTCAGGTCCGCGGCGGTCGGCTCGACACCGGCGGTGTCGTGGATGATCGACCCGGAGCGGGTCCCCGGCCCGTAGGCGGAGATCTTGCCGCCGCTCACGAGGAGGATCATCGCGTCCTTGGCCCCCTTCGCCTCCTTGCTGACCTCCTCGACCTTGGTCTCGACGTCGGCGTAGGCGTCCTTGGCCTGCTGCTCCTTGCCGAGGACGGTCCCGATCTGGTTGGTCTGCTCCTTGAAGGCCTTGAGGTAGTCCCCCTCGGCCAGGGTCAGGTCCACCGTCGGCGCGATCTCGTTCAGCTCGTCGTACTTCGCGGCGCTGCGGGAGGCCACGAGGATGACGTCCGGGTCGGCCTCGGCGACGGCCTCGACGTCGAACTCCTTGACGTTGCCCAGGTCCGTGACCTCGTCGTCGGCGTAGTCCTGCAGGGACTTCGGCAGCCCCGTCTTGGGGACCCCGACGACGCCGTCGCCGCCGAGGGCGTCGACGCTGTCCAGGACGCCGAAGTCGAGGACGACGACCCGCTCGGGATCGACGGGCACCTCGGTGGTCCCCTGGGCGTGCTCGATCTTCGTGGTCTCTTCGCCGTCGCCCTCCTTCGCGGCGCTGTCACCGGCACAGGAGGAGAGGGCCAGCGCACCGGTGGCGATCAGTGCGGCGGCGGGAAGGAGGCGCATCATCGGGTCCTTGAGTTAGGTAACGCTTACTTTTGGTTACCTTAGCCAAACCTTATTTTGTGTCCAGTCGGCGCCCAGACTCTGGACCTAGGCCCCTCGGGCGCGACCCTCCCGACGCAGCTCCCGGCGCTCCTGCGCGGTGAGCCCGCCCCAGATGCCGTGGTCCTGGCCGGTGGTCAGGGCGTAGTCGAGGCACTCCTCGCGCACCGGGCAGCCGGCGCAGATCGACCTGGCGCGCGCGATCTGCCAGAGCGCGGGCCCGCTGTCCCCGACGGGGAAGAAGGTGTCCAGGTCCTCACCAAAGCAGGCCGCGTCCTCACGCCAGCTCGGCAGGTCGCGGCGGCGCTCCCGTTGGCCGCGGTCGAGCGGGTTCAACAGCAGTCACGCTCGGCGCGGGGGTCACCCTGCTGGCGCCCACTGATCTCGTCCGCGCGGATCCGCACCCAGAAGGCCTCCTCGACCTCCCCGTGCCAGGGCACCGCCAGCAGTTGCTCCAGACGCCGACCGGTGGCCTCGTCACGGATGCACTCGGCGACGCCCCGCACGAGCACACTCCACCCGGACCCGGTCACGGGGTCGTAGTCATCGACCTCGAAGGCCGCGGACCGACCGTCGACGGTCGACGCCAGCCGCGAGTCCCACCGCGTGCGGAAGACCACGCTCGTGCCATCGAGCACGTGGTTGACCGGCAGCACCGCGAGCTCGCCCGCCTCGCGGAAGGCGACCCGACCGATCGGGCGCGACCCCAGACGCGCGAGACACTCCTCCATGTCCAGCACGCGCAGACCCCGATGGTCCACCATCGCGGAGTCACGCTGCCACTGGTGCTGTGTGGTAGTCATGGCCGACCTCCTTGCGCTGCGGCCCCGGATGCTCGACTCCGGGACGCTGACCACTAATTTACACGGTTTTGAGAGTTAAAAATAGGGTCGCTGCATCGGCCGAGCGGCCGTGCGATAGTCGGCCCATGCGACCACGAGGGAAGGGCGGGCGATGAGCGACGAGGTCAGGTCCGAGGACGCCTTCGACGTCCCGACGATCGCGGCCTGGGTGCGCGAGCACGCACCCGAGGAGGTCGCGCCCGATCTCGTGGGCGAGCCCGAGGTGCGCCAGTTCTCCGGCGGCGCCTCCAACCTGACCTACGAGCTGATCTGGCCGAATCGTTCTCTCGTGCTGCGGCGCCCGCCGCACGGTGCCCTCGGCGGCAGCGCGCACAACATGCACCGCGAGCACGACCTGCAGGCCGCCCTGGCCCCCGTCTTCCCCCACGTGCCGCGGATGATCGCGCTGTGCACCGACACGTCCGTGCTCGGCGCCGACTTCTACGTCATGGACAAGATCGAGGGGACGATCGTCGGCCGGGACCTGCCGAGCGGCATGGAGCTCGCGCCGGAGGAGGCGCGGCGGTTGTGCGAGAACGCCTTCGACGTGCTCGTCGAGCTGCACGACGTCGACGTCACGGCCGTGCCCGAGCTGGCGCAGCTGGACCGGGGAGACGGCTTCGCCGAGCGCCAGGTGCACCAGTGGGTGGAGCGCTTCCGGGCCGCACGCACCCCCGACGTGCCGGACCTCGAGGAGACCATGGCCTGGCTGGTCGCGCGGATCCCGAAGGACCACCCGCACACGCTGATCCACAACGACTTCCGGCTGGACAACATGGTCCTCGACCCCGCCGACCCGACCAGCGTCGTCGGCGTCCTGGACTGGGAGCTGGCCACGGTCGGAGACCCCCTCATGGACCTCGGCGGGGCGATGGCCTACTGGGTCCAGGCCGATGACGACGAGGTGACCCAGAGCCTGCGGCTGCAGCCGAGCAGCGTGCCGGGGATGCTCACCCGGGCCGAGATCGTGCAGCGCTACTGCGCCGCCCGCGGACTCACGGTGACCGAGCAGGAGTGGCTCTTCTACGAGGTCTTCGGCCTCTTCCGCCTCGCCGGCATCGCCCAGCAGATCTACCACCGGTACCACGAGGGCCACACGAGCAATCCGCGCTTCGCCGCCTTCGGCCCGATGGTCACCGCCCTCGACACCCGCTGCCGGTCCCTCATCGCCGGCTGACCCCCCTTCGACCCAGATCAGGAGACGCCCCATGCCCTTCACGACGCTCATCACCGGCGCCAGCTCCGGCCTCGGCGCCGAGATGGCCCGCCAGTTCGCGGCCCTCGGCCACGACCTGGCCCTGACCGCCCGGCGCACCGACCGGCTGGCCGCCCTCAAGGCGGAGATCGCCGCCGCCCACCCGGAGCGTCGGGTCGAGACCTACGCCCTCGACGTCACCGACGACGAGGCCGTCGCGGCCGTCTTCGGGCAGGCGAAGGGGGACCTCGATCGCCTCGATCGCGTGGTCGTCAACGCCGGGCTCGGCAAGGGCGCGCCGTACGGCAAGGGCAGCCACTACGCCAACCGGCAGACGATCGAGACGAACGTGCTCGGGGTGGCGGTGCAGACGGAGGAGGCGATGGCCATCTTCCGCGAGCAGGCCGCCGGGCACCTCGTGCTCATCGCCTCGATCACGGCGCTGCGCGGCATGCCGAAGTCGATGACGACCTACGGGGCGACCAAGGCCTTCGTCGCGAGCCTCGGCGAGGGCATCCGCTCCGAGATGATGGGCAAGCCGGAGCTCGACATCGACGTCTCCGTGCTCTACCCGGGCTACATCCGCTCGGAGATGAACGAGAAGGTCGAGCAGAAGACGAAGTTCATGGTCGACACCGTCCCCGGCGTGCGCTCCATGGTCGAGGCCATCGAGGCACGCAAGGCCAAGGCCTACGTGCCGGCGAAGCCCTGGGTGCCGCTCGGCAAGGCGATGGAGCATCTGCCGCTCGCTGCCGTCCGCCGCATGCTCTTCTGAGTGACCCTCAGCGCGATAACCCTTGTAGTCAATTGTGGATGGGTCACCCCTATTCCTTACCAAACACTTACCAAGTTTGGTGATGAAACTTACCCCCCCCCTCCTGGCCCCTTCTGTCATTCTTGAGAACATAGTCCCGCTGAAGACGAGAGCAATAATCAAAGAGCGCCCTCGGAACAGCGGGCGGCATTCAAGAGTCGGGGACGATTCAACAATGCAGTCGAAATTTGCACGCGCACTGGCCACCGTGGCGGTACTGCTCACTGGAGCGGGTCTCACGGCCGCCCCGGCGGCCGCACAGCAGGACATTCCGTGGACGTGGAACTCAAACGATCACGACGTCCGAGGACGGTTCGAGGCCACAGGTGAGAAGGTTCTGGCACGGGAGTACCACGGTCGGACTTACATCGATTACCAAAGATCCAGTCGCTGGTGGATTCCAGGTTCTCACACCGGGGCGATGAAAACTCTCAATTTGTCTTATCCAGAGGGCAAGGCATTCAAGTTCAACGTCTGCCAACACCATGAAAACTTCCCCGATGACTGTAGCGGCTGGCGGTATGGGGCCACGTGAGCGAGTTGAATGACTCGTCATCTGGGTGTCCGGAGCCGAACCTTTCGGCTTCGGACACCCAGATGCCGCTCGCGGCCGCCGGCTTGGAGGTCCGCCGCGGCGGTCTGCCCGTCATCCGAGGCCTGGACATGTCGGTACACACGGGCGAGGTCCTGGCGGTCCGGGGACCCAGCGGAGTGGGCAAGACCTCACTCTTGGGAGTCCTGTGCGGGCTGCTCGCCCCCGCCGCGGGTTCCGTGCAGATCCTGGGGCGTGAGATCGTCGGCCTGCGGGAGCATGAGCTCTCGAAGATTCGCCTGACGGCATTCGGGGTGGTCTTCCAGGGCGATGAGTTGCTGCCGGACCTGACGCTGCTGGAGAACGTCACCCTCCCCCTGCGACTTCGCCCCGGGTCGGGCCGGACCCGGGACTACACCGAGGCCGTGCAGCCCGTCCTGGAGCGCTTGGGCATCGGCGCCCTCGGGGGCCGATTCCCCGACGAGGTGTCCGGAGGACAGCTGCAGCGCGCGGCCGTGGCCCGTGCGGTCGTCCACGAACCGGCGATCGTGCTGGCGGATGAGCCGACGGAAAGCCTCGATGCCTCCGCTGCCGCTGCGGCGATGGAGCTCTTGGTGACCGTCGTCCGCGAGCAGGGCGCGTCCGCCGTCATCGTCACCCATGACGAGCACGTCGCGCGCCGCTGTGACCGCGAGCTTCACCTCGAGCCCGAGCCGACCCCGATCACCAGCCCGTGAGGCCATCGACCCGCGGTCTCGGATGGCTGCTCGGACGCGCCCTTCTGCGCGACGTGCGAGCGTCCCCGGGCAGGCGGGTCGCGCTCGTGCTCGTGGCGTTCGTCTTGTCCGCCCTCGCGCTCACCACCGACGGAACCCTGCAGCTTGTGGCACTCCAATCGGACCGGTCCACCGCGCTCAGTCCGAGCACCGCTGCCGGTGGGCGGAGCACAGGGCTACAAGCCCTCGAGAGCGACTTGGTCACCCATCGACGCTGGCACGGGCACACCATCACCCGCCAGTTGTACGCCGGTGACGGCAGCGGGCCCGATATCGCAGGTATCCCGCGAGTCCCCGCTCAGGGCGAGTACTACGCCTCCCCGGCCCTCATCGACCTCATCGATCGCGACGACGTCGTCAAGGACCTCTTCGCCGGCAGGCAACGGGTTGGGGTCATCGGCCCCTCGGGCCTGGTCCACCCCCATGAGCTGCGGGCGATCGGGGCCGCCGACCCGAGGAGCGAGGTGGGTCTGGCTCCCGTGACGGGTTTCGGTGACCCCCCACAGGCCCTCGATGACTTCACCGCTCTCAACCGGGCCGTCGCCGTGCTCGTCATCCTCTCCATCTGGGTGCCGGGTCTCACCCTGCTGACGATGGCGAGTCGCCTCGCGGGCGTCGAGTCGCGGAGCCGGGCCCGCTCCCTGCACGTGGTCGGCGTGCCCAGACGGACGGTGATGCTGCTCCATGGCTTCGAGGTGGGTGCCTTCGTGCTGGGCGGCGCGCTCCTGGGGGCCGCCGCCTTCCACGTCTGGATCCGCTCCGTGACGCGGGTGCCGTGGACGGATGCGGGCTACTTCACGCAGGACGTGGACCCCGGGTCGGTGACAACCGTCGGTCTCGTCGGCATCATCACCCTGTTCGCGGGCATCTCGGCCGGGCGCGCCGTCGATCCAAGCGGCTCGGTGGATGCCTCTCCCGTCCTGAGGTCGCGGCCCGGACGCCGGCGCCGCCGGCTACGGCTACCGACGGTCGGCGCCACCTTGGTGATGGGTTCGCTGGTCTACCTCCTGATCCTCGTGGTCACTCCGAAGCCGCCGGCATGGCAAGTGCTCGGCATGTGGCTAGCAGACGGCGCCCTGGCAGTGGGCCTCTGGCTGTGGAGCCCCTCCTTGGTCACGACCGCCTTCGCCAGGCTCGCCCCCTTCGCGCGACGCGGAGGGACTCTCGTCGGGATACGGACCCAGTCGAGGAGGGTTTCGACGAGCCTACGGCTCGGAGCCCTCCTGTCCGCGGTCATCGTGCTCGTCATCGGCGCGCTGTCCTTCATCAACGTGCTGATGCATGGCGGCGACGGATCCTGGGACGAGGCACTCGAGCGACGCCCGAAGGTCCCCGTCACGGTGGTCGACATCGCCGACACCCTGACCTTGCGCGACGTGCATCGGGTCGCACCGGAGGCCGGGGCCGTCGAGCAGTTGGCCGGACGGTCCGGCGGCCGGACCGTCCCCGTCGTCATCGGCGGGTGTGACGACCTGGCCACCCTCGCGGGTGCGCAGCCGGACGGCTGCTCCGGTGGTCCCCAGTGGCTCAGCCTGACCCGTGGCGCTCTCCCGGACCACGCTCACCCTGGGACCGTCACCGTGCCCCATCGGGGATCCATCGATGCCCCCGGACCCTCGGATGTGGTGACCGCGTCGTCCCGGCTGCCCTCCAGCTGGCAGGGGGCGCTCCTCGTGCCGCCCGACCAGCACGGCCTCCACAGCGACGACAGCAACGGCACATTCTTCCTGCTGGCCACCAACACCGAGCTGGGCCAGACACTGGCGTCCGTGGGCGGCCTCGCCCCTCTCGCGCAGTTCCGACTCGGTGACCTCACCTACTCCGACCCCTACTCGGCCAGGTTCCCGACGCAGGTCGCCTGGCTCGTACTCGGCACCGTGGTGGCCCTCGGGGTCGGGGTCGTGGGCCTGGTGACGACCATCATCGGGGAATCGCGGGAGCACAGCCGCCGGATGCGTGGCCTGCGCACCCTGGGCGCCCCACGTACCGACACGATCTTGGCCCACGTGTGGACGACGGCTGCGCCCGTGGTCGCGCTGGGGTGGCTGGGTGTGGCAGCTGGCCTCGTCGTGGCGGTGGTGATGCATACCTTCGACGACCGTGCCCAGGTCGAGTGGACTGCGGCTCTGGCTCTCGCTGCGGCCACGGTCGTCGTGGCGCTGGTCGCGACGGTGGTGACACTTCCCAGCACCTTGTCGACCTCGCGTCGACCCGGTGGTCTGGACGCGTGAGTCAGCCTGGGCGACCCCCCGGGACGAGACGGGTGAGACGGGCGGTGAAGTCATCGACGGCCGCGGAGAACTCGGGCGGGTCCAGCACCGTCATCTCGGCGTCGAGGTCGACGGCGGCCAGCACGAGGTGGCGGGCGAGCATGCCGAGATGATCCGCGGAGCAGACCACCTCGGTCAGGCCCGGACCCACCGTCCTCGCCTCGCCGTATGCCGCAGGGATGCGCCGGCGCACCGACTCGATGTCGGCTTGGTACCGCACCGTCACCCGGTGCGCATCGCCGGTGTGCGTGACCGCCTCCCGCACCCGGGCCACCGCGTCAGGCGCCTCCCGCGGGGCGAAGCGGAACGTCGAGGCCCGCACCCCCGCCATCCGATCCAGCCGGAAGGTGCGCCAGTCCTCCCGCTGCAGGTCCCACGCGAGCAGGTACCAGCGCCGGCCGGTCGCCACGAGCCGGTAGGGCTCGACGTCCCGATCGCTGATCTGGCCGGTGCGCCCGGTGTAGCCGAAGCGTGCCCGCACGCGGTCGCGGATCGCGTGAGCCAGGACGACGAGCACCCCGGTGTCGACGTCGTCGGTCGCGCCCGGCAGCAGCGCGGTCGCGTCCGCGAGCGCCGCCACCTCGCCGCGCAGCCGCGGGGGCATCACCTGGTCGAGCTTGGTCAGGGCGCGCACCGCCGGCTCACCGATCGCCGAGATCCCCTGTGCCCCAACGCGAAGGGCGACCGTCACGGCGACGACCTCGTCCTCCTCGAGGAGGAGCGGCGGCAGCTTGCCGCCGGCGCCCAGCCGGTAGCCCCCACCCACGCCGGGCGTCGCCTCGACCGGGTAGCCCAGCTCCCGCAGCCGGCCGACGTCGCGGCGCAGCGTGCGGGTGGTCACCCCGAGCACCTCGATCAGCTCCGGTCCGGTCCACACCGACCGGGTCTCGAAGAGCCCCAGCAGACGCAGCAGTCGTTCGGTCGTCTCGGCCATGGCTCCAGTCTGCGCTCCATCGGTGACAGTTCCTGTCCGCATGTGCGGAGAGTCTTGGAGCACGAAGGGGGCGCCCGCCCCCTTCGCCACCACCAAGGACGAGGAGAACGCCATGTACCACCCGGCCGTCCACGACGAGGCCACCGGCCTCGCGGAATACGTCGACACCCAGCTCGAGGCGCTGCGGGCCAGCGCCCACGGCCTCAGCGAGGAGCAGGCGCGCCTCACCCCGACCCGCTCGGCCCTCTCGATCGGGGGGATCCTCAAACACGTCAACTTCGTCATCCGGCCACCCGAGCGCACGAGCATCACCGTCGAGGAGGGCGGGGCGATCAGCGAGGAGGCGGCGGAGGCCTTCATGGGCACCTTCGCCCTGCGCGAGGACGAGACGCTCGCGGACACGATCGCCGTGCTCGACGAGCGGCGTCCGCTGGTCGTGGAGTGGATCCGCTCCAGCGACGAGGACGAGGAGATGCCGATCGGCCCGGCGCCCTGGTACGGGCGGATGGACAGCCGGCAGGCCCGGCTGCGCTACGTCCACGTGCACTTCGTCGAGGAGCTCGCCCGCCACGCCGGGCACGCGGACATCATCCGGGAGCAGATCGACGGGGCCACCACGATCGAGCTGGTCCTCGCCGACACCGGGGGCGAGGCCAACCCCTTCGCCCGGCCGTGGAGCGCGTGATCGGACTACGATCACGGAGGCATGAGGATCAATGCCATCAGGCTGACCACACCCGACGTCGACGCCACCCGCTCCGCCTACCGACGGCTCGGCGCCGGCGGGGTTCGGGTCGAGGTGGTCGAGGGGCGCACCCACGGTCTCGACGCGGTCGTTCTCGGGGTGTCCGACGTCGCCGCCACGGAGCGGCTGCTCCAGCGGCGCGGGCTCGAGGGGGACTCCGCGGGCTTCGACATCGGCGACACCACCTGGCGCCTCGCGGCGGAGGCGACGGGGGCCGATGACGGGGAGGTCCGGCTGGACCACGTCGTCGTGCGCACCGACGACGCCGACGCGGCAGCCGCCGACTTCGGTGCCCGGCTCGGGATGGACCTGCGGCTGGACCGCACCATCGCCGACCGCGG
>CAYLUX010000064.1:12680-13940 GCA_964386935.1 uncultured Janibacter sp.
AACGCCTGAGCAGGTGCAGACTGGGCACATGGCGACCACTGCTGATCCCTTGCTGGAGGGTCTGGACGCCCTCGTCCCCCCGCACCTGGAGATCTACGAGGACCTGCACCGCCACCCGGAGCTGAGCTTCCAGGAGGAGCGCACCTCCGGCATCGTGGCCGACCGGCTGCGCGAGCTGTGCTACGAGGTGACGACGGGTATCGGCCCGACCGGGCTCGTCGGGGTGCTGCGCAACGGCGAGGGCCCGACCGTGCTGGCCCGGGCGGACATGGACGCCCTCCCCGTCAAGGAGGCGACCGGGCTGCCGTACGCCTCGACCGCCACCGGCACCGACGCCTCGGGCGAGGAGGTGCCGGTCATGCACGCCTGCGGCCACGACATGCACGTGACCTGCCTGCTCGCCGCGGCCCAGCTGCTCGCCGAGCACACCGATGCCTGGTCGGGGACCTTCATCGCGCTGTTCCAGCCCGCCGAGGAGGTCGGCACCGGCGCGCAGTCGATGGTCGACGACGGTCTGGCAGAGGCGATCCCGACACCGGACGTCGCGCTGGGGCAGCACGTCATGGGGATCCCCCACGACACCGTCGCCTCGAAGTCCGGGCCGGCCCTCTCTGCCGCCGACAGCCTCCGGATCACGCTGTACGGGCGCGGCACCCACGGGTCGATGCCGCACGCGGGCATCGACCCCATCCTGCTCGGCAGTGCGATCGTGCTGCGGCTGAACGCGATCGTCTCCCGCGAGCTGGACCCGAACGAGTTCGGTGTCGTGACGGTCGGCAGCTTCCGCTCCGGCTCCAAGAGCAACGTCATCCCCGAGACCGCCGAGCTGCAGCTGAACCTGCGCTCCTACGACGAGCGCACCCGACTGCAGCTGCGGGCGGCCGTGGAGCGGATCGTGCGCGCCGAGTGCGAGGCCTCCGGGTGCGAGCGCCCGCCGGAGTTCGAGTACTTCGACCCCTTCCCGCTCACCGAGAACTCCCCGGAGGTGTACGAGAAGGTCTCCGCCGCCTTCACCGAGCAGTTCGGCGACACCGCGATCGAGATGACCCGCTCGACCGGAAGTGAGGACTTCAGCGACATCCCGCGGGCGCTGGGGGTGCCGTACCTCTTCTGGATCTGGGGCGGCTTCGACCCACAGACCTACCACGAGGCGGAGGCGGCCGGCACCCTCGGCAAGACCATCCCGGGCAACCACGCGAAGAGCTTCGCCCCGGTCGCCGAGCCCACCCTGCGCACCGGGATCCGGGCCATGACGACCGC
>CAYLUX010000065.1:0-13801 GCA_964386935.1 uncultured Janibacter sp.
TTCGGGATGGAGATCTGATGCGGGCCCCGATCGAGTGGCTGCGTGAGCTGACCGAGATCGACCCGCAGGCGAAGGGGGTGGACGTCGCCGCCACGCTCGTGCGCGTCGGCCTCGAGGAGGAGGAGATCCACGGTGGCGAGGTCACCGGCCCCCTCGTCGTCGGACGCGTCCTCGAGCGCACGCCCGAGGAGCAGAAGAACGGCAAGACGATCAACTGGTGCCAGGTGGACGTCGGTTCCGCGAACGGCACCGGGGAGCCGCAGGGCATCGTCTGCGGTGCCCACAACTTCGACGTCGACGACCTCGTCGCGGTGATCCTGCCCGGTGGCGTGCTGCCCGGGAACTTCGAGATCTCCGCGCGCAAGACCTACGGCCACGTCAGCGCCGGAATGATCTGCTCGGCGATGGAGCTGGGGCTGGGGGAGGACCACGACGGGATCATCGTCCTCACCCAGCACCTCGCCGACCGGCCGGACGACCTCGCCGGTCTCACCCCGGGCGACGACCTCATCCCGGTCCTCGGCCTGGACGCCGAGACGGTCGAGGTCAACGTCACCCCGGATCGCGGGTACTGCTTCTCCATGCGCGGAATCGCCCGCGAGTACGCCCTGTCCGCGGGTGTCGAGTTCCGCGACCCCGCCGACCTGCCGGTGACCGAGGCCAGCGGCCCCGGCTACGAGGTGCGCCTTGCCGACGAGGCGCCGATCGACGGCGTCGCCGGGTGCGACCGGTACGTCGCCCGGATCGTGCGCGGGATCGACGCGACGGCGTCCTCCCCCCAGTGGATGCAGCGCCGGCTGACCGATGTCGGCATGCGCCCGATCTCGCTCGCGGTCGACGTGACCAACTACGTCATGCTCCTGCTCGGGCAGCCGTTGCACGCCTTCGACCTCGACACCCTCTCGGGCGCCATCGAGGTCCGGCGGGCGCGTGCCGGGGAGACCCTCAAGACCCTCGACGACGTCGAGCGCACGCTCGCCCCGGAGGACCTGCTCATCACCGACGGAGGCACCACCCCGTTGGCGATCGCGGGCGTCATGGGCGGGGAGACGAGCGAGGTGTCGGCGAGCACGACCACCGTCCTGATCGAGGCGGCGCACTTCGACCCCGTCACGGTGGCCCGCTCCTCCCGGCGGCACCGGCTCTCGACCGAGGCGTCGAAGCGTTTCGAGCGCGGCGTGGACCCCGATGTCACGGCGGTCGCGGCGCAGCTGGCCGTCGACCTGCTGGTCGAGCACGGCGGCGGCACCGCGGACCCGACCGGCACCGACGTCGGGACGCCGGTCCGCCCGGCGACGTTCTCGCTCGAGGCGGACCTGCCGTCCCGCTACATCGGTCTGGAGTACCCGCGCGAGGAAGTCGTCGCGACCCTCACCGCGATCGGGTGCACGGTGACCGACGAGGGCGAGACCCTCCGCGTGACGCCCCCGACGTGGCGCCCCGACCTCGTCGACGGACCGGACCTGGTCGAGGAGGTGGCCAGGGTCCGCGGATACGACCAGATCCCCTCGGTCGTACCGCGTGCGTCCGCGGGCCGAGGCCTGACGCGCGAGCAGCGCTCCCGCCGCGTGGTCTCCCACTCCCTCGCGGCCAGCGGGCTGACCGAGGTGCTCTCCTACCCGTTCACCGCCGAGGACCGCCACGACCAGCTCGGCTATGCCGCCGACGACCCGCGTCGTGAGACCGTCCGGCTGGCGAACCCGCTGCAGGACGAGGCGCCGATGATGCGCACCTCGATCCTCGACACGCTGCTGGACACCCTGCGGCGCAACGTCTCACGTGGGCAGCGCGACGTCGCCCTCTACGAGACCGGTCTGGTCACCCGCAGCGGTGTGACCCCCCTCCCGGTCCCCCCGGCGGGTGCGCTCCCGTCCCCCGAGGACCTCGAGCGGATCACGAAGGGGGTGCCCCGCCAGCCCCGCCACGTCGCCGTCGCGGCGGCCGGCAGTGCCGTCCCCGCCGGACCGTGGGGGTCGGCGCGGGCCGTGGACGCGGGAGACGTCGTCGGGTGGGCGCGCATCGTCGGGTCCTGCCTGGGGCTCGACCTGCAGGTGGCCGCCGCGGACCAGGCGCCCTTCCACCCCGGGCGGTGCGTGGCCGTGTCGCTGCCCGACGGGACCGTCGTCGGGCACGCCGGTGAGCTGCACCCGAAGGTGTGCTCCCGGCTCGAGCTGCCGGAGCGCACCGTGGCCGCCGAGATCGACCTCGACGCGGTCATCGCCGCGGCCGGTGAGCCCGTCACGCCGCAGCAGCTGTCCACCTACCCGGTGGCCAACACCGACGTCGCCCTCGTCGTCGAGGAGGGCGTGCCGGCCAGCACCGTCGAGACGGCGCTGCGCTCCGGTGCCGGAGACGCACTGGAGTCACTCGCCCTCTTCGACGTCTACCGCGGTGACCAGGTCGGCGAGGGGCGCAAGTCGCTGGCCTACCGGCTCACCTTCCGCGCCGATCGGACGTTGAAGACCGCGCAGGTCAGCGAGTTGCGCGACGCAGCCGTCGCCGCTGCCGCGAGCGCCACGGGAGCCCAGCAGCGATGAGCCGCGTCGCCGTCGTCACCGGGGCGTCGCGGGGGATCGGTCGATTCCTCGCCGACGCCCTGGCCGACGCCGGCTGGGTGCTCGAGCGCGGGTCGAGCGCCGTCGCGGACGTGACGGACGCCGGGGCGGTCGACGCGTGGATCGAGGACGTGATCGCCCGGCACGGGCGGATCGACCTGCTCGTCAACAACGCCGGTGTCATCGATGCGGAGGTCCCCCTGGAGGAGTCGGACCCGCAGGACTGGTGGCGCACCGTCGAGGTGAACGTCAGGGGCCCGTACCTGGTGACCCGAGCGGTGCTGCCGCACATGCTCGCGGCCGGCTCCGGCCGGGTCGTCAACCTCAACTCCGGCTCCGGCACCAAGCCGGCCGCGGACTCGACGGCCTACAACGTCGGCAAGACCGCACTGGCCCGGATCACCGGATCGGTGCAGCTGTCGGGGCGCGGGCGCGGGGTGCTGGCCTTCGACCTGGCGCCGGGGGTGGTGCGCACCGACATGACCGAGTCGATGCCCCGCCACCGCGATCGCACCGAGTGGACCGACCCGGAGGAGGTCGTCGAGCTCTTCCTCGCCATCGCCGAGGGCCGCCTCGACGCCTGGGCCGGACGGATGGTCCGCGCCGGTGCCGACACCGTCGAGACGCTGCTCGCCGTGGCGGACGACCTCGACGACACCGCCCGCACGGTCGGTCTGGTTCCCTACGGTCCGCAGGACCCCCTTCGCTGACGGCAGGGGCTCCAAACCCGTACGCCAAGAAGCACCCAACCTCCTTTGCATGAAACTGCACCTAGGCGTATATTCATGCAGGTGATCACCGCAGCCATCGCCGGAGCCAGCGGCTATGCAGGAGCCGAGATCGCCCGTCTGCTGCTGGGCCACCCGGACGTCGAGGTCGGGGCGCTCACCGCGTCCGGCAACGCCGGGACCCGCTTCGGGGCACTCTCCCCGCACCTGCAGCCGCTGGCCGACCGAGTCCTCCAGCCCACCGACGCCGAGACCCTCGCCGGCCACGACGTCGTCTTCCTCGCACTGCCGCACGGGCACTCGGCCGCCCTGGCCGAGCAGCTGCCCCCGGACGTGACGATCATCGACTGCGGCGCCGACTTCCGCCTCGACGACGAGGCGGACTGGACCGCGTACTACGACACCCCCTTCGCCGGGACCTGGCCGTACGGGATGCCCGAGCTCGTGCGCGCCGACGGCAGCCGCCACCGCGAGGACCTGCGCGGCGCCCGTCGCATCGCGGTGCCGGGCTGCTACCCGACGGCCGCGAGCCTGGCCATGGCGCCGGGCATGGCGGCAGGGGTCGTCGAGGCCGAGGACGTCGTCATCGTCGCCGCCTCCGGCACGACCGGGGCCGGCCGCTCGAGCAAGCCCCACCTCATGGCCTCCGAGGCGATGGGTGCGATGTCCCCGTACGGGGTCGGCGGGCACCGGCACACCCCCGAGATCGAGCGGAACCTCTCCGTCGCGGCCGGCAAGACCGCGACCGTCTCCTTCACCCCGACGCTGGCCCCGATGCCGCGCGGCATCCTGGCCACGACGACCGCCAGGGCCGCGAAGGGGACCGACGCCGCCTCCGTGCGCGCCGCCTGGGCGCAGGCCTACGAGGACGAGCCCTTCATCCACCTCCTGCCCGAGGGCAGCTGGCCGCACACCGGCAGCGTCCTGGGCTCCAACCTCGTCCACGTGCAGGTCACCCTCGACGAGCGGGCCGGCCGGGTCGTGGCCGTCGCCGCGGAGGACAACCTCACCAAGGGCACCGCCGGCGCCGCCGTCCAGTGCATGAACCTCTCCCTCGGCCTCGCCGAGACGACCGGCCTGCCGAGCACGGGGGTCGCTCCGTGAGCACCACGACCCCGGCCGGCTTCCGCGCGGTGGGCGTCACCGCCGGCCTGAAGCCCAGCGGCCGCTCCGACCTCGCTCTCGTCGTCAACGACGGACCCGACCGCCACGGCGCCGCGGTCTTCACGACCAACCGCGTCGAGGCCGCGCCGGTCACGTGGTCCCGGCAGGTCGTGGCCGACGGCCGGGTGGACGCGGTCGTCCTCAACTCCGGCGGCGCCAACGCCTGCACCGGCGCACAGGGCTTCAGCGACACCCACGCCACGGCCGAGCACACCGCGGCCGCCCTCGGTGTCTCCTCCGGGGACGTCGTCGTCTGCTCCACCGGCCTCATCGGGGAGCTCCTGCCGATGGACCGGCTCCTCGCCGGGGTCACCACGGCCGCCGAGGGCCTCGGCCCGGACGGGGGCACCACCGCCGCCGAGGCGATCATGACCACCGACACCGTGCCCAAGACCTCGGTGGCCTCCCGGGAGGGCTGGAGCGTCGGCGGCATGGCGAAGGGGGCCGGCATGCTCGCCCCCGCCCTGGCGACGATGCTCGTCGTCGTCACCACCGACGCGGTGACCACGGCCGCGGATCTCGACGCCGCCCTGCGCGAGGCGACGCGGACCACCTTCGACCGGATCGACTCCGACGGCTGCATGTCGACCAACGACACGGTCCTCGCGATGGCCTCCGGGGCCTCCGGCCGGCAGGTCGGGCGCGAGGAGCTCACCGAGGCGCTGCGGGGGGTCTGCTCGGACCTGGCCGGCCAGCTCATCGCCGACGCCGAGGGTGCCGCCCACGACATCGAGATCGTCGTGAGGAACGCCGCCAGCGAGGCCGACGGGCTCGAGGTGGCCCGCAGCATCGCGCGCAACAACCTCTTCAAGTGCGCCATCTTCGGGCGGGACCCCAACTGGGGGCGGGTGCTCGCCGCCGTCGGCACGACCTCGGCGACCTTCGAGCCCGACGAGCTCGACGTCACCATCAACGGCGTGACGGTCTGCCGTGCCGGCGGGGTGGGGGAGGACCGCTCGCTCGTAGACCTGGAGGCCCGTGACGTGCGGGTCGAGGTGGATCTGCGGGCCGGGACGGAGCAGGTCACCGTGCTGACCAACGACCTGACCCACGACTACGTCCACGAGAACTCCGCCTACTCCACCTGACGAGGACGAAGGACACATGCCCACCCACACTTCCCTGCGCGGCGCCATCGACGCGGCCGCGCTGCGCGTCGCCCGCGGCAAGGCGAGCACGCTCGTCGAGGCCCTGCCGTGGCTGGAGCGCTTCCGCGGTGCCCTCGTGGTCATCAAGTACGGCGGCAACGCGATGACCGACCCGGCGCTGAAGGAGGCCTTCGCCAAGGACGTCGTCTTCCTGCGCTACGCCGGGCTGCGGCCCGTCGTCGTGCACGGAGGAGGCCCGCAGATCCAGGCGATGCTCGACCGGCTCGGGCTGGAGAGCGAGTTCAAGGGTGGGCTGCGCGTCACCACGCCCGAGGTCATGGAGGTCGTGCGGATGGTGCTCACCGGCCAGGTCGGCCGGGAGCTCGTCGGGCTGCTGAACCAGAACGGCCCGGTCGCGGTCGGCCTCTCCGGCGAGGACGCCGGGCTCTTCGGGGGCCGGCGCCGCTCGGTGGTGGTCGACGGCGAACCGGTCGACCTCGGGCTCGTCGGCGACGTGGAGACGGTCAACCCCACCGCCGTCCTCGACATCCTCGACGCCGGGCGGATCCCGGTCGTCTCGACGATCGCCCCGGACCTGGACGTCGACGGGCAGGTCCTCAACGTCAACGCCGACACCGCTGCCTCCGCGCTGGCGGTCGCGCTGCGCGCGCAGAAGCTCGTCGTCCTCACCGACGTCGAGGGCATCTACGCCGACTGGCCGGACCGGGACTCGCTGCTCTCCCACCTGAGCGCCTCCGGCGCCAGGGAGCTGCTCGAGAAGGTGGACACCGGCATGATCCCGAAGCTGGAGTCCTGCATCAACGCCGTGACGAAGGGGGTCCCCCAGGCCCACGTCGTCGACGGACGCCAGCCCCACTCCATGCTGCTGGAGATCTTCACCTCCGAGGGGTTCGGGACGATGATCCTGCCCGACGAGGAGGACCAGCAGGACCCCTCCGAAGGGAGCCCGTCGTGACCAACACCGTCTCGCAGGACCAGCAGGCACTGCTCGAGCGCTACCGCGAGAGCTACCTGGGCGTCTTCGGCTCGCCGGGCCTCGTCCTCACCCACGGGGACGGCGCGAACGTCTGGGACTCCGACGGCAACCGCTACCTGGACCTGCTCGGCGGCATCGCCGTCAACGCCCTCGGCCACGGCCACCCCGACCTCGTCGCCGCGATCTCGGAGCAGGCCGCGCAGCTGGTCCACGTGAGCAACTTCTTCACCACCCCGGCCCAGATCGAGGCGGCGGAGGCGCTGCTGCGCGTGGCGGGTGCGCCCGAGGGCTCGGGTGTCTTCTTCGCCAACAGCGGCTCGGAGGCCGTCGAGGCCGCGATCAAGCTCTCCCGCCGCACCGGCCGCAGCGGGCTCGTCGCCGTCGGCGGCGGCTTCCACGGGCGGACCATGGGAGCGCTCTCGCTGACCCACAAGGAGGCCTACCGGGCCCCCTTCGAGCCACTGCTGCCCGACGTGACCCACGTGGCCGCCGGTGACGTCGAGGCGCTGCGCGCCGCGGTCGACGAGGGGACCGCCATGGTCCTCCTCGAGCCGATCCAGGGCGAGGCCGGCGTCGTCCCGACGCCCCCCGGGTACCTGGCGGCCGCCCGCGAGATCACCCGCGAGGCCGGTGCGCTGCTCGTGCTCGACGAGATCCAGACCGGCATCGGGCGCACCGGGGCCTGGTTCGCCCACCAGCACGAGGGGGTCGTCCCCGACGCGATCACCGTGGCCAAGGGGCTCGGCGGGGGAGTGCCGATCGGGGCGCTCGTCACCTACGGCGCGGAGCTGACCGGGCTGCTCACCGCGGGCCAGCACGGGACCACCTTCGGCGGCAACCCGCTCGCCTGCAGCGCGGCCCTGGCCGTGCTCGGCACCATCGAGCGCGACGGCCTGATCGAGCACGCCGCGACGGCCGGGGAGGAGCTCGCTCGCGGCATCACCGCCCTGGCCCACCCGCTCATCGCCGGTGTGCGCGGCGCCGGGCTGCTGCGCGCCGTCGTCCTCGCCCGGCCGATCGCCGCCGAGGTCGCGGCCATCGCGCGGCGCGAGGGCTTCATCGTCAACCCGGTCGCGCCCGACGCGCTGCGGCTCGCGCCTCCACTGACCATCACCACCGAGCAGCTGGCCGGCTTCGTGGAGGCCCTCCCGGGCATCCTCGAGCAGGCCGCACAGGAGCACTCGTGACCAGACACTTCCTCGCCGACGACGACCTGAGCGCGCAGGAGCAGGGGAGCATCCTCGACCTCGCGGCGAAGCTCAAGGCCGAGCGTCACCACCTCCAGCCGCTCGCCGGGCCGCAGGCGGTGGCGATCATCTTCGACAAGCCGACGCTGCGCACCCAGCTCTCCTTCACCACCGGGGTCGCCGAGCTCGGGGGCTACCCGATGGTGGTCGACGGCAACCTCGCGCAGATCGGCACCCGGGAGTCGATCGCCGACGTCGCCCGGGTCGTCGGCCGGCAGGTGAGCGCGATCGTGTGGCGCACCCACGGCCAGGAGCGGATCGAGGAGATGGCCGCCCACGTCGACGTGCCGGTCATCAACGCCCTCACCGACGAGTACCACCCGTGCCAGCTGCTCGCCGACCTGCTCACCGTGCGCGAGCACCTCGGCGGGACCCACGGCCGGACACTCACCTACGTCGGTGACGGCGCGAACAACATGGCCCACTCCTACCTGCTGGCCGGCGCCCTCGCCGGGATGCACGTGCGCATCGGCACGCCCTCCTCCCACCAGCCGGACCCCGACGTGGTCCGGCGCGCCGAGGCGATCGCGGCCGAGCAGGGCGGCTCGGTGCTCGTCACCGACGACCCGGTCGAGGCGGTGACCGGCGCGCACGCCGTCGCCACCGACACCTGGGTCTCGATGGGCATGGAGGAGGAGAAGGCCGGACGGACCGGCGAGGCATCCCCCTTCGCCCCCTACTCGGTGACCCGGGAGCTGCTCTCGCACGCGGCCGACGAGGCGATCGCACTGCACTGCCTGCCCGCCTACCGGGGCCTGGAGATCGAGGCCGAGGTCATCGACGGGCCGCGGTCGGTGGTGTGGGACGAGGCCGAGAACCGGCTGCACGCGCAGAAGGCGGTGCTGGCATTCCTGCTCGGGGCGATGCCATGACCGCGACCCCCCGGTCCGGACGCCGCGCCCGGATCACCGAGCTGCTGCGGGAGCACGCCGTCCGCAGCCAGACCGAGCTGCTCGCGCTGCTCGCTCGGGACGGGATCGAGGTCACCCAGGCCACGCTCTCGCGCGACCTGCTCGAGCTGCGGGCCGAGAAGGTCCGCGCCGGCCGGGACCTGGTCTACGCCGTCCCGGGCGAAGGGGGCGACCGCACCCCCCGCGCCGCCGTGGACCGGGCGGAGGTCGACGACCGGCTCCGGCGGCTCTGCGAGGAACTGCTCGTCACCGCCGAGGCCAGCTCCCAGCTCGTCGTCGTCCGCACACCACCCGGGGCTGCGAACTACCTCGCCTCCGCGATCGACCACGCCCGGCTGCCCGACGTGCTCGGGAGCATCGCCGGGGACGACACGATCATGATCATCACCACCGGGTCGAGCGCCGGGGCCACGTTGGCCACCCGACTGCTGCGGCTCGCCACCGACCCCGCCGCCGAGATCCAGGAGAACCCGTGAGCCAGACCAGCCCGACACCGTCCGGAGCCGAGGAGCGCCTCAGCCTGTGGGGTGGTCGCTTCGCGGGCGGCCCGAGCGACGCCCTGGCGGCACTGTCGAAGTCGACCCACTTCGACTGGCGCCTCGCCCCCTACGACATCGCCGGCTCGCGCGCCCACGCCCGGGTGCTGCACGCGGCCGGGCTGCTCGACGAGGAGCACCTCGAGGCGATGCTCGACGCCCTCCGGCGGCTCGAGGAGGACGTGGCCACGGGTGCCTTCGAGCCCGCGCTCGACGACGAGGACGTGCACACCGCCCTCGAGCGCGGCCTCATCGAGCGGGCGGGCAAGGACGTCGGCGGACGGCTGCGGGCGGGGCGCTCCCGCAACGACCAGGTCGCCACGCTCTTCCGGATGTACCTGCGCGACCACGCCCGCACCGTCTCCGGGTTGCTGCTGGAGGTCGTCGGTGCGCTGCTCGAGCAGGCCCGGACCCACATCGACGTCCCCATGCCCGGACGGACCCACCTGCAGCACGCGCAGCCGGTGCTGCTGAGCCACCACCTCCTCGCCCACGCGTGGGCGCTGCTGCGCGACGTCCAGCGCTTCGTCGACTGGGACCGGCGCACCGACTTCAGCCCCTACGGGGCCGGGGCCCTCGCGGGGTCCTCCCTCGGGCTGGACCCGGAGGCCGTCGCGGGCGACCTGGGCTTCGCGGCCTCGGTCGAGAACTCCATCGACGGCACCGCCTCGCGCGACTTCGTCGCCGAGTTCTGCTTCGTCGCGGCGATGGCGGCCGTGGACGTCTCCCGGCTCGCGGAGGAGGTCATCCTCTGGGCGACCAAGGAGTTCTCCTTCGTCACCCTCGACGACGCCTTCTCCACCGGGTCGAGCATCATGCCGCAGAAGAAGAACCCTGACGTCGCCGAGCTCGCCCGCGGCAAGGCCGGCCGCTTGGTCGGCGACCTCGCCGGGCTCATGACGACCCTCAAGGCACTCCCGCTGGCCTACAACCGCGACCTGCAGGAGGACAAGGAGCCGGTCTTCGACGCGGTCGACACCCTCGAGCTGCTGCTGCCGGCCTTCGCCGGGATGGTCGCCACGCTCACCTACCACGGGGAGCGGATGGCCTCCCTGGCGCCGCAGGGCTTCTCGCTCGCGACGGACATCGCCGAGTGGCTCGTGCGGCAGGGCGTCCCCTTCCGCGTGGCGCACGAGGTCGCCGGCGGGTGCGTGCGGGTCTGCGAGGAGCGCGGCACCGAGCTGTGGGAGCTGAGCGACGAGGACCTCGCGGGCATCAGCGAGCACCTCACCCCCGCGGTGCGGGAGGTCCTCTCCGTGGAGGGCTCGCTGTCCTCACGGGACGGCAAGGGCGGCACCGCACCCGTCCGGGTCCGGGAGCAGCTGGAGCGCGCCGCCGACCTCACCCGGGAGTTGCGGCAGTGGGCGGAGACCCGCCCGGAGGTGCGCTGAGCGTGGCCGGGGGAGGGCGCCTCACCCGGGCCGACCTCTCCGGCGACCCGCCGGACGTGGCCCGACTGCTGCTGGGCGCCCACCTCGTCGCCGGGGGAGTGACGCTGCGGCTGACCGAGGTCGAGGCCTACTGGGGCGAGCGGGATCCCGGGTCGCACGGCTACCGGGGCCGGACCCCGCGCACCGAGGTGATGTTCGGTCCGCCCGGCCACCTCTACGTCTACCGCAGCTACGGCATCCACTGGTGCTGCAACGTCGTCTGCGGGTCGAAGGGGGAGTGCGCCGCGGTCCTCCTCCGGGCCGGGGAGGTGGTCGCCGGTGGCGACATCGCGGCCGAGCGTCGGCCGAAGAGCAGCGAGCGGGATCTCGCCCGCGGGCCGGGGCGGCTCACCAAGGCGCTGGGCATCACCGGCGAGGACGACGGGGCGGCGCTCGTCGGGTGGTCGGCCCCCTTCGCCCTGCGGAGACCGGAAGGGCCGGTCCCGGACCAGCTGGTCCGGACCGGCCCGAGGGTCGGGGTGTCGGGTCCCGGTGGGGACGGCGAGCACTTCCCGTGGCGGTTCTGGATCGACGGCGACCGCAGCGTCTCGGCCTACCGGCCGGGGCGCCCGCGCCGCCGGTAGGTCACGCGGGGTTGACCGAGACGTCGACCTGCTGGGCGAGGTACTGCTCCATGCCGACCCGCTTGGAGGCATCCAGCTGGGCCTCGAACCAGTCGCCGTGGCGCTCCTCGTCAAGGGCCATCTGCTCGAAGACGTTGGCGGTCGCGTGGTCGCCGAGGTCGTGGCACTCCTTGGCGGCGGAGTTGAAGGTGCGGATGGCGTGCAGCTCGCTCTCGAGGGCCAGCTCGAGCATCTCGATCGCGTTCTCCCCGACCTGGATGTTGTTCAGCTTCTGCACATTGGGGTGCCCGTCGAACATGAGGATCCGCTCGATGAGCTCGTCGGCGTCCTTCATCTCGCCGATGGACAGGTCGTAGAAGACCTTGCCGAGGCGGGGCATACCCCAGTTGTCGAGCATCCGTGCGTTGAGGAAGTACCCGTTGACAACGGTGAGCTCGATGGTCAGTGCTTCGTTCAGAAGGGTGACGACCCTTGGGTCAGCTGGCTTCACGTTGCGCCTCCGCGAGAGTGTGGACAGGATCCGAGATGGCCTCGGCCTCCACAGTCTCGCAGATGATGCGGCGCACGGAGAAGACGCAGGAGCCGCAGTCGCGGCCGGCTCCGGTACTGGCACAGACCTGGGAGAGGCAGGTGGCCCCTGCTTCGACCGAGGCAGCGATCTGCTTGTCGCCGACCACGGCGCAGTGGCACACGATCACGTCTTCTCTCCGATCCCACGACTTTGTTGAGGTGAGGCACACCTTACTCACATCCTTCCGAGAAAGTCACGAGGCGTTCCGCATGGCGGTCCACGGTGCGCCTCACGAGGGGGGTCGGGCTACGTGGCAAGGTTGACCCGGGAAGCAGCGGCCCGACGTGATCAAGGAGAGGGACCAGACGTGAGCGACATCCTCGAGGAGCTCCAGTGGCGGGGTGCGGTCGCCCAGACGACCGACCTCGAGGAGCTGCGGGCCGCATTGGCCGACGGACCGGTCACGGTCTACTGCGGTTTCGACCCCACGGCGCCGTCGCTGCACTTCGGCAACTTCGTCCAGCTCGTCACGCTGCGCCGGCTGCAGCGGGCCGGCCACCGGGTCATCTGCCTCGTCGGGGGGTCGACCGGGCTCATCGGGGACCCGAAGCCGACGAGTGAGCGCCAGCTGCGCACACGGGAGCAGACCGCGGCCAATGTCGCGCGGATCAAGGAGCTGGTGCGCCCCTTCCTCGACTTCGAGGGGACCGAGGTCGAGCACGCCGCGCTCCTCGTGGACAACCTCGAGTGGACCGGGCCATTGAGCGCCCTGGACTTCCTGCGTGACGTGGGTAAGCACTTCCGGGTCAACCAGATGATCCGCAAGGACGCGATCGCGGCCCGGCTGGAGAGCCAGGACGGGATCTCCTACACCGAGTTCAGCTACCAGCTGCTGCAGGCGCTGGACTACCTCGAGCTGTACCGCAACCACGGGTGCACCCTGCAGGTCGGCGGCTCGGACCAGTGGGGCAACCTCACCGCGGGCGTGGACCTCGTCCACCGCTCCGAGGGGGCCTCGGTGCACGCGATGACCTCGCCGTTGCTGACGGACTCCAACGGGGTCAAGTACGGCAAGTCCGAGGGCAACGCCATCTGGCTCTCTGCCGACATGACGAGCCCGTACGCCTTCTACCAGTACTTCCTCGGGATCGAGGACGCCTCGGTCATCAAGCTGGTGAAGATCTTCACCGATCGCGGCCGCGAGGAGATCGAGGAGCTGGAGCGGCAGGTCCGCGAGGAACCGCACCGGCGGGCAGCGCAGCGGGCCCTCGCCGCCGACATGACGACACTGGTGCACGGGGAGGAAGCGACGGCCTCGGTGGAGGCGGCCTCCCAGGCCCTCTTCGGGAAGGGGGACGTGACCACGTTGGACGAGGCCACCCTGCTCGACGCCACGGCGGAGCTGCCCGGCGCCGACGTGCCAGCGGGCACCGGCCTGCTGGACGCCCTCGTCGCCACCGGACTCGTGGACTCCAAGAAGGCCGGCCGTCGCGCCATCGGCGAGGGGTCGGTCGCGGTCAACGGCACGAAGATCCACGAGGAGGACCGCGTCCTCGCGCCCGCGGACTACCTGTACGGCCGGGTCGCCGTGCTGCGTCGTGGACGCAAGAACCAGGCCGCAGCCCGGGCGAGCTGAGCCGCGGGAACCCTTGGGAGAGGGCCGATTTGGCGTTCGCCGGATCCGTCCTCTAATGTTTCTCCTCGTCAGCCCGAGAGGGAGAAACGGACACCAAGTGGCGGCCCTTGTGGGACCGCACCAAGTAGGCCGGTCCCAGGACTGACACCCGACGAAGACCGTCACGGACCCCGGTCCGGAACGGAGTTGGAGCTCCAGCAGGACAACTGCTAGAGTCGCCACTCGTCGCTGAGGACAACCGCCCGACGCGGGTCACGATCCGAAGATGTTCGGAACGAGAGCCGCCAGGGAGTTTGCCACAGCGATGTCCTTTCGGTAGGATTCAGAAGTTGCCCCCAACGCAGGTCACCTTCCACGGTGGTTTGTGTGGGTGTTGTGTGTGAATCTTGAGAACTCAACAGCGTGTCAAGTGAT
>CAYLUX010000066.1:0-13782 GCA_964386935.1 uncultured Janibacter sp.
GCGTCATCATGGACGTCGTCACGCCGGAGCAGGCGAAGATCGCCGAGGACGCCGGCGCCGTGGCCGTCATGGCCCTCGAGCGCGTCCCGGCCGACATCCGTGCGCAGGGCGGCGTCTCGCGGATGAGTGACCCGGACATGATCGACGGCATCATCGAGGCCGTCTCGATCCCCGTCATGGCCAAGGCGCGGATCGGTCACTTCGTCGAGGCCCAGGTGCTGCAGTCGCTCGGCGTCGACTACATCGACGAGTCCGAGGTGCTCACCCCGGCCGACTATGCCAACCACATCGACAAGTGGGCCTTCACCGTCCCCTTCGTCTGCGGCGCGACGAACCTCGGTGAGGCGCTGCGCCGGATCACCGAGGGTGCGGGCATGATCCGCAGCAAGGGCGAGGCCGGGACCGGTGACGTCTCGAACGCGACCACCCACATGCGCTCCATCCGGCAGGAGATCCGTCGTCTGCAGAACCTCGCGGAGGACGAGCTGTACGTGGCCGCCAAGGAGCTGCAGGCCCCCTTCGAGCTGGTCAAGGAGGTGGCGACGAAGGGGAAGCTGCCCGTCGTCCTCTTCACCGCCGGCGGCATCGCCACCCCGGCCGACGCCGCGATGATGATGCAGCTCGGCGCCGAGGGGGTCTTCGTCGGCTCCGGCATCTTCAAGTCCGGCAACCCCGCCCAGCGCGCCGAGGCGATCGTCAAGGCGACGACCTTCCACGACGACCCGGACATGCTCGCCAAGGTCTCCCGCGGCCTCGGCGAGGCCATGGTCGGCCTCAACGTCGACGAGCCGGCCCGCTCGATCCAGTTCGCCGAGCGGGGCTGGTGACGAGTCCGAAGGAGGCAGCACATGGCCGACGAGCAGTCCACGCACCCACCGGTCGCGCTCGGCACCTGGGCCTGGGGCGACAGTGGTGAGGCGGGCGATGGGTACTTCGGCACCCGGCTGACCAGGGACGGCCTCGACGAGGTCGCGGAGCGGGCCCACGCGGCCGGCTTCACCCTCTGGGACACCGCGCTGGCCTATGGGCTGGGCCGGTCCGAGACCGTCCTCGGTGAGGTGCTCGGCCGCTACGACCGCAGCGAGTACCAGATCTCGACGAAGTTCACCCCGCGACTGGCCGGGGACGGCGATGCTCCGGTCACCGACATGCTCGAGCAGAGCCTGGCCAACCTCGGGACCGACCACGTCGACGTCTACTGGATCCACAACCACTCCGACGTGGAGCGGTGGACGCGGGGGCTGGTCCCGCTGCTGGCGAGCGGGCAGGTGAGGCAGGTCGGCGTCTCCAACCACAATCTCGAGGAGATCCGACTGGCGGGCCGGATCCTCGAGGACGCCGGGTACCGGCTGTCCGCGGTGCAGAACCACCTCAGCCTGCTCCACCGCACCTCCGAGGACACCGGGATCCTCGACCACTGCCTCGAGCACGGCATCCGCTTCTACTCGTACATGGTGCTCGAGCAGGGCGCGCTGACCGGTCGCTACGGCCCGGGTGCGCCGCTGCCCGAGGGCAGCAGCCGCGCGGCGGCCTACAACGGCATGCTGCCGCAGCTGCGGACACTCACCGACGAGCTGACCCGGGTCGGCCGGCGCCGGGAGGCCTCGGCGGCCGACGTCGCGACGGCGTGGGCGATGGCGAAGGGGACGACCCCCATCGTCGGCGTCACCCGGCCCGAGCACGTCGACGGCTTGGCGCGGGCCGTGGCGATCGAGCTCGCCGTCGACGAGGTCGAGCGCCTGGAGTCCTTCGGGCGGGCCGCCGGCGTGGACACCCGCGGGGCCTGGGAACAGGAGATGTGAGCAGGGCACTCACGTCCGTGGACCAGAGTCATGGAATTCCGACGTGCCCGGACAGCTCGGCCATCGTCGCGTGCAGATTCCAGAACTGGCTCGCGGGTAGCGGGTCGCCGAGGGCCGATGCCTCCAGGTAGCTGAGGTGCACCGGCCACCCATTGGCGTAGGAGCCGATGAGGTCTGCGAGACCGTGATGGGACAGCACGAGGACGCATCCACCATCCGTGGACGTCAGGTCGAAGCTGACGTGCGTCTCTGGCTCGTCGGGGAACTTCCAGGTCATCGCCAGATGCGCTCCGGGCTCGACGGCCCTGATCCGGCTCTCACACAGGTAGCCGTCGCCGTGGTCGACCAGCATCCGTCCACCCGGTTGCAGGTCGAGGAGGCGCGGCTGACCCAGCCATTCGGCCACCGCGGCCGGGTCGGTCAGGTGCCGCCACAGGGTCTCGGTCGAGGTGGGCACCCCCCACTCGACCCGCAGCAACTCTCGTGACTGGACCCGTTCGACGAGTGGCACGAACACGACCCTACTCGGGCGGGCACGCGCAGGAAGTCATTCATCCACGAACTCTGGAGCACGGGTAAGAAAAGTTATACCATGGGCTCCATGAAGACAGCGATCAGCCTTCCGGACCGGGCTGCCGACCGCTTCGACCGGATCGCGCGACGACACGGGATGACGCGATCGGAGTTCTACCGGCGTGCCGCCGAGCAGTACGCGGATGAGCTGGCAGGGGCGGATCTCACGGCGCAGCTCGACGACGCGATCGAGGCAGTGGGGCAGCCGGGTGAGGAGTCGGCCGAGCTGCGCCACACCGCCAACGCCCGGCTGGTGGAGGCGTCTGACGAATGGTGATCCGACGCGGATCGGTGTGCTGGGTCGACTTCGGCGATCCGAAGGCTAGCGCTCCCGCGAAGCGCCGACCAGCTCTCGTCGTCCAGTCCGATCAGTACAACGCCTCGCGGATCTCGACGGTGGTCGTCCTGCCGATCACCTCGAACACGGGGCTGGCGCGATTCCCCGGCAACGTGTTCGTCCCTGCGTCGGCTTCGGGCCTGCCGAAGGACTCGGTCGTCAACGTCTCGCAGCCGATGACGGTCGACCGCGCTGCCGTGGATGAGGCCGGCGGAGAACTACCCGAGAGCCTGATGGACGCAGTCGACGGGGGGCTGCGGCGGGTGGTCGGCCTGTAGGGCTCCGCTGGTGAGTCACGTCTGGTCACGCCGTAATCTTCCGGGGTGACCACGCCGACCATCGGAGTCCTCGCCCTGCAGGGCGACGTCCGCGAGCACCGCGCCGCCCTGGAGGCCGCCGGGGCCGAGGTCGTCCTCGTCCGCCGCCCGGAGGAGCTGGCCGCGGTCGACGGCCTCGTGCTGCCCGGCGGGGAGTCGACGACCATCGAGAAGCTCGTCGACGCCTTCGGGCTGCGCGACCCCCTTCGGGAGCGGATCGGCGCGGGGATGCCGGTCTACGGCAGCTGCGCCGGGATGATCCTCCTCGCCGATCGCCTCGTCGACGGCGCCCCGGGTCAGGGCACCATCGGAGGCATGGCGATCACGGTGCGGCGCAACGCCTTCGGCCGCCAGGTCGACTCCCACGAGGTCGACCTCGGGGTCGAGGGGATCACCGGGGGGCCGGTCCACGCGGTCTTCATCCGGGCCCCGTGGGTGGAGGAGTGGGGGACCGACGTGCAGGTCCTCGCCTCGGTGTCGGCGAAGGGGGAGACCCACCCCGTCGTCGTGCGGCAGGCGCACCTCCTGGCCACCAGTTTCCACCCGGAGGTGACGGGTGACCACCGAATCCACGAGCTCTTCGTGAGGATGGCCAGAGGCACCCGATGACCGAGCCGGAGGGGCCGTCCGCGGCCGAGGAGACCGTGGGTCGGGTGTCCTCGTTCGTGCGCGGCGGTGCGCTCCTCGGCGCCGTCCTGCTCATGGTGTGGCTCGCCTTCAACGTCCGCCTGCCGTCGGTGGGGGAGCTTCGGGACTGGATCGACGGTTTCGGGTGGGGCAGCAGACTGGTCTTCATCGGCGCCTACGCCGTCGTCGCACTCACCCCGATCCCGGTGACCGTCATGGCGGTGACCGGCGGGGTGCTCTTCGGTGTGCTCGAGGGCAGCATCCTGTCCGTGGTGGGCGCCGTCTCGGGCTGCTTGGGCGCCTACTGGATCGCCCGTGGGGTCGGGAGCGAGATCGTGCTGCGCCTCCTCGGGCCGTACCGGGCCAGCGTCGAGCGACAGCTCGGGTCGGCGGGCTTCGCCGCCGTCTTCACCCTGCGGGTGCTCCCCGGACTGCCGTACTGGCCGATCAACTACGGGGCCGGCGTCCTGGGCGTGCCCTACCGGGAGTTCGCGGTCGCCACTCTGGTGGCATCCGTGCCCGGTCAGGTGTCGCTCGTGGCCGTCGGTGCCTTCGCCGCCACGCCGGACGTGCCCCACGGGATCGTCGTCGCCCTGGCCTGGTTGCTGGTCGCGATCATGACCATCTGGGCGTGGCGTGCGTGGCACGGTACGTCGTCCCGTCCGCTGCCGGGTTCGGGCCGGGCGTCCGGGGGCAACTAAGGTGGTCTGTCGACAACCGGCATCCGGCAGACCGAGGAGACCACGTGTCCGGCCACTCCAAGTGGGCAACCACGAAGCACAAGAAGGCGGCGATCGACGCCAAGCGCGGCAAGCTCTTCGCCAAGCTCATCAAGTACATCGAGGTCGCCGCCCGGACCGGGGGTGGGGACCCGAGCGCCAACCCCACGCTCTACGACGCCATCCAGAAGGCGAAGAAGAACTCCGTCCCCAACGACAACATCGACCGGGCCGTCAAGCGCGGCTCCGGCGCCGAGGCCGGGGGTGCGAACTGGGAGGCGATCACGTACGAGGGCTACGCGCCCGGCGGGGTCGCCCTGCTCATCGAGTGCCTGACGGACAACAAGAACCGTGCCGCCATGGAGGTGCGCACCGCCCTGAGCAAGAACGGCGGCAACCTCGCCGACCCGGGCTCGGTCAGCTACCTCTTCAACCGCCGCGGCGTCGTCATGGTGTCGAAGGCCGAGAAGAGCGACGAGGAGCTGCTCGAGATCGTCCTCGAGGCCGGCGCCGAGGAGATCAACGACTTCGGTGAGTCCTGGCAGATCGTCTCGGAGGCGACCAACTTCGTCGACGTGCGCACCGCGCTGCAGGAGGCCGGTGTCGACTACGACTCCGCCGAGGCCTCCTTCCTGCCGAGCGTGCAGGTGCCCCTCGACGCGGACGGGGCGAAGAAGATGATGCGCGTCGTCGAGGCCCTCGAGGACTGCGATGACGTCCAGGACGTCTTCGACAACAGCGACATCCCCGACGAGGTGCTCGCGGAGCTCGACGCCCAGGAGTGACCGGCGTGTCGGTGGCCCGCAGCGGGCCACCGGACGTACTGTTCTTAGAACACGTGTTCTAGAGGTGACCGGCCCGGTGAGGAGGGATGCACGTGCGCGTGCTCGGCGTGGATCCCGGCCTGACCCGGTGCGGCATCGGTGTCGTCGAGGGCGAGGCGCGTGCGTTGCGCATGGTGGCCGTCGGCGTCGTGCGCACCTCCGCCGACCGCGTCACCGGTGACCGGCTGGCCTACCTGCAGGACCAGCTCGACGTGTGGCTCGACCGCTTCGAGCCGGACACGATCGCGCTGGAGCGGGTGTACGCCGCCGAGCACGTCCCGACCGTGATGACCACCGCCCAGGTCAGCGGGCTGGTCCACCTCGCCGGTGCCCGCCGCGGCCTGACCGTCACCCAGCACACCCCGACCGAGGTCAAGGCGGCGGTGACCGGCAGCGGCCGGGCGGACAAGGCCCAGGTGACGACCATGGTCACCCGCGTGCTCTCTCTCGACGAGCCGCCGAAGCCGGCCGACGCCGCGGACGCCCTGGCGCTGGCCATCTGCCACCAGTGGCGCGGGCTGGGCCAGCAGCGCCGGGACATGGCGGCGGCCAGCGAGCGGGCACGCCTGCGCTCGGTGGTGAGCCGATGATCGCCTCGGTGCGTGGCAGCGCCCAGCACGTGGGCCTGGACAAGATCGTCGTCGACGTCCACGGCGTCGGCCTGCTCGTGCACACCCCGCCCCGCGTGGCCGCAGCGGCCCGGACCGGCAGCGAGGTGGAGCTGGCCACGACGATGATCGTGCGCGAGGACTCGATGACCCTCTACGGCTTCGACGCCACCGCCGATCGCGACACCTTCGAGATCGCCCAGACCGTCAGCGGGGTCGGACCGCGTGTCGCCCTCGCGATCGTCTCGGTGCTCTCGCCCGAGGAGCTGGCCGCCGCGGTCGCCAACGACGACCTCGCCACGCTCACGAAGGTCCCGGGGATCGGCAAGAAGAGTGCCGAGCGGATCGCCCTCGAGCTGCGCGACAAGCTACCCGGCACGACCGAGCCCGCGGGCACCCCCTCCCCGGCGGCGACAGGGGGTCCCGCCTGGCGGGAGCAGGTCACCGAGGCGCTCGTCGGCCTCGGCTACACCGCGAAGCAGTCGGAGTCGGCCGTCGAGGCCGTCGCCGCCGAGACCACCGGTGAGGTGGACACCTCGGCCGCGCTGCGCTCCGCCCTGCAGGTGCTCGCCCGATGAGCGGCTTCAGCTCCGAGATGCGGGTCGCCGAGGAGGACCCCGAGGGCGACGGCTCCTACGACGCCACGGCCCGCATCGTCGACGCCGGCGCCACCGACGAGGAGGGCCGTGTCGAGGCGGCGCTGCGCCCGCGCCGGCTCAGCGAGTTCCCCGGCCAGCCGAAGGTCCGGGACCAGCTCGGCCTCGTCATCGAGGCGGCCCGACGAAGGGGGTCCGCCCCGGACCACGTGCTCCTCTCCGGCCCTCCGGGGCTGGGCAAGACGACGCTGGCGATGATCGTCGCCGCCGAGCTGGAGCAGCCGATCCGGATCACCTCCGGGCCGGCGATCCAGCACGCCGGCGACCTGGCCTCGGTGCTCTCCTCGCTGGCCGAGGGGGAGGTGCTCTTCCTCGACGAGATCCACCGCATGTCCCGGGCGGCCGAGGAGATGCTCTACCTGGCCATGGAGGACTTCCGCGTCGACGTCGTCGTCGGCAAGGGCCCCGGCGCGACCGCCATTCCGCTCGAGCTGCCGCCCTTCACCGTCGTCGGGGCCACCACGCGGGCGGGTCTGCTGCCGGCGCCGCTGAGGGACCGCTTCGGCTTCACCGGCCACCTGGACTTCTACGCCGACGCCGACCTGGAGCAGATCCTGCAGCGCAGCGCCGGCCTGCTGCAGATCGAGGCCGAGCGGGACGGTCTCGCCGAGATCGCCCGTCGCTCGCGTGGCACCCCGCGCATCTCCAACCGGCTGCTGCGCCGGGTGCGCGACTGGGCGCAGGTGCACGGCGAGAACCGCGTCGACCTGCACGCCGCCCACGAGGCGCTGGCCCTCTTCGATGTCGACGAGATGGGCCTGGACCGGCTGGACCGGGCCGTGCTCGAGGCGCTGTGCCGGCGCTTCGGCGGTGGCCCGGTCGGCCTGTCCACCCTCGCGGTCGCGGTGGGTGAGGAGAACGACACCGTCGAGACCGTCGCGGAGCCCTACCTCGTCCGGCAGGGGTACATCGTTCGCAGCCCACGGGGGCGGATTGCCTCCCCCTTCGCCTGGCAGCACCTGGGTCTGACGCCGCCGAAGACCGAGCAGGGGACCTTGCCGCTGCCCGAGGATCCCGGTGGCGGTCGCCTCGGGTGAGCGATCCACGGAACGCCGACGGTGCGTCGCTCGTTGGAGAGGCGTGCCCCACTGACCTAGACTGATCCACTGGCCCGGAGTTCGGGTCCCTTGTGCCGCCGCATCCCTCGGGATGCGCCTCGAACCAGGAAGTCCCTCCCCATGAACCAAGGCTCGCCGATCGCCAGCCTGCTCCTGCTCCTCCTGCCGCTGCTGCTCATCGCCTTCATGATCTGGTCCGGCCGGCGCCGGGCGAAGGCCATGGCGCAGTTCACCGCATCGCTCCAGGAGGGGGACGAGATCTTCCTGACCTCCGGGATCCGGGGCCGGATCGTGCAGCTCGACGAGCAGCTGGTCCGTCTCGAGGTGGCCGAGGGTGTCGTGCTGACGGTGGACCGTCGGGCGGTCGGCTCGAGCGCCGACGCGGCCGGGCCCCGGGCCACCGCGCCCGAGGACGCCGACGACGACACGACCGAGCGGGCCTGACGTGGAGACCCGACGCACCAAGGACGTCGCGCGCAAGGACAACGCGAAGCGCACCCTGCTCTGGCTGCTCGCCTTCGTCATCGTCCTCGTCGGAAGCCTCGGCTACGGCGTGATGGAGAAGAACGCCACGTGGACGCCCCGCCTTGGACTGGACCTCGAGGGCGGGACCCAGATCATCCTCGAGCCGCGCAGCGAGACCGGGCAGGTCAACCAGGAGGAGCTGGCGCAGGCCCGCGACATCATCGTCCAGCGCATCGACTCCCAGGGCACGACCGGTGCCGAAGTCACCACGCAGGGTGACTCCAACATCGTCATCGCGATGCCCGGCACCCCGACCAAGGAGCAGGAGGAGGCCATCGCCGCCTCCTCGCAGATGCAGTTCCGTCCGGTGCTCGCCAGCGCCGTCGGCAAGCAGCCGCAGTCCGGGCCCGGGAAGTCGGGCAACTCCGGCTCCCAGGACGGCAAGTCGGGGCCTGCGGACAAGAAGTCCGACCGCGACTCCGACTCGGACTCAGCCTCCCGTGACCAGGCCCGCCCCGCCGAGACGAGCGCGACCAGCTCCGGCTCGAAGGGGGAGGACAAGGAGTCGAAGAAGTCCGACGACAAGAAGTCGGACGAGAAGAAGTCCCCGGAGAAGTCCCAGCAGCCGCAGCCCCAGGGCGGGCAGTCGGCCTGGAAGCCCACGGGCAAGCCGAAGAACGCCATGGACCCGAACAACGTGTCGGAGAAGCTGTGGCAGAAGTTCCAGGACCTGGACTGCAAGAAGGGCGTCGACGAGGACCGCGCCCAGCCCGACGAGGCGATCATCGCCTGCTCCAAGGACGGGGCGATGAAGTACATCCTCGGTCCCACGGTCGTCAACGGCACCGAGATCGAGGACGCGACCGCGGGGTACGCCACCGGCCCGCAGGGGCAGCAGACGAACGAGCCGGAGATCCAGCTCTCGCTGACCAGCGACGGCCGCGAGGACTACAAGAACATCTCCCAGAAGATGGTCGGGGCGCAGAGCCTGAGCCCCGCGGGCGCCAACCCGCCGGCCTCCTACAACGCCCTGGCGGTCACCCTGGACTCCCAGGTCCTCATGGCACCGGGCTTCAACGAGGTCATCCCCAACGGCAAGGCGAGCATCAGCGGCTTCCAGATCGATGAGGCCCGCAGCCTGGCCAAGTCGCTGAAGTTCGGTGCGCTGCCGCTCTCCTTCGACCTGCAGAGCCGTCAGGAGATCAGCCCGACGCTCGGCTCCGAGCAGCTGGAGTACGGCATCATCGCCGGTGCCATCGGCCTGCTCCTCGTCTTCATCTACTCGATCTTCCAGTACCGGGTGCTCGCGTCGGTGACGATGGGCTCGATGATCGTGGCCTTCGGCATGACCTATCTGGCCATCGCGCTGTTGTCGTGGGGGTACAACTATCGCCTCGACATGGCGGGCGTGACAGGTCTGATCATCGCCATCGGTGTCACGGCGGACAGCTTCATCGTCTACTTCGAACGCATCAGGGACGCCCTGCGTGAGGGCCGCAACGTACGCGCCGCCGTCGAGGCGGGCTGGGCCCGCGCCAAGCGCACCATCCTCGTCGCCGACGGCGTCAACCTCATCGCGGCGGTCGTGCTCTACGTGCTGGCCAGCTCGAGCGTGCGCGGCTTCGCCTTCACCCTCGGGCTGACGACGCTGATCGACCTCGCGATCTTCTGGCTCTTCACCCACCCGGCGCTGACCATCCTGGCGAGGAACCGGTTCTTCTCCTCGCAGCACCCGTGGTCCGGCTTCGACGTGGGTGACCCGAGCGAGGCCACGATCCGGTACCGGGGCCGGGGGAGCGTGGACTTCTCGCCGGGGGTCCGTCCGGCGGAAGGGGGCTCGCGATGAGCCGCATGACAGATTTCGGCAACGGGCTCTACACCGGCGCGAAGTCCTTCGACTTCGTCGGCAAGTCCAAGCACTGGTACGTCATCTCCGCGGTGATCATGGTCATCGCCGCGATGGGCCTGGTGGTCCAGGGGCTCAACCTGAGCCTCGAGTTCACCGGAGGCTCGGAGTTCAAGGTCGCGACCAGCCAGAGCCTGTCGGGCAACTTCGAGTCCAAGGCGACCAGCGCGGTCCGCGAGGTCGCCGGGTCCGGCGCGTCGGCGAACGTGACCTCCCTGGGCGACTCCACGGTGCGCGTGCAGACCGAGGAGCTGAGCTCCAACGAGTCCCGCGCGGTCTCCCAGGAGCTCGCCAAGACCTTCGACGTCGAGACCAACAAGGTCAGCTCGAACTTCATCGGCCCCTCGTGGGGCGCCTCGGTGACGAAGCAGGCGCTGCGCGCGCTCGTGATCTTCCTGCTCTTCACCGGCCTGGTGATGGCGGCGTACTACCGCAACTGGAAGATGGCCGTCGCCTCGCTCGTCGCTCTCGCGCACGACATGCTCATCACCGTCGGCATCTACACCTGGACCGGGTTCGAGGTGTCGCCGGCGACGATGATCGGCTTCCTCACGGTCCTTGGGTACTCCCTCTACGACACGGTCGTCGTCTTCGACCACGTGAAGGAGAACACGGCGGCCGCGTTCGTCAACAGGCGCAGCACGTACGGCGACGCGGCGAACCTCGCCGTGAACCAGACCCTCGTGCGATCGATCAACACCACGGTGATCGCCGTGCTGCCGATCATCGCGGTCCTGGTCATCGGCTTCGCCAAGCTCGGTCCCGGCACCCTGCTCGACCTCTCGCTCGCGCTCTTCATCGGCATGACGATCGGTGCGGTCTCCTCGGTCTTCATCGCGACCCCGCTCCTGGTCGACCTGCGACGCAAGGACGCCGACGTGGTCTCCCTGGACAAGGCGGCCGCCAAGTACGCGGCCCGCACGGCCCAGACCGAGCCCGTCCCCGCCACCGCCGGCGTGGGAGCGAAGGGGGAGACCCCCACCTCCACCACCGAGGCGGCCGGTACCACCGGCGGGGGCACGCCCCCTTCGAGCGCACCCGGCACACCGCCGGCGCAGGCGCCCTCCGGTGATGAGGCGCAGACCGTGACCGGGCGCAAGGTGCACAAGTACGCCCAGGGTGGTCCGCGCAACCAGCCGAAGAAGACCCCTCGCAAGCAGCGCGGACGATGAGCGCCACGGTGTCGGCCGACCTGGGTGAGCGCATCCGCGGGGCGCTCCGGGAGATCCCCGACTTCCCGGAGCCGGGCGTCTCCTTCAAGGACATCACGCCTCTGCTCGCCGACGGGCCGCTCTTCGGCGAGGTGGTCGCCGCCCACGCCGAGCCGTGGTCCGGGCGGATCGACTTCGTCGCGGGTCTGGAGGCGCGCGGGTTCATCTTCGGTGCGGCAGTGGCGCGCCAGCTCGGTGTCGGGTTCCTCCCCGTCCGCAAGGCGGGCAAGCTCCCGGGGGAGACGATCGGCGTGGACTACGAACTGGAGTACGGCACCGCGCGGGTGGAGATCCCTGCCGCGGCGGTGCGTCCGGGGGCGCGGGTGCTCGTCGTCGACGACGTGCTCGCGACGGGAGGCACGGCCGCGGCCGCCTGCCGGCTGCTGCACGAGGTCGGTGCCGAGGTCTGCGGGGTCGAGATCCTCGTGGAGATCGAGGCCCTGGGGGGCCGGGAAGCAGTGGCCTCCACCATCAGGAGCCTCGTCACGGTTTAGGCTCACCCCATGAGTGAGCGCAGTGCTTCGGGCGGGGGATTCTCCCCCCGGTCGCTCGCGCGTGCCTCGCTGGCCCGCCTCGGCGCGGGCCGCGGCCCGACACCTGGGGTGCTCGAGCCGCTCCTGGGCATCGTGCGGCAGAACCACCCCAAGGCCGACACGAGCATGATCGAGCGCGCCTACGCGGTGGCCGAGGAGTGTCACCGGGGGCAGAAGCGCAAGAGCGGGGATCCGTACATCACCCACCCGCTCGCGGTCGCGACGATCCTCGCCGAGCTCGGGATGACGCCGGTGACGCTGGCGGCGGCTCTGCTGCACGACACCGTGGAGGACACCTCCTACAGCCTCGAGGACCTCGAGGAGGAGTTCGGCGCGGAGGTCGCCAAGCTCGTCGACGGGGTGACCAAGCTCGACAAGTTCACGTACGGCGACAGCGCGCAGGCCGAGACTGTGCGGAAGATGATCGTGGCGATGGCCCGCGACATCCGGGTGCTCGTCATCAAGCTCGCCGACCGGCTGCACAACGCCCGCACCTGGCGCTACGTCTCGGTCTCGTCCGCGCAGCGCAAGGCCCGCGAGACCCTCGAGATCTACGCGCCGCTCGCGCACCGGCTGGGCATGAACACGATCAAGTGGGAGCTGGAGGACCTCTCCTTCGCCACGCTCTACCCCAAGGTCTACGAGGAGATCGTCCGGCTCGTCGCCGAGCGTGCGCCCGCGCGCGAGGAGTACCTCGCGACGGTCAAGGCCCAGGTGGTGCTCGACCTGCGGCAGGCCAAGATCAAGGCCACCGTCACCGGCCGACCCAAGCACTACTACTCCGTGTACCAGAAGATGATCGTCGGGGGCCGGGAGTTCGGGGACATCTACGACCTCGTCGCGATCCGGGTGCTCGTGGACACCGTGCGTGACTGCTATGCGGCCCTGGGCGCCCTGCACGCGCGGTGGAACCCGCTGCCGGGGCGGTTCAAGGACTACATCTCGCTGCCGAAGTTCAACATGTACCAGTCGTTGCACACGACGGTCATCGGACCGCAGGGCAAGCCGGTCGAGATCCAGATCCGCACCCACCAGATGCACCGGCGTGCCGAGTACGGCGTCGCCGCGCACTGGAAGTACAAGGAGCGGGCAACGCCGGAGGGCGGTCAGGTCGCCGACGGCCAGGCGGAGGAGATGGCCTGGCTGCGTCAGCTGCTGGACTGGCAGCGGGAGACGAGCGACCCGAGCGAGTTCCTGGACTCGCTGCGCTACGAGATCAACTCCAAGGAGGTCTACGCCTTCACCCCCACGGGGCAGGTGATCTCGCTGCCGGCGGATTCGACGCCGGTCGACTTCGCCTATGCCGTGCACACCGAGGTCGGTCACAAGTGCATCGGTGCGCGGGTCAACGGGCGACTCGTGCCGCTGGACTCGCCGCTCGAGAACGGCGATGCCGTCGAGATCCTCACCTCCAAGGCCGAGGGTGCCGGGCCCTCCCGCGACTGGCTGAAGTTCGTGCGCTCCGCACGGGCGCGCAACAAGATCAAGCACTGGTTCTCCCGGGAGCGGCGCGAGGAGATGGCCGAGGTCGGCAAGGAGGCCATCGCCAAGGTCGTGCGCAAGCAGAACATGCCGCTGCACCGCATCGTCACCGTGGAGAGCCTCACCGCCGTCGCGAGCGAGCTGCGCAGGCAGGGTGTCGACGGACTCTACGCAGCCGTGGGGGAGGGGCAGGTCTCCGCACAGCACGTCGTGGAGCGACTGCTCGCCGCGGCCGGGGGCAAGGACGGCGCCTCGGAGGACCTTGCCGAGGCGACGCTGCCCGGTCCGGTCGAGCGGCGGCGCCGCGGCGGGGACCCGGGTGTGGTCGTCAAGGGCATGGACGACGTCTGGGTCAAGCTCGCCCGCTGCTGCACCCCGGTGCCGGGCGACGACATCATGGGCTTCATCACCCGCGGGGACGGGGTCTCGGTGCACCGCACGGACTGCCCGAACGCGGAGTCGCTGCGCAAGGAGTCCGAGCGGATCATCGACGTCGAGTGGGCACCGAGCAGCTCGAGCCTCTTCCTCGTCCAGATGCAGGTGGAGTCCCTGGACCGCTCCGGTCTGCTCTCCGAGGTCACGCGAGTGCTCTCGGAGTCCGGGGTGAACATCCTCTCCGCGGCCGTGCACACCTCACGTGACCGGGTCGCCGTGCTGCGGTTCA
>CAYLUX010000067.1:0-13707 GCA_964386935.1 uncultured Janibacter sp.
GACGTCGGATTCCTGACCCCAGAGGCGCCCTCCTGTGAATTGCGCAACCTTTTCCGCAAAGATCGCTGAATGCCGGATCTCGATGCGACATTTCGTGTCGAGATGGTTACCGTTGATTCCGGTTACCCACCTGCCGCAATGAATGGAGACCCCATGGCACAGCGAGTGCAAATCATTCTCGAGGACGACATCGATGGTGGCGATGCCACCGAAACCGTCACCTTCGGGCTCGACGGCGTGAATTACGAGATCGACCTCAATGACAAGAATGCCGCCAAGCTTCGCGACGCCCTCGCCGGATATGTTGGTGCCGGTCGTCGCGTCAGCGGTCGACGCAACAGCGGGACCCGTCGCTCCTCCTCGTCCTCGAGCAAGGAGGACCTGAGCCGCATCCGCGAGTGGGCGCGCGCCAACGGCTACGAGGTCTCCGACCGCGGTCGGATCAGCCGCGAGGTCCGCGAGGCCTACGCGAAGGCCAACGGCTGAGCGTGAGCACCACAGCGGCCGGGCTGCGCGAGGACCTCGCGGGGCTCGGCCGTCACCTTTCCTTCCTCGAGGTCCGGGTCGCCGACGACGGTGACCCGGACCTCGACGTCCCGCTCGCACGTGCGGACGAGCTCGCGCCGCGGTGGATCGAGGCATACCGCGAGGTGACGATCGCGCAGTCCGGGACGGCGCCAAAGGGGATGCCCGCGGCCTTCGTCCTGCAGTACCTGCTCGACCCGCTCGCCACGGTGATGGCCACCGCGGCCATGCGTACCGCGATCGCGCTCGACGCGACACCGGCGCTGTGGTCCCTCGGCCTGGCCCCGGACTACCTCTACCCGCAGGTCGTGCAGCTGCGGCCCGGCGGGCACCGGCGCATCGAGGACGACATGGAGCGCCACGAGGCGGCGTGGGACGGCTACCGCGCCACCGGCGCCGACATCGCACAAGGGCTGCCGACCCCGGAGAAGATGTCCAGCCGGCAGCGCCTCGGCATGGTCGAGGACATGTGGGAGATCGCCCTGGCCCGGCTCGTCGGCGGGCCGCCACCGCACCGGCAGTCCTGCTGCCTGATGTACGCCCTGCCCGGTCTGGATGCCTGCGCCGGGTGCCCCCGGCGCCCGTGACCGGCGTGCACGGAAGGTAGTGGAACCCGGGGTCACCGGCCGATGAACGCCGTCAGACGTCACCAAGGCTACCGTTCGTGCACGCGGGTCAGTCGAGCAGCGGGGCCAGCAGGTCGCCGTCGGAGGCCAGTCGCTCCAACACCTCCTCGAAGCGCAGCTGTCGTAGCGCCTCCGGGTCCTCCGCCCCCGCCTCGACCTCCTCCCAGGTGCGCGGCGCGGCGACCCACGGGTCGTCCGGGCCCCGCATCGAGTAGGGGCAGACCGTCGTCTTGGCCGCAACGTTCTGGCTCCAGTCGAGGAAGACCTTGCCCGGCCGCAGCGTGCGCGTCATCTTCCACAGCACGAGATCGGGGTTCTTGCGGGTCATCTCCTGGGCGAGTTGCTGGGCCAGGTCGCGCACCTGGTCGCCGCTGAGGTCACCCCCGAGCCGGGCGTAGAGCTGCATCCCCTTGCTGCCCGAGGTGACCGGGAAGAGGTCCATGCCCAGGCCCTCGAGGCGCTCGCGCAGCAGCAGCGAGACCTGCGCGCACTCGTGCAGGCCGGCAGGCTTGCCCGGATCGAGGTCGATGACGAGCCGGTCGGGGTTCAGCCGCTCGCCGTCGGCGTCGACGCGCCACTGCGGCACGTGCAGCTCGACGGAGTTGAGATTGACCAGGTAGGTCAGCTGGGCCAGGTCCTCGACGAGCGGGTAGGTCACGTCCTCGACCTGCACCCGCGGCAGCCAGCTGGGCGCGCCGGAGGGCAGGTTCTTCTCGAAGAAGCTCGCTTCGCCCGTGCCGTGCGGCCACCGCACCCGGGTGACCGGTCGCTGCGCGAGATGGGTGAGCAGCGTTTCCCCGGCTCGGGCGTAGTAGGAGAGGACCTCCCCCTTCGTCGTCTCGGTGGCGGGGTACATGACCTTCTCCAGCGAGGTCAGCCGCAGTCGACGGCCAGCGACCTCCACGTGCGTGACGTCCGGCTCAGCCATCGCCGGTCTCCCACAGGCCGGCGACGGTCAGGTCGGTGCGCAACCGTTGGAAGGAGGGTTGGCGCAGCCGGCCACCGCTGCTGCGGCCGAGGCTGGCGACGTCGATGACGATCTCCGGCTCCACCCACGTCGTGCCCACCGCGTCCTCGCGTGGCACCTCCGTGGCGAAGGGGGAGTGCCCCACCGCCAGCGGACGCAGCTTGGTCAGCAGGTGCGCGCCCGCACGTCCGGCGAGGCCCGAGCCGACCCGGCCGACGAACTGCCAGTCCTTCTCGCCCGGCAGGCCGACGAGGACGGCGCCGAGCCGTTCGCCGTCGACTTCGGGGCGCCAGCCGCAGACGACGACGGAGATGGTGTCGCGGTGGGGCAGCTTGAGCCAGTCGGTGGAGCGGCGGCCCGGCGCGTAGGGGGCGCTGCGGCGCTTGGAGACGACGCCCTCGAGGCCCTGCTCGACGGTCGCGGCAAGGAGTCCTTCGCCGTCGTCGTGGGTCGCGGGGACCTGCCAGTGCGGGCCATCGAGATCGAGGCGTTCGAGGAGTTCCCGACGCACGTGCCACGGCTGGCGGGTGAGGTCCTGCCCGAGCAGCCGCACGAGGTCGAAGACCATGAAGGTCACCGGTCGCGCCACCGCCGCCCGCGCCGCAGCCCGCCGCTCACCCACGTGCATCCGCTCGGCGAGGGCACCGAAGCTCGGCCGGCCATCCTCGAGCGCCACGACCTCGCCGTCGAGGATCATGTCGTCGTAGAAGTCGCCGAGGGGCACCAGCTCCGGGAAGGTCGCGGTGACGTCCCGACCGGATCGGCTGGTCAGGGTGAGGCCGCCGCCCTTCGCGTCGGCGAGGAGGCGCATCCCGTCCCACTTGACCTCGTGCACCCACTCCGGCCCGCGGGGGACCCTGTCGGTGAGCGTGGCGAGCATCGGACGCATGGGCTCCATCCTGCACCGGCCCCCCGGTCCGCCACGAGCGCGCCGCTCCTGCCGGCCTTGACGCGTAGGCTTAGCTTGACGCACACCCCGCTGGAGGACCACATGCGCGCGATCTGGAAGGGGGCCGTCTCCTTCGGCCTCGTCAACGTCCCCGTGCGTCTGTACTCGGCGACGGAGAACCACGACATCCGCTTCCGCCAGGTGCACGCCAGCGACGGGGGCCGGATCCGCTACAAGCGTTTCTGCAGCATCGACGGCGACGAGGTCTCCTACGACGACATCGCCAAGGGCTACGAGACCGAGGACGGCGAGATGGTCGTCCTCACCGACGAGGACATGGCGGGCCTGCCGGTGCGCTCCAGCAAGGAGATCAGCGTCGAGAAGTTCGTCCCCCAGGAGCAGATCGACCCGATGCTCCTGGACAAGAGCTACTACCTCGAGCCGGACAAGTCCGCGCAGAAGCCCTACGTCTTGCTCCGCGAGGCACTCGAGGCCGAGGGCCGGATGGCGGTCGTCACCGTCTCCATCCGCACCCGGATGACGCTGGCCGTGCTGCGGGTGCGCGAGGGCGTCATCGTGATGCAGACGATGCTCTGGCCCGACGAGATCCGTGCCACCGACTTCGCCCGGCTCGACGACGTCGAGGAGGCCACCGAGAAGGAGATGTCGATGGCCCGGATGCTCATTGACGAGCTGGCCGGGGACTGGGAGCCGGAGGAGTTCGAGGACGACTACGCGATCGCCGTCGAGGAGGTCGTGCGCGCCAAGGTCGAAGGGGGCGAGGTCGCCGCCCCGGCCGAGACCGAGGAGGACTCCGGCGAGGTCGTCGACCTGCTGGCGGCCCTCTCCCGCTCGGTGGACAAGGCCAAGGCGGCCCGTGGCGAGGCCCCCGCCAAGGACTCGGGGGCTGCCAAGGGCGGGAAGAAGGCTGCCGCGAAGAAGTCGACCTCGTCGAAGCAGTCCTCGTCCAAGGGCGGGTCGAAGAAGTCGTCCGGGGGGACGTCGGACGCCAAGAAGTCGACGGCCAAGAAGTCGGGCGCCAAGAAGTCGACCACGAAGAAGAAGGCGAGCTGAGTCCCCCTTCGCCATGCCCGAGGGACACACGCTCCACCGCATCGCGGCCGGTCTGCACGCCGCCTTCGCCGGTCGGGCCGTGGCGGTCTCCTCCCCGCAGGGCCGCTTCGCCTCCGGCGCGGCGCTGCTCGACGGCCTCGAGGTGGTGCAGGCTCGCGCGCACGGCAAGCACCTCTTCCTCGAGTTCTCCGGTGAGCGGATCCTGCACGTCCACCTCGGACTGATCGGGACCTTCACCATCGACGCGGTCGCGTACGTGGGGGAGCGCCCGGTGATCGGCCAGGTGCGCTGCCGGATCGCCACCGAGGAGCACGTCGCGGACCTGCGCGGCCCGATGACCTGCGCCGTGGTCACTCCCGACGAGGAAGCGGCGGTGCACGTCAAACTCGGCCCAGACCCGTTGCGGGACACCGACGCCGAAGCCGCGTGGGAGCGCATCCACCGCTCCGGCAAGTCGATCGCTGCGCTGCTCATGGAGCAGGACGTGCTTGCCGGGGTGGGCAACGTGTACCGCTGCGAGGTGCTCTTCCGCCACCGGATCAATCCGATGACCCCGGGTGAGCGACTCAAGCGGGCGTCGTGGGACCTCATCTGGGCGGACTTGCGTCGGCTCCTCCCGCTCGGGGTGGCGACGAGTCGGATCGTCACCGTCGCCGACGAGGTCGAGCAGGTCGAGTCCGCCCTGGCGGAGGGGGAGGACGTGCGCCTCGAGGAGCGGACCTCCTACGTCTACAAGCGCACCGGGCAGGAGTGCCGGGTGTGCGGCTCGCGGGTGCGGGCGAAGGACGTGGCCGGCCGCACCCTGTATTGGTGCGGGAACTGCCAGCGGCGTAGCTGAGGGACGTCACCGGGGACAGCCTCGAGGCAAGGCTTGCCTTGGTCCGGATCCCGGACCTGGTCGTCGCCGGTCCTTGACACATCGTGACGCGCATCTCATGCTATACGAAAGTGTATGCAAAGATGCGTGCACATGAAGAAGGGTACTCACATGGGTCTCGCTCCAAAGGAGAAGCAGGCGGACGACCAGCCACGGTCGGTGCGCCGGCTCGAGCTGTCCGACACGGATGACGAGCGGGTGCTCGACGACCAGCACCACGACGACTACGCCAATCACGTCGTTCCGGTCACGATGCGGGTGGGCAGGTGGCAGCTGGCCATGTCCTTCTGGTCGCTGCTGTCCGCGATGGTCTGGCTCTTCTACGGAGCCCTCGCCTCGAGCCTCTTCGGGAGCATCGACGCGATCATCGCCATGGTCCTCGCCGTCGTCATCTACTCGCTCGCCAACACGGTGATCTCCCGGTGGACGATCCGCACCGGGCTCAACGCCACCCTGCTGTCACGCCAGACCTTCGGCATCTTCGGCGCCATCATCGCGGCCGCGATGCTCACCGCCAACACCGTGTACTACGCCGTCTTCGAGTCGAGCACGCTCGCCGTCGCCTTCGCGCACTACACGCCCGGCTGGCGCATCGAGATCTGGTACGCCCTCGTGGCCCTCATCATGCTGCCCCTGATGCTCGGCGGCGTGCAGACCTTCATGGCCAAGCTCAACGGAGCACTGCTGCCCTTCTACTATGCCGGTCTCGTCGCAGCCGTCGTCGTCACGGCGATCCGTTACCCGGTGGGTTCGGCCTGGCTGGACTTCGAGGGCATCGTGCCGGTCGAGGCTCGTGCCTACCCCGGATGGGTTCTGGGCTTGATGCTCTACATGGGGCTGTTCATCATCATGCCGACGACGGCGGACTTCGCCCGCTTCGGCAAGGTCGAGGACGAGAAGTTCCACACGAACGTCAGTTTCGGTTGGGTCTTCCAGACCTTGCTCTTCCTCGTCAATGGTGTCGTCGGCATCTTCCTCGTCCGCTCGGTCATCCCCAATGAGCCGGCCGCCGAGACCGGGGTCGTCACCGCGCTGCTGTCGAGTCTCGGCGTCGTCGGCCTCATCCTCATCGCCGTCTCGCAGACGCGGATCAACACGCTCAACTACTACGAGTCCTCCGCCAACGCCTCCCGCGTCATCACCTCGATCACGGGTAAACGGGTCCCGCGTCTTTTCCTCGTGGTCGGCCTGACCGTCGTTGTCTTTGCGATCATGCTCACCGACGTCTTCAGCTACCTCCAGCGGATGCTCGGCTGGCAGGCGGCGTTCATGGTCGGTTGGGTCGGCATCCTCCTGGCCCACTACGCCCTGTCGAAAGGCTGGAAGGCCACCGAATTCCGCGCGCAGCGGGTCCCCCGGGTGACGTGGGGCCTGGCCGCTTGGTTGGTCTCCGCCGCAGTCGCGATCTGGCTCGAGGAGGCCAGCGCGGCCCCGGCCAAGCTCTCCGCCATAGCGCCGATCGCCGCCCTCGTCATCGCCGTCGTGCTGTACACGATTGGGCACCTCGTCACGGCCGCTCGCCAGAAGGAGCTGCCCGTGAGCGACATCCGTCTCGAGGTCGACGACGTCTGGCGCACCTACGTCCGCTGCGACGAGTGCACCAAGTCCTATGTGGCCTACGAGATGGACCGCGACGTTCGCGCTGATGACCACCGACCGCTGTGCGATGCCTGCGCCATTGGCAACCGTGCCAAGAACTTCGCCTGAGAGGAGGACGAACATGTCGACCTCAGTGGATGCTGCCCCCTTCGCCGGCCTCGCCCGACCGGGTCGGATCGGGGGGCTCGAGCTGCGCAACCGGGTCGTGAAGTCGCCCCAGGCGACGGCGACCGCCAACCAGGACGGAACCATCACCCAGCGCACGGTGGACCACTACCGCCGGCTGGGCGAAGGGGGCATCGGCTTGGTCATGCTCGAGTACAGCTACGTCGACGACGACGCGTCCAAGGCGATCCACAACCAGATCGGCCTGTCCCGGCGTGAGCACGTCGCCGGCCTGGGCTGGCTCGCCGACGTCGTCCGTTCGACCGGGGCGTGTGTCGGCATCCAGCTCGCCCACGGTGGTCGGCAGAAGTTCCTCGGCACCAGGCCCCTGAAGTCGGCGTCGACGTCGTCCTGGTCCGAGGTCGAGGCGGTCGAGGGAAACGTGCCCGAGGCGATGAGCGTCGAGGAGATCCACCAGCTCGCCAGGGACTTCGGTGCAGCGGCCCGACGTGCGTACGAGGCCCGCTTCGACCTCGTCGAGGTCCACGCCGGGCACGGGTACCTGCTGACCAACTTCCTCTCACCGCACACCAACGACCGCACCGACGAGTACGGGGGGAGCTTCGAGAACCGCTCGCGCATCCTGTTCGAGATCGTCGACGAGATCCGCCGGTCGGTCCCCGGGGAGTTCCCGCTGTCCATCCGGCTGTCCGTCATCGACTACGAGCCCGACGGGATCACCATCGAGGAGACGGTGCAGCTGTCCCGAATGCTGCAGGAGCGCGGTGTCGACGTCATCCACGCCTCGGGCGGCCACCACGCCCTCATGGAGTGGGAAGTGAGCCCCTGGTATATGCCGCGGGTGCCGCACCGCTGGGGGTGGGAGCGGATCAAGGAAGCCGTGTCGATCCCGGTCATGGCCTCCGGGTCATTGGTCTCGCCAGCCATCGCCGACGAGATCATCGCATCCGGATCGGCCGACTTCGTCTCACTGGGGCGTGCGATGCTTGCCGACCCCGACTGGACGGCCAAGGCGCTGAGCGGCCGTGAGCAGGAGATCACCCCCTGCATCCGCTGCAACGACGGGTGCCTGCACCGCGGACTGAACGCTGGGCGCAGTTCCGGGTGCAGCGTCAACCCGGTGCTGAATGAGGACCGCAGTTTCCCCATCGAGATCACCACCCGTCCACGGGAGATCGCCGTCGTCGGGGGTGGTGTCGCCGGCATGCGTGGCGCAGCTCTGCTGCACGACCGCGGTCACCGGGTCACCCTCTTCGAGCCCGATGGCCTCGGTGGCGCCCTTCGCTTCACGAGGCACTGGGCGAGCAAGGTCGACCTGCGGGCCCTCGTCGACCATCTCGAGCACGAGGTGCTCCGCCGTGGGATCGAGGTCGTGGCCCGGCGAGCTTCGGCGGAGGATCTCGAGCGCTTCAATGCGGTCGTCCTGGCCACGGGCGCGCCCGACCGGGAGCCAGATCTGGCCATCGCGGCCGGGACGACACCGCTGACGCCCGCCACCGTGCGGCCCGACGAGGTCGGCACGTCCGTCGTCGTCGTGGGTGGCGGCTTCCAGGGGTGCGAGTGCGCCCTGCGGATCGCCCGGGAGCTGCCGAACACCTCGGTCACGCTTGTCGAGCAGCACGAAAGTCTCCAGCAGGGTGACGAGGTCTTCACCGATCTCATGGTCCTACCGAGGCTCCTCGCCGAGGCCGGGGTCGACGTGCGCACCGGGGTCCGTGCCGCCGCCGTCACGGCCGAAGGCGTCGCGCTGGCCGGGGGCCAGCCGCTCGAGGCCGACACCGTCGTCCTCGCCAGCGGGCGCAGCGATGCGAGGGACCCCCTTCGCCAGGCGCTGGTCGAGCGGGGGCAGCAGGTCATCGCCATCGGCTCGGCCGACCGACCGGGGCGCGTCTTCGATGCCGTCCACAGTGCCTTCTTCGCCGGCAGGCAGTTGTGACTGCCGAGGCGACCATGATCGACCACCCACCTCGAGAGGGAGTAGAGATGACCAACCGACCACTGAGCTCGACCAGTCCTGAGCAGGGCGCTGCGGTCGACTTCCTCATGCTCGAGGCTGAGATGCTCGACGACCTCCAGGAGCGCCGGTGGCTCGTCGAGATGGTCAGCCGAGACGTGGTCTACCAGCTGCCGCTGCGCCAGACCGTGGAACGCTCTCGGGGCAACGGGGTCGCAGCCGGCATGTACCACCTCAACGAGGACTATGGCTCACTGAGCTCGAAGGTCAAGCGCAACGAGACGGCCTATGCCTGGGCGGAGGATCCGCCCTCACGGGTTCGGCACTTCGTGACGAACATCCGCGTACGACACGGGGAGCGGCCCAGCGAGCTCGCGGTGCGATCCAACATCCTCATCTACCGCACCCGCCAGGACCAGACCACACCGCAGCTGCTCTCCGGAGAACGCCACGACGTCCTGCGTGACGAAGGGGAGGGCCTGCGCCTGCTGCGCCGAAACGTCGTGCTCGACCTGACCGTCATCGGCACGCACAACCTGGCGATCTTCTTCTGAACAACGGCGACGGACCAACGAAAGAGGAACCATGACCGATCACACCAACGACGCACTCAAATCCCGTCCGCCCCTGTCTGCGCGTGCCAGCGAGCTCCTGGACGAGCTCGACGAGAACCTGCCCGAGGGGTACATCCCCGCGTCGATCTTCGGGGACCAGGACATCTACGACGCGGAGCTGCGACGGGTCTTCGGGCGTTCATGGGTCTTCATGGCGCACGAGTCGGAGATCGCCGCCAACGGTGACTACGTGGTCCGGGCCATCGGCGAGGACAACTTCATCGTCTCCCGCGACGAGCAGGGAGAGATCCACGTGCTCCTTGATGCCTGCCGTCATCGCGGCGTGCAGGTGTGCCGGTCCGATTCCGGCAACTCCAGCCACTTCCGATGCCCCTACCACGGATGGACGTATGCCTCCGATGGCAAGCTCATCGGTGCTCCGCTGTGGAAGCACGCGCTCGAGGGCATGGACAAGGAGTCCAACGGGCTGCTCCATGCACCGAAGGTCGAGAGCTTCCTCGGTCTGGTCTTCGCCAGCCTCGACCCCACCGCGCCGCCGCTCGAGGAGTACCTCGGCGGCATGGCTTGGTACCTCTCGCTGCTCTTCGGGCTCGACAAGGACGGGGTCGAGGTCCTCGGCCCGCCGCAGCGCTTCGTCGTGCAGGCCAACTGGAAATCCGGGGCGGACAACTTCTCCGGTGACGACTACCACCTCGGGACCCTGCACCGCTCAGTGTGGGACATCGGCGCCTTTCCTGTGGCCTTCCAGGACAACATGATGGGTTACCACATCCAGGCAGCGCCGGGCCACTCGCTGTCCTTCTCCATGGCCGAGGACCCCGACGAGCCCGGACCCAACTTCTTCGGCTTCCCGGACTCGCTGGTCGAGCACTTCGACACGACGAAGATCTCCGAGCACCAGCTGGAGATCGCCCGTCGGGCCCGGGTCTTCGTGGGCAACGTCTTCCCGAACTTCTCCGTGCTCGCCCTGCCGATGAGCGAGGACGGCGAGAAGCACGCCCCCACGGGCATCCTCACGATGCGGACCTGGCAGCCCAGGGGGCCGGGGGAGATCGAGATCTGGAACTGGTTCGTGGCGTACAAGAACCTCAGCGACGAGCAGAAGGAACGCACCTACCGGGCCGGGCTGGGCACCTTCTCCGTCGGTGGCTCCTTCGAGATGGACGACACCGAGCCGTGGATCACCGTGGGTCGGACCGGACGGTCGGTCGCGGCGGAACTGATGCACATGCAGCTCAACTACAAGATGGGGATGCCGGGTGTCGGCATCGCCCGGGAGGTGGATGACTGGCCCGGACCCGGCACGGCTTACTGGTCACGCTACGAGGAGGGCGTCCAGCGCAACCTCTACCGCTACTACTCGGCGCTGATGCGCGCCGGTGACGGCGAGTGGCCCGTCACCTCGCTGGAGTGAGCATCATGACCACCCCCACAGACCGTGATGCGGTCCTCACCCGGTATGCCGAAGGGGGCCTGGCCGGCACCCTGCGTCCCGGCCCCCGCCCGGCGCTGCTCGTCATCGACCTGCAGCGAGGCTTCACCGATCCGGCCTGCGGCCCGGGATTCGAGATGCCGACCGTCGTGGCCGAGACCGCCCGACTCGTGGCTGCAGCCCATGGGCGGCAGATCCCCGTGATCTTCACGACGATCGCCTTCGGTCCCGACGCCGAGCCGGTGTGGCTGACGAAGATGCCTGCCATGCTCGAGCTGCGGACAGGATCGCCCTGGGTCGACATCGATCCGGGGACGGGGATCGCCGACGGTGACCACGTCCTCGTCAAGCAGGCGGCCTCGGCCTTCAGCGGGACCGACCTGGCGGGCCAGCTGGAGGAGGCCGGGGTCGACACGGTCGTCGTCTGCGGGGCCACGACCTCCGGGTGCGTGCGCGCCACCGCGGTCGACGCGATCTCGTCGGGTCTGCGTCCCTTCGTCGTCGACTCTGCCGTCGGTGACCGTGAGCGGTCGCCCCACGACGCGGCTCTCGTCGACATCCAGGCCAAGTACGGAGAAGTCGTCCCGATCGAGACCGCCCTGTCCATCATCGAGGAGCAGCGATGAGTACCCCCTTCCCCCTGTTGCGTCGGGTCCCCGACGAGCTGCCCACGGCACGCGTGGCGCCCTGCATGGAGGCCAGGCTCGTGCGTACCCGGCCCGACGGCTCACCGCTCGGGCTGACGGGTGAGCAGGAGCTGGGCCATCTGCCGCAGGCTCCGACGCCGGCGTCCACGGCGGACCTCATCGACGTGCTCACCCGCGCCCAGGTCCAGGGCCGTGGCGGCGCTGGGTTCCCGGCGCACGTCAAGTGGCGCTCGGTGGCCGCTGCCGACGGCAAGCACGTGGTCGTCGCCAACGGCCACGAGGGCGAGCCGGCGTCGGGCAAGGACCGGTGGCTGCTGCTCAACCGGCCCCACCTGGTCCTGGAGGGGCTGCTGCTGGCGAGCACCACCCTTCGTGCGGACCGGACGATCGTCTGTGTCAGCCGCCCCGACACGCGAGCCTCCGTCGAGGCGGCCATCGGTGACCTCACCGGTGCCGGACTCGTGCCCGACGGGGTGGACGTCGAGGTGGTTTCGCTCGACCACCGGTATGTCACGGGGGAGGAGAGCGCCCTCGTGCAAGGCATCAACGGCAAGCAGCCGCTGCCGACGTTCAAGCCACCGCGTGCTTTCGAGGAGGGTGTTGGTGGCGAGCCGACGCTCATCCAGAACGTCGAGACGCTCGCGCACGTCGCCTGGATCCACCGGCACGGTGCGGAGGCCTTCACGCAGCTGGGCACCGGGACCTCGCCGGGCAGCGCCCTCTTCACGATCATGGGCGGTCCCGAGGGCTGCGCGATCATCGAAGCACCGCTCGGTATCGAGCTCCACGAGCTGCTCTCCTTCGTCGGTGTGCAGCCACGGGCCGTCTCGCGCCTCTTGCTCGGAGGCTGGTTCGGAGGAGTGCACGCCTCGGAGGTCCTCGGGCTCGAGTGCGACTACACGACCCTGCGCCTGGCGGGCAGCGGTCTGGGATGTGCCTCCCTCACCGTCATCGGGCCCGATGAAGACGTCGCCGGGATCGTCGCCGAGCTCGGTGCCTGGTACGCCTCCGAGAGCTCCCAGCAGTGCGGAGTGTGCCGCAACGGAACCCGGGCCATCGGCAAGGCGCTGGGCAAGAACGCCCAGGGGCTGGCCGATGAGGGGGACCTGGGAAACCTGTCCCGGTGGGGGGTGGACCTGCCCGGTCGAGGGGCCTGTGCCTTCCTCGACGGGGCGGCGACCCTCGCGCGCACCACCGCCTCGGTCATCAGCGCCAAGGAATTCGTCAGCGCCCGTGCTCACGCGGGCGACAGCCGTCCCACCACTCCCGAGGAGCAGGCATGAAAGCACGCATCAACGCCATCCGGTGTCAGGGCTACGGGACGTGCGTCGACCGGTGCCCGGAGCTCTTCGAGCTCGACGAGTGGGGGTTTGCCGCGGTCATCGGTGACGGGGACGTACCCGAGGCGCTCGAGGAAGCGGCGCGGGCTGCTCAGCGAGCCTGCCCCGAGGACGCCGTCCATCTCAGCTCGTGACCGCAGCTATGTATGCAAATATGCATGCATTACTGTCGACATGAAGACGTACAACGAGAAGGAAATCCATGGATCTGGGACTGAACGGCAAGGTTGCCCTCGTCACTGCGGCATCCCGCGGGATCGGGCGTGCCGCGGCCGAGCGACTCGCGAGCGAGGGCGCGACCGTTGTTGCGGCGGCCCGCTCAAGTGACCGCGTCACCGAGGAGGTGGGCAGTGGTCGGATCATCCCCGCACGCGCCGATCTCAACGAGCCCGGTGCGGGTGCTGCCCTGGTCGAGCAGGTGCGTGCCGAGCACGACCGGCTCGACGTGCTCGTGGCCAACACCCCCGGTCCGAAGCTCTCGCCGGCGCTGGAGCTCACCTGGCAGGACTGGACAGGCGCCCACGACGCGATGCTCCGGCCGGTCGTCGAGCTGATGACCGCGGCCGGCCGACTCATGGTCGGGCAGGACAGCGGTGCGATGGTGCTCGTCTCCTCGTCCTGGGTGCGCCAGCCCGCCCCGGCCGGCGTCCTGTCGGCCGCCTACCGCTCGGCCCAGTCCTCCTTCGTCAAGTCGCTCGCCGGGGAGATCGCTCCGCGCGGGGTCCGCGTCAACCAGGTCCTCGTCGGTGCCACCGGAACCGAGCGGATGGAGAACATCCTGCGCAGCAAGGCCGAGGCGAACGGCACCGACCGGGACACCGAGCTCGGACGCGTCGTCGCCGACATCCCGCTCGGTCGATGGGGCGAGGCCCACGAGATCGGCGATCTCATCGCCTTCGTCGCCTCTGACCTGCCCGGCTTCTCCACCGGATCCTCCTTCGTCATCGACGGCGGAGCGATCCGTTCCGCCCACTGAACCCAGTACCGAAAGGAAGACCCCATGCCCCACTCACTGACCGAAAACTTCGTCAAGCAGTTCGACCTGTGCAAGGTGACTGCCGGCGAGGTCGTCGCCG